>NZ_NCSR01000029.1:0-37138 GCF_002105485.1 Leifsonia sp. NCR5
GGCGGGTTCCGCCGGAGGGGCCGGGGCCGCCGCTCTGGGCGCCGTCGGCCCTGGCGATGAACTTCACCCGGATTCCGAGGATGTCGACGATGGCCTGGCGGAGGTACTCGCTCACGCCCTTCGTGTCCGTGCCCTGCTGCTGCTTGAAGCTCGCCACGTCGTTGTCGCTCGGGAACGACAGGGTGAGGACGTCGTCGTTGAGAGAACGGACCTGCGCGGTGAACACGACCATCCACGCGCTGCGCTTCGCGCGCTGCACGGCGTCGAGGATCTGCGGCCACGCGTCCTTGACCTGCTGGGTCGTGACGGGACCGACCGGAGCAGCGGCGCGGGCTGCGGCGGATGCAGCGGATGCAGCGGATGGAGCGACCTTTTCGGCGGCAGGCGCGGTGACCGAAGCGGCGGGCGCTGAGTCAGCGCCGGCACCGCCCGCAGCGACAGGCGCATCCACCGATGCAGGCTTCGCAGCCGCCGCAGGCGTCTCGCCCGTGGACGCAGAGGCCGCCGCAGCAGGCACGGGTGCAGCAGCAGGCGCAGGTGCGGGTGCGGCAGCAGCAGGCGCCGCCGCAACCGGAGCGGCAGCAGGCGCAACCCGCGGCACCGCCGCAGGCTCGTACGCCGCCGGAGCCCCAGCGGCACCAGCCGCACCACCGCCACCCGTCGCGTCGCTCACGCCGACCCTGCGCTCCAGCCGCTCGACGCGGGCGAGCGCGCCGCGCTCGCTCTCGTCGCTCGACGGGACGAGCACGCGGGCGATCATCAGTTCCAGGTGCAGGCGCGGCGAGGTCGCGCCGGTCATCTCGGTGAGGGCGGCGTTGACGATGTCGGCCGAGCGCGAGAGCTCTGCCGCGCCGAACTTCATCGCCTGGACCGCCATCCGGTCGAGCTCGTCCTGCGGGATGCCGCGCAGCACGGCGGCCGCGCCTTCCGCGCTGGTCGCGGAGACGACGATGAGGTCGCGGAGGCGTTCGAGGAGGTCTTCGACGAAGCGGCGGGGGTCTTGGCCGGTCTGCACGACGCGGTCGATGGCGCCGAACGCACCGGCGGCATCCCGTGCTGCGATGGCGTCGACCACCTCGTCGAGCAGGGCGGCGTGCGTGTAGCCGAGCAGGGCGACGGCGCGCTCATACTCGACCGACTTCTCGTCGGAGCCCGCCATCAGCTGGTCGAGCAGGGAGAGGGTGTCGCGCGGCGAACCGCCGCCGGCGCGCACGACGAGCGGGAGCACGCCGGGTGCGACCTGCACGCCCTCGCTGTCGCACAGGCTCTGCACGTAGTCGAGCATCTGCGCGGGCGGCACGAGCCGGAACGGGTAGTGGTGGGTGCGCGACCGGATGGTGCCGATCACCTTCTCCGGCTCGGTGGTCGCGAAGATGAACTTCACGTGCTCCGGCGGCTCCTCGACGATCTTCAGCAGAGCGTTGAAGCCCTGCGGGGTGACCATGTGCGCCTCGTCGAGGATGAAGATCTTGTAGCGGTCGCGGGCGGGAGCGAAGATGGCGCGCTCCCGGATGTCGCGCGCGTCGTCGACGCCGTTGTGGCTCGCGGCGTCGATCTCGACCACGTCGAGCGAACCTCCGCCGTCGCGGCTCAGCTCGATGCAGCTCGAGCACTTGCCGCACGGGGTGTCGGTCGGACCCTCCGCGCAGTTGAGGCACCTGGCCAGGATGCGCGCCGACGTGGTCTTGCCACAGCCGCGCGGACCGCTGAACAGGTATGCGTGATTGACCCGGTTGGTGCGCAGCGCCGTCATCAGCGGTTCGGTCACCTGCGACTGCCCGATCATCTCGGCGAAGGTGTCTGGCCGATAGCGGCGATACAGTGCGGTAACCACCCCATCATGGTACTTGCCGCCGCTGACATTCGGACCGGAGGATCGCAGCGGGATCAGGCCGGTGGCGCGATCACCTCCCCGGCACGCTCGACGGCTCGGAGAGCGCCTCCAGGATGCCGTTCCAGAGCCGCACCCTGGCGTTCTCCGTCGGCTGCGCATACGGAGCGGCCGGCAGGTACAGCGGGGTGTACGGCGGCGCATAGAAGAGGTGCGTCGCATCCGGGGCGCGCACGTAGACGTCGCCGATCCTGTCGCCACGTGCGGTGATCCCGGCGTCCATCCACGCGCATCCGTTGTCGAGCTGTTCGTCGCGGCCCGCGCAGCCGAGCACGATCGGGCCCGGGATGCGGGACAGCTTCAGCACGTTCGCGCTGCTGGTGTCCCGCGTGCCGGAGGCGCACGGCACCCAGCTCCCGCCGACCGTCACCGCCGGGTTGGGCACGGGAGAGTTGCAGATCAGGCCGGTCGTGCCTCCCGGGGCGATGGCGCCGTAGACCAGGCCCGGATACGCCACCGCCGTCCAGAGCGCGAGCTGCGCACCCCGGGAGGTTCCGAACGTGAAGATCCGCTGCCGGTCGACGCCCGGCTGGGAGCGCAGCCAGGCGAGCGCGGACAGGAAGCGCTCCGCCGGGAACGTGTGCGACGGATCGAGCTGCCCGGCGGAGCCGAAGGTGGACAGTGCAAGCGCCGGGTAGCCGTTCGCCGCGAGCTGTGACGCCGCGAGGACGCCCGTCGGGGTGCCGTTGTCCGTCCCGTCGAAGACGATGATGGCCGGGCGCAGCGCGGAATCGCCCGCCGTCGGCTCGAAGTAGTCTCCCGAGATGCCGTCGTCGAAGACCGCGTGCGACACCGCCCCGGACGCGAGGCCGATCCGCTCCACCGAGGTCTGGGCGACCCTGCGCCCGCCGACCGCCGCCGCCAGCACCACCCGCTGCGTGGTTGCCCCCCAGGTCTCGCTCAACGATGCCGGCGCCCCGGATGCGCTGCGCAGCGACCAGAACAGCCCCATCCCGTCCGCCCCGGCGAAGGGTGCGTCGACCGGCGCCTGCCTGTCGAGGTCGACGGTGCCGCTCGCCGGCACGAGATAGTCGGCGTGCGAGGACCAGAGCGCGCCGTCGCGGACCGTCGCCGTGATGGTCACGCGCTGGCCGGGAGGGAGGGCGGTCAGCCGGATGCCGATGGGTTGCCAGACTGGGCTTGGATTCCTGTTCAGGACGAACCGCGGGCCTTCGCGTTCCGCACCGGCGTCGGGTTGGGCGCATCCGGTGAGCGCGACGGCGACAGCGGCGAGCACGGCCACGACAGCGGCGATCCTCCGGCCGAACCCGCCCGACTCGGCCCTCCGCACCACTCCCCCGACCATCACCGCACCGCCCTCTCCAGCGTCGCCAGCGCATCCCGCCAGAAAGCGGCCCGCGCCTGCTCGGTCGCCTGCGCGAGCGTTGGAGACGACTCCGGCAGCCCGACGGGCACGAGCGGCGGCGTGCTGATCGCGTGCCCTGCCCCGACGGCGCGCAGCAGGACGTCGCCCGTCCTCTCGCCCCGCGCCTGCTCCGCCGCCGTCAGCCACTCGCACGCGTTCGACAGGATCTCGTCCGCCGTGCCGCAGGCGAGCACCACCGGGCCGGGGATGCGGTCCAGCCGCAGGGCCGGGGTGTCCGCGATCGTCCGCACCTGGCTCTCGCACGGCACAGGATCTCCCCCGCTGGTCAGCGGCGACGCTCCCCCCGAGGCCGTGCAGAGCAGAGCGGTCGGACCGCTCGCCGCGATGGCGCCGTAGACCGCGTACGGCTCGTTCGCCGCGAACCAGAGGGCGAGCGGGGCCGCCCGCCAGCTGCCCCAGACGAAGATGCGGGACGGATCGACCTCCGGCTGCTCGGCGAGCCAGGCACGCGCAGCGTCGAACGACTCGACGCTGAGCGCCGACGACCCCGGGATCTGCCCCGTCGGGCCGAACGACGGGAGGATGAAGGCGGGGAACCCGTTCGCCGCGAGCTGCCCGGCGACGAACCTCCCTGAGCCGCCTCCGTCGTCGCCGTCCACGACGATCACCGCGGGGCGGGGCTGCGTCGGGTCGGGCAGCGGCGTGACGAAGGTCCCGATCCTCCTGTCGAAGTCCGCGCCGGCTTCGTCCCGTTCGCTCGGGCTCAGGAGGTCTCGTGCGAACACGTCGCGCGGCGCCGTCGCGGTGTTGAAGCCGGTGCGGTGCAGGATCGTGGAGGCGACCTCCCTGCCGTCCTGGTCGGCCGCGAGCGTGATGTCGATGTCGTTCCCCGCCCAGGTCTGCTCCAGCTCGCTCTGGCTCACGGGAGGGCCGGTCATGCTCCAGAACAGGGCGGCGGGATCCGGTGCAGGGTACGGCGCGAGGATCGGCTTCGCCCGCCAGAGCGCGATCACGCCGTTCGGCGGAACGACGTAGACCGCCCGCGACGCCCAGGTGCCGGATGCGGTGTGCGCCGTCGCCGTGAGCACCGCATCCCCTCCCGGCCGCAGTCCGACCAGCGAGACGAGCACGGGGTCGGTGACTCCCGGATGCAGGAGGTCGACCACGAATCGCGGGCCGAGCGAGCGCGGCGCCCCACCGCATCCGGTCAGCACGGCGGCGACCAGCAGGCCGGCGACCAGCGCGGCGGCGCGCGACCATCGACGGCCTCTCACGAGCGACCCGCCCTCAGCAGCGCGTTCAGCACGGCGTTCCAGAACGCGATCCTGGCGCGCTCGGTCTGCTGCCCGCTCGGTCCGTCCGGGATGGCGATCGGCAGCCCGGGAGGCACCATCGTCGCGTGCGATGCTGTGCTCTCGCGGAGCACGACGTCGCCCGCCCGCGTGCCCCTGGTGGCCATCGCGGCGCCGAGCCAGGCGCAGGACGACCGGAGCGTCTCGTCGCGCTCCGAACAGCCGAGCACCAGCGGCCCACGGACGAGCGAGAGAGCGGGCACCGCCTGCGCGTCGATGACGGACGGGTCCACGCGGCAGCCCGCCGGCCTGCCGTTCTCGAACACCGGGCCGACCGCGCTCGACGGCAGGCAGAGCAGCGCCGTCGCTCCCCCGGAGGCGAACACTCCGGCGAGCCGCCAGGAGAACCGCGCGGCCGTCCACAGCGCCAGCTGCTCCGACGGGCCGGTGCCGTAGACGAACACCTGCCGCCCGTCCACGTCCTGCCGTTGGTCGAGCCAGTCGAGCACGGCGCCGACCGTGTCGGCATCGAGGATCGAGGTCAGGCGCACGCCGTCGGCCGACTGTGTGACAGGGACCACGAACACCGATGCGCCGAACAGCGTCAGCAGCGGGCCGACGAAGTCCCCGGATGCGCCGGGAGCCTGGTCGTCGAACACCACGACGGCCGGGGTGCGCGGCCGCTCGATCGAGCGCGCGCTGTAGAACGTGCCCACCTGCACATCCTCGTGCGTCTGCTGCGGGATGCGCGGTGCCGTTCCACCCTCCCTGGCCGCCGTCGCCGCGAGCAGGTCCCTGGTGAAGACGCCACTGGTGCGGATGCCCGCCCCGATCCCCTGCAGGCGGAAGGTGCGGGCGGCGATCGGCCTGCTGCCGTCGAACGCGGTGACCGTGACGGGGGACGTCTCGCGCATCCACTGTTCGGCGAGCGCCTCCTCGCCCAGCTGCGGGCCGCGCAGCGACCAGAACAGTCCGGCGGAGTCCGGCTCGGCGAACCGGGAGAGCTGGGGCCGCGCCGCGGCGAGGTCGAGCGTGCCGGAGGCGGGGACCGTGTATGTCGCCGACGAGTTCCAGAGCCCACGCGGTGTGCTCATCCTCGCCTCCAGCCGCAGGCGGCTCCCCGGCTCGGCCCCGACGAGTTCGAGCGGAACCGGCCAGAGGACCGATGTGTACCGGATGAGCGGAGGCGTGACGAAGCGCGGCCCTCCCTGGACGACCGTCGACGTGCATCCGGTGAGCGCTGTCGCCGCGAGCAGCAGCGAGCACACGGCGGCGAACACAGCGGAGCGGCGGGCGGCGAGCCATCGCCGCCCCGTGCCGTTCCGCGCGCGCATGTCACCACCGCAGCCGGTCGCCGGTCACCCGGCGGCGGAGGCCCCCGTCGCGCTCTGCCCGATCGCTTGCACGGTCTGGCGGGCGATCTCCAGCTCTTCGTCCGTCGGCACGACCAGCACGGTCACCGGAGAGCCGTCCGCCGAGATGACCCGCGCTTCCGACGACGGGCTGGCGTTGCGCTCTGGATCGAGCACGATGCCCAGCCCCTCGAGCCCGGCCAGCGCATCCGCCCGGAGCGCTGCGTCGTTCTCGCCGATGCCCGCGGTGAAGGTCAGGACGTCGAGCCCGCCGAGCAGTGCGGTGTACGCGCCGATGTAGTGCTTCAGCCGGTGCACGGTCGTCGCGAGGGCGAGCTGCGCCGCCTCGTCTCCGTCGTTCGCCGCGCGCCGCACATCCCGCATGTCGCCGGTGCCGGACAGCCCGAGCAGACCGCTCTTGCGGTTCAGCAGCTCGTCGAGGCCGTCGATGTCGAGGTTCGCCCTCCTGGCCAGATGGATGAGGACGGCCGGGTCGAGGTCGCCGGAGCGGGTGCCCATCACCAGCCCTTCCAGCGGCGTGAGTCCCATCGACGTGTCGACCGAGCGTCCGCCGTCGATCGCGCAGGCGGACGCCCCGTTGCCGAGGTGCAGGACGATCTGCTTCAGGTCGGCCAGCGGACGCCCGAGGAACTCCGCGGCGGCCTCCGACACGTATTTGTGGGAGGTGCCGTGGAAGCCGTACCGGCGAACACGGTGCCGCTCGGCGAGCGCGGCGTCGATGGCGTACGTGTACGCCTCCGGCGGCAGCGTCTGGTGGAAGGCGGTGTCGAAGACGGCAACGTGCGGCACATCCGGGAACGCCTTCTCCGCAGCGCGGATGCCCTGCAGGTTGGCCGGGTTGTGCAGCGGGGCGAGGTCGGCGAGGTCTTCGATGTTGATCTCGACCAGCGGCGTGACGATGGTCGGCTCGAAGAACCGCTTCCCGCCGTGCACCACGCGGTGGCCGACCGCGACAGGTGGATGTTCGGCGAGGCTCGGGCCGTCGGCCTCGAACGCGTCGATCATCGCCTGGAACCCGGCGGTGTGATCCGGGATCTCCAGGCTCCGCTCGCTCGTCCCGTTCGGGCCGCGATGGATGGTGTGGCCGGACCGTTCGCCGATCCGCTCCACCAGCCCGCTCGCGAGAGGACGCTCGGTGTCGAGGTCGATCAGCTGGTACTTGAACGACGACGAGCCGCTGTTGACGACGAGGACGGCGCTCATGAGAGACCTGCCTGGATCGCGGTGATGGCGACGGTGTTGACGATGTCGTCGACGAGCGCGCCGCGGGAGAGGTCGTTGATCGGCTTCCTGAGTCCCTGCAGCACCGGCCCGATCGCCACGGCGCCCGCGCTCCGCTGCACCGCCTTGTAGGTGTTGTTGCCCGTGTTGAGGTCCGGGAAGATGAACACGGTCGCCCGTCCCGCCACGGCCGAGCCCGGCAGTTTCGCCGCGCCGACCGCCGCATCGGCGGCCGCGTCGTACTGGATGGGGCCGTCCACGGCGAGCTCGGGAGCCCGCTCGTGCACGAGCGCCGTTGCGGCGCGCACCTTGTCGACGTCGGCGCCGGACCCGGACTCCCCGGTCGAGTACGACAGCATCGCCACGCGCGGCTCGATGCCGAACTGCTCCGCCGTCTCCGCGGACGAGATCGCGATGTCCGCCAGCTGCTCGGCCGTCGGATCCGGGATCACCGCGCAGTCGCCGTAGACGAGCACCCGGTCGGCGAGCGCCATCAGGAAGACGCTCGACACCACGGACACCTCCGGGCGGGTCTTGATGATCTCGAACGCCGGGCGGATCGTGTGCGCCGTCGTGTGCGCCGCCCCGGACACCATCCCGTCCGCGAGGCCGAGGTGCACCATCATCGTGCCGAAGTACGACGGATCGGTGACCGTGTCAGAGGCCTGTTCGACGGTGATGCCCTTGTGCGCCCTGAGCCGCGCGTACTCCGTGGCGAACCGCAGGCGAAGCACGTCGTCGAACGGGCTGAGCACTTCCGCACCGGAGATGTCGACACCGAGCTCGATCGACCTCGCGCGCACCTCGAACGGCTCCCCGAGGATGGTGAGACGTGCGACCCCGCGGGCGAGCAGCGTCGCCGCAGCGCGCAGGATGCGGTCGTCCTCGCCCTCCGGAAGCACGATGTGCTTGTCCGCCGCCCTCGCGCGCTCCAGCAGGTCGTACTCGAACATGAGCGGGGTGACCACATCCCGTGGGCTGACGTCGAGCCGCTTGAGCAGGGCGTCCGCGTCGACGTGACGCTCGAACAGCGCCTGCGCGGTGTCGTACTTGCGCTGCGAGTCCGCGGCGAGCCTGCCGCGGGCGTGCGTGATGCGCACGACCGTGTCGTAGGTGCCGAGGTCGGTCTCCACGATCGGCAGCGGAGAGCGCAGGCCGGCCAGCAGCCGCTCGATCGGCTCCGGCAGCTCGAACCCACCGTTGAGGACGATGCCGGCGATGGACGGGAACGTGCCGGATGCGTTCGCCATCAGCACCGCGAGCAGCACCTCAGTCCGGTCGGCGGGCACGACTACCACCGCACCCTCGATCAGGCGAGGGAGCACGTTGTTCATCGACATCCCGGCCACGACGACGCCGAGCGCCTCGCGCGCGAGCAGCGACTCGTCGCCCGCGATGAGGGTGGATCCGGTCGCCTCCATGATCGAGCGCATGCTCGGGGCGACGAGGAACGGGTCCTCCGGGATCGCCCAGACCGGGGCCGTATCGCCGTTCGGCGTCTCACCGACGGCCGACTGCACGGCGTGGACGACCGCGTCGAGGTCGTCCGGGTCTGCGCGGTTGGCGATGACGCCGAGGAGCGCGACGTGCTCGTCCCTCAGCTCGGCGACCGCCAGTTCGGTGAGCTGCTTGAGGTCTTCCGCGGTGCGCGGCTCCGCCTGGCCGAGCCGCTCGCCCAGCCCCTGTCCGATGCGCCCGCCGAGGACCAGCAGCACGGGAGCGCCCAGGTTGGCGGCGATGCGCGCGTTGTAGCGCAGCTCGGTCGGGCTGCCGACGTCGGTGTAGTCGGAGCCCAGGATGACGACCGTGTCGCAGCGGGACTCGACCGCCCGGAACCGGCGGACGATCTCGGAGAGAGCGGCATCCGCATCCAGGTGCACATCGTCGTACGTGACGCCGATGGCCTCCTCGTAGTCGATGTCGGCCGTCTCCCGCTGCAGCAGCAGTTCGAGCACGTAGTCGCGCTCGGAGGTCGAGCGCGCGATCGGACGGAAGACGCCCACCCTGCCGACGGCACGGCGGAGCGCTTCGAGCACGCCGAGGGCGACGGTGGACTTGCCGGTGTGACCTTCGGCGGAGGTGATGTAGAGGGAACGCGCCACGACTCAGTCGACCCGCTCGATCGCCGGGACCTCGTATCCGCCGTCGAGCAGGATCTGCTCGGGCGCGTAGAGGCGCATGATGGGCCGGAACGCGCCCTGCGGCGTCGGCAGCCAGTTGGCGGCTGCCGTCGGGTCGGTGGGTCTGGTCGTGCTCATGGTGATGGTCAAGCCTCCGTCGTCGTCGTACACGATCCCTCGCGTCCTGTCCCCGATCGAATACCGCGCCGCCTCGTTCTCGACGAGGTAGAAGTTCGGGAGGTCGTACATGGTGATGGACCAGAACGCGCGCACCGGCGGCGTCGGATGCAGGCGCAGGGTGTACGTGTGCTCTCCGGTGAGCGCATCCCCTGCTGCATCGAGATAGGTGAAGAAGTACGCGGCCTCGTAGCCGTGGTTGCCCCAGAGCCCGCCGAGCGCTGCTGCGGCCCGCGTCGCATACCTGGTCTTCGCATCCGTGTGCTTCCAGGCAGGATCGTCGAGCGCCCCGACCTCGAAGAAGTCGATGTTGTAGTCGAAGATGTGCAGGTTGACCTGCCAGTTGTTGACGACGGGACCGTCGCCGGTCCGCACAGCCATCTCGAGGGCCTGCTTGCCGGCGGCGTACCCGGCCTCCAACGCCTGGCGCACCTCCTCCGGCGCTTCGGCCAGCGTGTACGCACTGGTCAGCCCGAGCACGCTGTACGAATCCAGAGCCGCCCTGTCGCGCTCGGCGGGCGGGAAGGCGATGGCCCAGGTCCGGAACCGCTCGAAGAAGTCGAGCGCCTCGCCCAGACCGCCGGCGACGACCGGCATGCCCTGCGGAGGCGTGAGCGACTTCCGGATGGGCGTCAGCGCGAGCGAGTTCTGCAACTCCTCGACGGCCGCCAGGTCTTCCTCGCCGTCGCAGGCCCACCGGCCGACGATCGTGGCGATGCGGGTCGGGAAGCGGATGACGGTGACACCGTCGCCCTCCGGGCCGCCCTCCCACTCCGGCGGCACGAGCAGGAAGTCGCCCCGGCCGTTGCCGGTCGCCCTGGTGCCGACGTATGCGAAGTTGTTGGTCCACGCATCCACGAACTGCAGCACGTAGTAGCGGTCGCCCGCATCCGGAACGCTCAGCAGGATCGGCCCGACACTCAGATCGACGGGGGCGATCGAGTAGACGGTGTCGTTGTTGATGGAGACGAAGGTGTCACGCGGATCCGCCAGCGAACGCGCGTGACTGAACGAGTTGAACGACGCTGGGGGAAGCGATCCGATCCCCGTGGTCGTGAGGCGGAGGATCTGCTCCCCGTTGAAGACCAGCGGAAAACCGAAGACATACGCTTCGGACGCCAACTCGCTCAATGGCCCGGTCATCCAGCACCTCACTCAATCGGCGGATCTCGACCGCTCTTCTACAGAGTGTAGAAGAGCGCCTGTGCTCTGCTCAACTGTACGCGGAACAACCTGACCGACGGCAAAGAAAAAGACCCCTCACGCACCCGCCAGAGCCCGGTTACCCTTGCTGCGTTTCCGCCCTGGGGGAGTTGGCCTGGATGGCGCCACGTGAGGAGCCGGGAACCAGTGTAGCGGGTCAGACTGAGAGGTGTTGGCACCGAGCACCCCCGCGGACCCGGTAGGATACTTCGTGGCCGTTGCTCCTCCGGGAGTGACACCGCCTCAGGAGAATTCGCCTAGTGGCCTATGGCGCACGCTTGGAAAGCGTGTTGGGTGCAAGCCCTCGGGGGTTCGAATCCCCCATTCTCCGCCATTTCTTCACCCCGCCGCCCGGTCCTCCGCACCGCGGCGGCGCAGCCGCGCGTCGGCTACCTCCGGCCCGCGGTAGACCATGTCCATCGCGCCGATGCTCTCTCCCGGCGGGACGATGGCGTCGATGCGGTCGAGGATCTCGTCGGACAGGGTGACCTCCGAGCCGGCGAGCGTGTCCTCCAGCTGCTCCATCGTGCGGGGGCCCGCGATCGCCGATGTGACACCCGGATGCGCGATCACGAACGCCATCGCCAGGTGGGTCAGTGGGATGCCGACCTCGTCGGACAGGGCGATCAGCTGCTCGATCGCGGCGAGGCGGCGTTCGTCGTGGAAGTGCCGCATCCCGGTGCTCGCGCGGAAGTTGTCGTTCGCCTGGCCTGCGCGGTATTTGCCGGTCAGTGCTCCGCCGGCGAGCGGGCTGTAGACGAGGGTTCCCATGCCGTAGCGCTGGGCCACCGGGAGGATTTCGCGCTCGATCTCGCGGTCGAGGATCGAGTAGTTCGGCTGCTCGGTGCGGAAGCGCTCGAAGCCGCGGTGCTCGGACATCCACTGCGCCTCGACGATCTCGGAGCCGCGCATCGACGACGTGCCGATCGCCCGCACTTTGCCCTGACGCACCAGGTCGGTGAGCGCGGAGAGGGTCTCGTCGATGTCGGTGTCCGGGTCTGGGCGGTGCAGCTGGTAGAGGTCGATGTGGTCGGTGCGCAGGTTGCGGAGCGAGCGCTCGACCGCCTGCATGATCCAGCGACGGGATGCGCCCCTGTGGTTGATGTCGTCGTCCACCGGCCCCCAGAACTTGGTGGCGAGCACGACATCGTCCCGTCGGCCGGCGAGCGCCTCTCCGACCACCTCCTCCGAGTCCCCGTAGCGGTCGGCGGTGTCGACGAAGTTGATGCCGGCGTCGAGGGCCCTGTGGATGATCCGGATGCCCTCCTGACGGTCGGGGTTGCCGAACGAGCCGAGCATCATGGCGCCGAGGGCGTACGGCGTGACCTTGATTCCGGTGCGGCCGAGAGTGCGGTACTGCATGGGGTCCTCCTGTAGGATCGCTATACGGAACGACGTTCCGCATATGCTGACCACTATACGGAACACTGTTCCGTTTACGCAAGAGGACCTCGCCGTGGCTACCGACGCCGACGCTCAACGCCCCGCACGGGCCGACGCACGCAAGAACCAGGAAGCGCTGCTCGCGGCCGCCCGCGACGTCTTCGCGCGCTCCGGCGTCGACGCGCCGGCGCGCGAGATCGCAGCGGCGGCCAAGGTCGGCGTCGGGACGATGTACCGCCACTTCCCCACCAGGTCCGAGCTCGTCGCCGCCGTGTTCACCACGGAGATCGACGGCACCGCCGCGGCGGCCGCCGACCTGCTGGCGACCCACGCGCCCGGCGAAGCGCTCGAACTCTGGATCTCGCGGTTCACCCGGTTCGTCGCGACGAAGCAGGGCCTCTCCGCCGCTCTCCGCTCAGGAGACCCCGCGTTCGACGCGCTCCCCGACTACTTCGCAGCGAAGCTCGGTCCGGCCATCCGGTCGCTGCTCGACGTCGCGGAGGCGGCCGGGGAGGTGCGCTCCGGCGTCGACGCACTCGGCCTGCTGCAAGCGGTCGGAGACCTCAGCCACCGGGCGCCGTCCGCGGACGGCAGCCCGAACGCGATGGTCCGGCTGCTGCTCGACGGACTGCGCGTCAACGCCGCCGGATCGGCCGGGTGATCCCGGCCGACCCCGATCACCCGGCCAACCGGCGCCGCGCGCTCCGCTCAGGCTGCCGAGATCTCCGAGAACAGGCCGGTGAACGTCGTGCCGGTTCCGCCCAGACGCTGGAAGAACTCCCCGGCGGCCGGCGTGGCGACGGCGGCCGACGCGTCCTCGTAGCTGTCGAAGTACAGGTCGAGCGTCCGGTGCGCGGGCGTCGGAGTGCCGTCCTCCTTCGGCCAGACCTTCGCCGCCTCGAGCCGGCGCAGCCCGGGGAGCCGGCGGGCGACTCCCTCCAGCTCCTGGTACGCCGCCTCGAAGGCGGCAGGGTCGGTCGGGTTGTCGATGATGATGGTGATCTTCGTGGACATTGTGTTTCTCCTTGTGTTGTTCGGTGTTCGCTGATCGTGCAATGCGTGGATGGTCAGCGGGCGGTGCCCGTGGCCGTGCGGTTCAGTCGGATGGCGGAGACCAGGAAGAAGATGCCTCCCAGTGTCGCGTATCCCGCCAGTCCGACGAGCGATGCAGCCGCACTTCCGGACTGCACCGCGAAGGCGACGCCGGCGAGCACGGAGATCCCGCCGCTCAGGATCATCGGCCACTGACCACCGAGGCTGCGACGGGAGAGCCCGACGATCAGCTGGACCGCGCCCGCCGTCACCGCCCAGAGGCCCCAGACGAGCAGGACAGCGGACCGGCCGGACATGACGGCGACGATGAGCCCGACAGCGGCGAGCGCGCTCAACGCCATGTTCACGTACAGCAGCCCTGCCGGCCGCGTCGCCCGCGACGCCCGGTGGTCGACGACGGCCGCGACCAGGTCGAACACCGGATAGATCGCGAGGAGCGTCGCGCTCAGTGGCGTGATGCTCGCCGCACTGAGCCCGACGATGATCGCCCACACGATGGCGAAGCCGAAGCGGACGAAGTAGAGGCGGCGAAGCGAGGCGGCGATGGATGCTGGCGGCGCATCCGGTGTTGTCGTGGTCATTCTGGTTCCGTTCTTCCGAGAGGGATGTCATGTAGAATGACTAGTCACTCTACATGGAGTAACCGTAGCCACCGAATGCCGGGCGCGCAAGAGCACGTGAGGAGAACACCTATGATCGGGAGCGTGAAATCGTCGATGCGGGAGCGACTCATCGAGGCGGCGACCGAACTGTTCTACGCAGAAGGTCTCCGCGCGGTCAGCGTCGACAAGGTCATCGAGCGCGCCGGGACGACGAAGGTCACCTTCTACCGTCATTTCAAGAGCAAGGACGACCTCGTGGTCGCGCACCTGCAGCGCAGGGCGCAGCTGGAACGCGACGGCATCACCGGCGCCATCGCCGCCGCCGGCGGCAGCGCAGACCGGGTGTTCCAGCTGATCGCCGAGCAGCTGGGCTCGATGGCGTGCGAGCAGGGCTTCCGCGGCTGCCCGTTCATCAACGCGGCCGCCGAGTACCCGGATGCGACGAGCCAGGTCCGCATCGAGGTCGACACCCACCGTGCCTGGTGCAAGGCGACGTTCGGCGAGATCGTGCAGCCGCTCGGCCTGAGCGACCCGCGCGGGACGGCCGACGACCTCATGCTCATCCGCGACGGCGCGATGGTCGCCGGCTACCTGGACGACGCCGACGCGCTCGCCGCCTCCTTCATCCGGAGCGCCAGGGCACTCACCGGCTCAGACACCACGCGCTGAGTCAGCGACGCAACGCGTCAGCGGCGCCGTGCTGTCGCGCACCTTGAGCTCCGGCTGGATGAGCGGGATGGTTTCCGGCGCCTCTCCCCGCAGCGAGCGGAGCACGCTCTCGACGGCCCGACGGCCCACCTCGGTGAAGTCGAGCCGCACAGTGGTCAGCGCCGGCAGGAAGTACGGGGACTCGTCGCGGTCGTCGAAGCCGACGACGCTCACGTCTCCGGGCACCGAGACCCCGTTGTCGTGGAGCGCCTTGATCAGGCCGAGGGCCATCGCGTCGTTGATCGCGAGGACGGCGGTGATCGAGCGGTCAGCAGCGATCCTGACCCCAGCCCGGTAGCCGGACTCCGCCGACCAGTCCGGGGACGTGAACTCGGGCGGCGTCACCCGGCCGGCGAGGGCGAGCTCGGTCTGCCAGCCGCGGCGGCGCGCATCCGACGCCATCCAGCCGTCCGGCCCTCCGACGAAGTGGACGGTCTCGTGACCGAGGTCGAGCAGGTGTCTGGTGGCCAGCTGGGCGCCGAGCGTCTCGTCGACGGACACGGTGGACGGCCCGGCGGGCGAGCCCTGCTCGAACCGCACCACGGGCACATCCGCGTCGAGCCGGTGCAGCACCTCGACGGCGGCGGTCATCGGCGCCAGCACCACGATCGCATCCACGCCGTCGTCGACGAGGGAGTCGAGGCCCGCCTCGATGCTCGCGCGGTCCACGTTCGCGAGGCTCACCAGACTCGTGGCGTAGCCGCTCCTGCGCGCCTCCTCCGCGATGCCGAACAACGCCAGCGCCGGACCGTGCACGGACAGCGCGTAGCTGAGCACTCCGAGGTTCATCGACCTGCTGGTCGCGAGGGTGCGCGCCGCCGAGTTGCGACGGTAGCGCAGCTGGGCGATGGCGCGTTCGACCCGTTCGCGGATCTCGGGAGCGACGTTCGAGTGGCCGTTGACCACCCGCGAGACGGTCTGCTGCGAGACCCCGGCGAGGCGGGCGACATCGACCATCCGCGCCGCGCGCGGCGCCTCGTTCTGCTCCGTCACCGGCGGCCCCCGGCGCCCGGCGAACGCACGGAAGAGGAAATCATTCCCCCATTATGACCGCGAGTACGACCGCGAGCGGCCGGGCGCCGGAAAGGCGCGCCAGACCGCTCGCGATCCTGCCGGATCCCTTGCCAGGGCCTCAGCGGTTGCCGTAGCGCAGCACGGCGGGGTGCTGCTCGTACGGCCACTCGGCCTCCGGGATCATGTAGTCGAGCGTCGTGTAGCTGCCGTCCATCGTCGCGGCGAGCGACGGAGGGCCGGGGAACCCGATGACCCGCCAGCCGACGCGGTTGTCGTTCCCGCCGTAGACCGGGTCGCCGTAGAAACCCTGCCTGGTGTTCAGCACCAGAAGCGGGAAGAACTCGAGGAAGTCCTCGTTGACAGGCTGGTTGCCGGCCGGCGCTCCCCCACTCCCCTGCCCGTCCGAGTCCGCGAAGGCGAACTTCGCCGGCTTCTCCTTGCGCGAGATGGTCTCCAGCACCGTGTCCTGCTGGTCGTCGTCCAGCTCGACGAACGGGGCGCCGAACTTCTCGGTGGCGATGCCGTCCAGTTCGACGATCCCCTCCCGGTAGAACGTCCGGCGGCTCTCGATGCGCTCCTGCCAGGCCTTCTCCTCCAGCCCCTCCATCCGGAGGAACCCGTTGCCGTCAGCTGCCGGGAAGACGAACTGCGTCCCCGCCAGCATCCGATCGATGAAGCGGACCACGCCTGCTTCTCTCGCTCCTGGATGGTGGTCCGTCGGAATGATGCGCGCAGTGGCGGCCTCGACAGTCGCCCATTCGTGCTCCGTGAAGAACAGCGGCCCCTTCGAATCGCGCGTCGAGATCGGCACGGTGACCCATTCTGCCTGTCCCATAGTTATCGTTGTCTCCTCTGAAATCGTGGTTGAGGTCAGTCGGTCCAGCCATGACGGTCCACGGCGATGATGCGGTCGGCGCACCGCCAGGCGTTCGCCATGATCGTCAGTGCCGGGTTGATGCCGGTCGCCGTCGGGAAGAAGCTGGCGTCGAACACGTAGAGGTTCGGCACCTCGTGCGACCGGCACCACCTGTCGACCACCGA
The DNA here is from genome assembly GCF_002105485.1 of Leifsonia sp. NCR5. NCBI lineage: Bacteria > Bacillati > Actinomycetota > Actinomycetes > Micrococcales > Microbacteriaceae > Leifsonia > Leifsonia sp. NCR5. Next base: position 16,406 of record NZ_NCSR01000029.1, read on the forward strand.
GGTGGCCGGATCGTCGCCCATGCGGGCCGTGCCGAGCTCGTGCGAGGTGTTCCCCGTGATGCGCTCCATGTTGACCGGCACGATCTTGGATGCGCCTGCCGCCTCCAGGATCTCGCCGTTCTTCTTCACCTGCCACTTCTCCTGCGCGAAATCGTTGGCGTGCGGCGTGTGGGTGATGCGGGCGACCGGGAGTCCCCACGCGTCCTTCACCGTCGGGTCGAGGTCGACCCTGTTGGACTCGACGGGGAGGTCGTGCAGCAGGATGCCGATCTTCATGCTGTAGTTGAACAGGTCCCGATCGGCGTCCTTCGCCGCCTGACCCCAGGTGGGGCGGCCGGGGAAGCTCCAGTTGACGGGGTGGCCGAGCATCGACGGGAAGATCAGCGAGCCCAGGATGTGCCCCCGCGACTCGTCCGTCTCGTAGAAGTCGAACGAGCACAGGTTCATGTAGTGCCCTGACCAGCCGTAGAGCGGGTCGTGCAGCTCCTTGTCGAACAGGCCGACCGAGAACGAGTACTGGTGGAAGGTCGCGTTCTTGCCGACCTGCCCGCTGCCGTTGCCCAGCCCATCCGGGAACAGCGCCGACTTCGACATGAGCAGGAGCCTGGGCGTCTCGATCCCGCCGCCGCAGACGATCACGGCCTTCGCGTTCTGCACGAACTCGTTGCCGTTCTCGTCCTGGTAGCGCACACCGGTCGCCTTGCCGGTCTTGTCGACCAGGATCTCGCTGACGTAGCAGTCCGGCCGCAGGTCGTAGAGGCCGGTGTTGATCGCATCCGGGATGAAGCTGATCAGCGTCGACGACTTGCCGCTGCCCGGGTCGGGATACTGCTGCCAGAAGCCGTTCTCGCTGAACGGCTTGCGACCGCGGTACGGCTCGGTGACCATGCCCTGGGGCATCGGGAACGTGCTGTGGCCCATCTTGTTCATCGCGGTCGCGAAGGTGCGGCCGATCTGGCTGAGCGGCGCAGGCTTGGTCGGGTAGTCGCGGGTGCGGCGACCCTCCCAGCGGTTCGCGCCGCCGAGACCCGAGGTTCCGAACTCCCACTCGACCCGCGTGTAGTACGGCTCGAGGTCGTCGTAGCTGATCGGCCAGTCCACCAGCCTCGCCCCTTCGACGTCGCCGTGCAGCGAGCGCAGGCGGAAGTCGTTGACGGTCATCCGGGGAACCATGCCGCCCCAGTGCGTCGTGCCGCCGCCCACGACCTGCGGGGTCGCGGAGAAGTTCGTGATGACAGCTTCCTCGCTGTCGTTCTGACGGTATGTGCGGGGCTTGAGCTTCGGGTCCTGCCAGATGAAGTTGCGGTTCAGGTACTTCAGCTCGTCGCCGGATGCGTGCTCCGGCTTCAGCCACGGGCCTCGTTCGAGTCCCACCACGCGCAGGCCGGCTTCTGTCAGCACCTTGGCTGCCGTCGCCCCTCCTGCGCCGGCGCCGACGATCACGACGTCGACCGGCTCAGGGTTCTTGATGGTGGTCATTCTGTGTCCTTTCCTTTCGGGGGTTCGATGGCGGCGTTGCGCCGGCTACGCCAGCACACCGGAGCGGCCGAGGCGTGCGACGGGCAGAAGGGCGTCCCACAGCTCGGCGGGGATGTCGGTGGCGGCGAGCAGGGCGGTCTGCTCGACGCGCTTCGGCTCGGACATCCCGACGATCGTGGAGGTGACGCGCGGGTCGCGCACGGAGAACTGCAGGGCGGCCGCGGCGAGCGGCACGCCGTATGCCTCGCACAGGGACTCCATCGTGCGCACGCGCTGGAGCACCTCGTCGCTGACGGGGGCGTAGCAGTACGTCGGCACGGCATCCGGGCCCTTGACCAGCATCCCGCCGCCGAAGGGAGCCGCATTGACGAACGCGACGCCTCTGGCCTGGGCGTCGTCGAGCAGCGGCTCGGCCGACTGGTCGACCAGCGTGAAGCGGTTGTGGCTGATGACGGCGTCGAACGCCTCCGTCGCGAGGTACTGCAGCTCGAGGTCGATCGGCCCTCCCGCGACGCCGAGGTAGTCGATGACGCCTTCGTCACGGAGCGCGATCAGCGCTTCGAGGGGACCGCCGGGGGCGACGCCCTCCTCGAAGCTGATCTTCTCCGGGTCGTGCAGGTAGACGAGCGGCAGCCGGTCGAGGCCGAGACGTTCGAGGCTCTCCTCCACCGACCGGCGCACCCGGTCGCCGGAGAAGTCGGTGGTCCCGGGGATGGGGTCGACCTTGGTGGCCACGACCACTCCGTCCGGCACTCCCCCGTTCTCGCGGATCGCCTGCCCGATGCGCTTCTCGCTGTCGCCGCCGCCGTACTCGTTCGAGGTGTCGATGAACGTGAACGGCCCGTCGAACACCCGCCGGATGGTCGCAACGGCCGTCTCCGTGTCCACTTCGTAGCCGTACTGCGCAGGGAAGCTGCCGAGGGCACTGGTCCCGACGCAGATGTCGGAGACGGTGAGTCCCGTGCGTCCGAGTTGTTTGATGGTCATGCGCTTCGCTTTCTCTCTCAGGTGTTGATGGCTATCTCAGGTGTTGCTGGATGGTTCGCGGCGTCTGGGAGGGCGGCGCCGTGCTCTGGCGCACGACCAGCTCCGGGAGCACCCTGGGCAGCGCGTCGGCATGACCGCCGCGCATCAGGTGCAGGATGCGGTCGACAGCGAGGCGCCCGACCTCCTCGAAGTCGAGGCGGACGGTGGTCAGCGCCGGCCGGTAGTACCGCGCCTCCGGCACGTCGTCGAAGCCGACGACGCTGACGTCCTCCGGCACCCTCACCCCGTATTCGGAGAGGGCTTTGACGACCCCGAGCGCCATCTGGTCGTTGGCGACGAACACCGCGGTGATGTCCGGGTTGCGGGCGATGTCGCAACCGGCCGCGTACCCGGAGCGCGTCGACCAGTCTCCGGAGATGACCGGGTTGGTCACCCTGCCGCTCGCCGCGAGCGTGTCCGACCAGCCGCGCATCCTGGCGTCCGACCCGAGCCAGCCGCTCGGTCCGGCGACCTGCCAGACCGTGTCGTGGCCGAGGTCGAGCAGGTGCCTGGTGGCGAGCGCTGCTCCTCCCACCTCGTCGGTCGCAACGCTCGTCGTCCCCTCCGGGGCTCCCGGCTCGAAGACCACGAGCGGCACGCCGGCCTCCAGCCCGGTGATCGCTTCGAGGGCGGCCTCGACCGGCGCGAGCACGACGATGCCGTCCACCGCATCCTCGGCCAAGTGGTCGAGCGCCGCCTTCATGGCCGTGCGGTCGACGTCGCCGAGGGTCACCAGGTTGGTCGCGTATCCCGCGCTTCTCGCCTCGTCGGCGATACCGCTGAGTGCGACGGACGGACCGTACTGGGTGAGGCCGAAGCTGACGATCCCGAGGTTCATCGTCTGGCCGTTGGCCAGGGCGCGGGCCGCCGGGTTCCTGCGATACCGCAGCTGCCGGATGGCCAGCTCCACCCGCTCCCGGATCTCCGGGGCGACGTTGGTGCTCCCGTTCACCACCCGGGACACCGTCTGCTGGGACACCCCGGCGAGGCGTGCGACGTCGATCATCCTGGCACCGCGAGTCGTCGAATGCTTGTCTGTGCTCGAAGGTGCCGACATCGTGGCTAGCCCGCTGTCCGTGCGCTGCGGCGACCCAGATGGCTGCGGAAGAATCCGGAGATCCGCTGCACGCCGCCCGCGCTGGAGAGGAAGACCGCGATCACGATCACCGCGCCCTTGATCACCAGCTGCGGCTCGGAGGAGATGCCGACCAGGTTCATCACGTTGATGATCGTGGCGAGCACGAACACGCCGATCACGGCGCTGATCGGGTCGCCCTTGCCGCCCATCAGGGATGCACCGCCGACGACGACCGCTGCGATCGCATCCAGTTCGTAGCCGACGCCGATGAGCGAACTGCCCTGGCGGAGCTGTGCGGCGGCGATGAGCCCGGCGAGCCCCGCCAGCAGCCCGGACATCGTGTACGTGATGAGGAGGTTGCGGGCCACAGGCAGGCCCGAGAGCCGCGCCGCCTCCGGGTTGCCGCCGATCGCGTACAGCGAGCGCCCGAAGGTCGTGAACTTCGCCACGAGCGCCGCGAGCACCATGACGATCAGGAAGATCATCACCGGGTTCTGCAGCCCGAGGCTCGTGCCGCGGGCGAAGAGGTCCACGAACGTCTGGTCGGTGATCTGGATGAGGCTGGTCGACTGGATGATGTAGCTGAAGCCCTTGACGGCGCTCATCATGGCCAGCGTGGCGATGAACGGCGGGATTCGGAGCCACACCACGAGAAGCCCGTTGATCAGCCCGGCGATCCCGCAGCAGAACAGGGTGAACGCGACCGAGAGCCCTGTCGCCATGCCGGCTTGCAGGGTCAGAGCGACGATCACCGTCGACATCGCCAGGATCGAGCCGACCGACAGGTCGATGCCGCCCGTCAGGATGACGAAGAACTGACCGACGGCGAGCACGGCCACGATGGAGGCCGCCGCGATCACGTTCTCCGCGTTCCTCAGCGTGAGGAAGTCGGCGGAGACGTAGTAGCCGATCACGATGATGACGACGAGGACCAGCAGCAGGTAGGTCTTCGGAAGGACGCGCTTGGCCACGCCTCTCCAGGCGGAGTGCGCCGGGGCGGCGCCGGACTCGGTGGCCGGTTTGGCCGGCTTCGCCGGCTCGTGGAGGAGTTTGTTCGACATTGTCTTTCCCGTCGTTGGGTTCAGTCAGGTGATTCGGGGGGTGGTGAGCCCGGGGGGCTCAGGCGAGGAGCTGGAGGATCGTCTGACCCTGGGGATCGATCTCGTCGTGGTCGAGTTCGGCGACCACGCGACCTCTGGCCATCACGAGCACGCGGTCGCACATCATCGCCTCGGAGATCTCCGAGCTCGCGATGATCACGGTTCCGCCCGAGCGGGCGAAGTCGCGGATCAGCTCGTACATGTCCTCCTTGGCGCCGACATCCACGCCTCGTGTCGGCTCGTCGCAGATGAGCAGGCGGGACGATCGCACCAGCCAGCGGGCCAGGATGCCCTTCTGCTGCGTCCCGCCGCTCAGGGTCTTCATCGGCTGGTTGACGCTGGAGACCTTCATCCCGAGCTTCGCCACCATGTCCTGCGCCGTTCGCTTCTCGCGCTTGCCGTCGATCACGGAGAGCCTGCTGAACATCGGCATGCTCGCCAGCGTGATGTTGCCCGCGACCCCCATGTCCGGGATGAACCCCTGCGCCTTGCGGTCCTGCGGGAGCAGTCCGATGCCGAGCCGGATGGCGTCGCGGGGCGAGGCGAACGTGACCTGCTTGCCGTCGATCGTGAGGTGCCCGTCCGTGCTCTTGCGGGCGCCGGCGAGCAGGCTGGCGAGCTCCGACTGGCCGGACCCGATCAGCCCGGAGATGCCGAGCACCTCACCCCGGTACAGGTCGAAGTCGATGCCGGACACCCGGTCGTCCTCCCCCAGCCCGCGGGCGGACATCAGGATGCTGTCCGTGCGGCCGGCGCCGAGGCGCGGGCTGCGTTCGCCGCGGAGGGCGGCGTCGGCGATGGAGCCCTCCAGGCTCTTGCCGACCATCGCCGTCACGACGTCGGCCGGTTTGGTGTCCGCCGTGGCCAGGTCGGCCGCGGTCACGCCGTCGCGCAGCACGGTCACCGCGTCGCAGAGGCTGTACAACTCATCCATGCGGTGCGAGATGTAGAGGAGCGTGACGCCCTCGGCCGCGAGCTTGCGCAGCACCGTGAACAGGCGCTCGACGTCGGGCAGGGGAAGAGTGGACGTCGGCTCGTCGAGCAGCAGCACGCGCGCATCCTTGTGCAGCGCCTTGGCCAGCTCGACGGCCTGCTGCTCCGCCACGGAGAAGCTCGAGACCGGCTGCGTCACGTCGAGGTCGAAGCCGACGCGGGCCAGGGCCTCGCGGGACTTGGCCTGCATCTGCGCCCAGTTCACGACGCTCCCCTTATTGGGAAGCGTGCCGAGGAAGATGTTCTCGGCGACCGAGAGCGACGGCACCAGGCTCAGCTCCTGGTAGATGGTGTGGATCCCGGCCGCCTGCGCATCCGTCGGCTCGCGGAACTTCACGACCTCCCCGCCGAGCCTGATGGTTCCGCCGTCCGGAATCTCCGCCCCCGAGAGGATCTTGACCAGCGTCGACTTCCCCGCACCGTTCTGTCCGGCGAGGGCGTGGATGCTCCCCCGCCTGACCGAAAAGCTCACCCCCTTGAGCGCCTGCACACCGAGGTAGCCCTTGGTGATGCCTTCGAGCTGCAGCTCGTCCATAAGTTCTCCGCACTTCTTCGTGACTTGTCTGTTTCCCAGCGGTCGCTGCGCCCGAACCGATGACATCGGGCGCAGCGACTCCTGGTCGTACCCGCTGGCGCTTAGTCGTTCGCCCGCACGTACGTGTCTTGCGGCTTGTAGTAGTCCTTGGCGTTCTCGGGCGTGACGACGGTGGTCTTGATGAAGACCTCCTTCTTCGGGCACGCCGTCTTGTCGTTGTTGTACGCGGCGACAGCCATCTTCACCGAGGCGACGCCCTGGTCCCACGGCTGGTTGGATGCGGTGGCCTGCAGAGGCCCCGTCGGGTTGTCGACCATCTCCTTCACGACGTTCATTCCGCCGTCGTACCCGGCGACGATCACGCCGTCGCCCCAGATCCCGGCCTGCTGGAGACCCTGCTCGATGCCGCCCTCCATCACGTCGCTCATGCTGTAGACGATCTTGAGGTCGGGGTTCGCCGTCGCGACGTCCCGGATGGGCGCGAGAGCCTTGTCCGGCTTCCACTCGCCGTACTTCGTCTCGAGCTTCTTGGTCGTGATGCCCGGGTAGGCCTTCATGACCTTCTCGTAGCCCTTCATGAATCCGTTGAACCGCAGGTCGCTGAGCACATCGCCCGGGAAGCCGCCGATGCCGACGACCTTGATCTCGCCCGTCGTGCCGAACTTCTCGACGGCCTTCTTCGCGGCGACCTCGCCGGCGAGCGAGCCGGTGTATCCCTGGTCTTCCGCGACGTAGCAGTACATGTCCTTGACCAGCGACGGGTCGAGGTTCGAGTTGACGGTGACCAGCGGCACCTTGGCGTTCTGGAGCGCTGCGACAGAGGCTCCGACACCGATCGGGTCGTTGGGGTTCATGATCACCACGTCGACGTTCTTGGTGATCAGGGTCTGCACGTCGGCGTTCTGGCGGACGGTGTCTCCGTTCGCGTCGAGCAACTGGATGGTCGCCCCGAGTTTCTTGGCTTCGGCCTGGCCGCCCTCGACGAGGGTCTTCCACCAGTCGCTGCCGCTGATGCCGCGCTGGCTCCAGCCGATGACCAGGCCCTTGCCGGTTTTCTTGTCTGCGTCGCTGGCTGCTGCTCCGTCTGTTCCGCCTCGCGCGCATCCGCTCAAGACGAGAGCGGTGGCCGCGACGACGCCGGCGACGGTGAGGATGGTTCGGGTACGGCTGCGGGTGTTTCTCGTGGTGCTGCTGGGACTGATCATGGTTCCACTTCCTTGTGAGGTGATCGGTGCTAGGTACAGCTGGGGGTGCGAGCGGCGGCGCATCGTCCCGAGGGGACCGACGGTCGGAGGGGCCGCCGCTCGCACGTTCTGGCTCAGTCGAGAGGGGTGAAGACGCCTCGCTCTTCGAGCAGCTTGATGTTGCGGGCGCGGGTCTCGCGCTCGCGGGCCAGCCATCCTTCGCCGGGAGGGGCGTCGAGGTACTGGTTCTTCGGGTAGATCGGCTTCTCGTAGATCGCGGCGTACTGCTCGGTGCGCAGATCCTTGAAACCGTTGAACACGCCGTTCGCCTGACGGTCGCGACGCAGGGCGTCGATGTCGATCGTCGTGCTGACGAAGGTGTCGCCCGCCGTGACGCCTGGCGTCTCGGTGATGATCTTGCCTCGCTGGTTGACGATCATCGAGCGGCCGCCGAAGAGGTCGTTGATGACGCCGTCCGGGCCGAGCTCCGGGCCGAGGTTCGGTGCGACGACGATCGCGTTGTTGAACAGCGCGTGCGCCTTGTTCTGCACCTCCCACATCCCCTGCGAGGTCTGCGGCTCGATGAGCGTCGCGCGGATGATGACCTCCGCGCCGTTCATCGCGAGGCCGCGGGCGATCTCGGGGTATGCGCCCTCGTGGCAGATCACGTAGCCGATGTTGCCGATGTCCGGCGTCTTGGCGACCGGGTAGATGGCGTCCATCACATTGCCGTCGCCCTTCTTCTGGATCCACTCGTCCCACAGGTCGTGCGGGTTGGTGGTGCCGAGGGTCCCGCCCTCGAAGCCGTCGCTGGTCGCCTTGGCACGGCGGTAGATCACATCGCCGTTCGGGTCGATCATGAACGCGCAGTTGAAGTAGCGGTCAGGGAAGTCGTCGTCGGCGACCAGGTACAGCTCGCCGGCGATGTAGGTGTTCAGCTCACGAGCGGCCTTGCCCAGCTCGTCGGTCTCCGGACCGGGGATGGTGCGGGCGAACTTCTTCTCCGCCTCGCGGTTGCCTGCGGTGAATGCCATGTGCATTCCCTGGATCGCCATCTCGGGGATGACGACCAGCTTCACCGGGTGGCCCTCTGTCGCTGCCACGCCGACCGCGGTCTTCATGAAGCCGATGATGCGCTTGGTGTTCTTCAGCGCGTCTTCCGGCTCGACGATCGGGATCTGCAGCGGCGAGAGCGCTACGACTGTGTACGGCTCAGTCACGTCCAACTCCTTCGTTGTTTGGGGTGCGTGTGGTCATGTTAGCGCACTATCAGACGCTGTCAAATGTTTGTTTTCAGCGCGAATACCACTCAAGCCCCGCCCGGATGCGGTAGACAATGCTGTCTGGACTTCCAGTAAAACAGCTGATTATTTGCCATTTTCTGACACAGAAGAGCCGCCATTAATTCAGCAGCCGACAGGCGAGGAATCAGATCGCAAAATCGAGTGAGCGCACTCACAGAGCAGGCTCTATCGCGTGACGGCGAGTGCCGCAACACCCGTGGTGACCGCGAGGAGGGCACCGACGAGGAACAGCGAGAACCGACTCTTCGAGACCCACCCCCGGACGGCCCCGCGCAGCCGCGCCCCGCGCGGGGTGTCCGCGGCCGACACGATCGGCTGGCTCTCGGGGCGCGGCGCATGCGCGGTCGGGAGGAACTCGACGAAACCGCAGCGCGTGCATCCGGTCAAGTAGCGGTGGACGGCGAGGCCGACCCCGTAGTACGGGTTCTGGATGACCCGGGCGCGGGCTCCGCAGCGCGAGCACCACCGGGGTCTCGTCCGTGCGTTCGACTCGTTCATCGTTCGCGAAGTTCCATTGCCGTCTCCTGGGTGTTCCGTCGGCAGTGCACGCGGAGCACAGCGGAGGAGGCACGGCGGCCTTCCCCACCCGAAGGAGAAGGCCACCGTGCAGGTGCCGAGCCGGGGAGCTGCGACGGAATTCACGGTATGCGGCGGTTCGAGCGGGTCGATATCCGCCCAGCGCGGATCTGTGTCCGTTTTGTGCGGCTCGTCATGAGCCCGTCGACGGCCGTGCTTACAATCACGGGATGCAAGCGAACTCGGCCGAGATGTTCCGCAGCCGACGCATCGTGTCGTGCCGCGGGATCGACCAGGCGCGCGAAGCACTCACCGAGGTCTTCCTGCCGGTCGACTTCCCGACGGCGCGGGCATCGAAGAGCGTCGCGCTGGACCTGAACGCCCTCACCGTCGGCCGGGTCACCGTCGGGTACATGCAGTTCGAGGACGCTGTGCGCATCGAGACGGCAGAGGCCATGAACTTCCACGTCGACATCCCGACGGCGGGGCGCGCGACGATGCGCGCGGCGTTCGGATCGCCGATCTACGGAACGCAGCGCACCGCGGGAGTGTTCATGCCGGGGAGGCCCGTCGACCTCGACTGCGACGTCGGCTTCGCGCAGGTCTCCGTGATGATCCCCCGGGAACACCTCCAGCTCGAACTCGAGAGCATGCTCGACCAGCGTCTGACGCGACCGCTCGAATTCACGGGCGAGCTGGACCTGATGGCCCCAGGCGGCCGCGCGATGCTCCAGACCCTCCGCCTCATCGACGCCGTCTCCGAGCAGCCAGGAGGACCCCTCTCCCATCCGCTCACGCTCCAGCGCCTCGAACAGCTCCTGATGAACAACCTGCTCTTCGCCCAGCCGCACAGCCATTCGGCCCAGCTGACGGGATCCGCCCCCGACCCCGGCGCCCGGCCGGTGTCTCGGGCCGTCGAGCTCCTGCGCAGCAGCCCCGCGCATCCCTGGACGGTGTCGGAACTGGCGTCGGCCGTCTCACTCAGTGTGCGCAGCATGCACGAGGGCTTCCGCCGCTCGCTCGACACCACGCCGATGGCCTACCTCCGCCGCCTCCGGCTGGAGAAGGTGCGCGAGGAACTGCTGGCGGCCGCGCCCGGCACGGTCAGCGTGACGGAGGTGGCCACACGCTGGGGCTTCGTCCACCTGGGACGCTTCGCCGCCGCATACGCCGCCGCGTTCTCCGAACGGCCGTCCGACACCCTGCGTTCGACCGGGCAGTGACGCCCGCCGTCGGGAGGCGGATGACGGTCGAACGCTGAGCATCCACGTCGCAGAACGGGGCTAGACAGCCCCTCGGCGTCAATGGTTCGATGGGCCGCACCACGAGCAGGGAGCGGAACATGACCGAGAACGTCACCGGACCGACACCGAACACGAGGTTGACCGAGGCGTACGTGCGCGCCGTCGGCCGGATGGCGTATGTGTGGGGCTGGCCGATGGTCTCGATGATCAATCGGCGCGCTGCGATCACGTCCGTGCCCGAGCCCGGCCTGCGTGGCGGGGTGCTGCCGAATGCTCCGCTGAACCGGGTCTGCATGCTCACCGACTACATCCCGGCGGGGCAACGCTTCATCGCCTGCACCAACCAGGATGTGCTGTACGGGATCGGCTTCGGCGACCTGGATGTGACGCCCGTCATCGTGCAGCTGCCGGACTTCGGCGACCGGTTCTGGGTGTCCGCCGCGTGGGACCAGCGCACGGACTCCTTCGCGCAGCTGGGGAAGCAGTACGGCACGAAGGCCGGCTTCTACGCACTGGTCGGTCCGGACTGGGACGGCGACCTCCCCGACGGGATCGCCGGTGTGTTCCGGTCCTCGACCGCGCTGGTCGCGTTCTGTCCGCGCGTGTTCATCGAGGACACCCCGGAAGACCGCGCGGCCGTGATCGAGCTGATCAAGCGGATCAACATCTACCCGCTCGACGAGTTCGACGGAACGGCGCATCCATACGACTGGGAGCACGTCCCGAGCTTTCCCGTGCCCGGCGAGGTGAGCGCCGACGAGATCCACTGGGTCGAGCCCGACCACTTCTTCGACCAGCTGCGGGATGTGCTCGGCATGGTTCCTCCGCTGCCGGGCGAGGAGGCGCTCTACCAGCAGTTCACCGCGATCCTGGATGCGGCCGACAGCGACCCCGACCTGAAGCGAGCACTGCTGGACGTGGCCGCCGAGGCGGAGCGCGAGATCATCACCCCGCTTCTGCGCTGGGAGCACAACGGACCGGAAGCCGGCAACGGATGGTATTCCGCGAAGAACAACTCGGCGTTCGGCACCGACTACGTCACCCGGGCCGCGATCGCCCGCTCGAACATGTTCGAGAACACCCCGCAGGAGACGAAGTACATCTTCACCGACACCGACTCGAGCGGCCGCCAGCTGAACGGCAGCGACGGCAACTACGAGGTGACCTTCGCGGCGGGCGAGCTTCCCCCTGTCGACGGCTTCTGGTCGCTCACCCTCTACAACGAGCACCACTTCTACTACGAGAACGAGCAGGGCCGATACTCTCTCGGCACCAAGAACCCCGGCCTGCACTACGGCGACGACGGCAGCCTCACGCTGTACGTCGGACACCGGCCGCCCGCGGACGCGCCGGAGTCGAACTGGCTTCCCGCCCCGGAAGCTCCGTTCTCCCTGTACATCCGCGCATACTGGCCGAAAGAGCCGATCCTGGACGGGACATGGCTGCCGCCGGAAGTGCTGCGGCGGGGATGAGAAGGCGGGCTGGTCATAACCCGCCTGCCCGTCACCGCCCACCCGTCACCTCACCGCCCGCCGCCCCCGCTGCCGGTCCCGTGCAGCACCGACACCGCGAAGCTGGCCGCGCGCTCGCGCAGGCTCGCCATGCGTTCCTGCCTGGCCGCCTCCACGTCGAAGCCGACGTATGCGAGGGGCGGGCGCTTGCGGACGTTGGCCGAGCAGCCGAAGTCGGTGCAGACGAGCGTTCCGACCGTGTCGCCGTTCTTGCCGGCCTGGCCTGCGCGCTTGGCGCTGAAGAACGAGACGTCGTTGGTCAGGTTGACGTCCTGGCACCAGGAGCACTGGGGGCGGCTGAGCGCTGACGCCTCCGCCTGTCGGAGGAGCAGGCCGACGGGGGCGTCGTCGAGAATGACGACCGCGTATGCGCGCTTCGGCTGTTTGCGGTCGCGCCAGCCGAGATAGTCGAGCGCGTTCCAGTCGATGGTCTGGAAGTCGGCGGGCAGGGTCAGGTCGCTGACCTCTTTGCGGGAGGCGTTGACGAAGGACGAACGGAGCTGTTGCTCGATCAGGGGAAGCATGAAGGTGTCACCAATCGGAAATGGCGGCGATGGCCGCTGAGGTCGCACGGGCCGGCAAGCCCGGATGCGCGTCGATGTCTGCACGGGACGACCGGCGCCGCGACGGGCGCGCACGATCGAGCCCCGCATCCCTCGCTGGAAGCGCGAGGTGGAAGGCAGGGGACGGCGACGCTATCTCACGCCGGCGTTCAGAACGCCGACGACCTCCTGACGCCCGGAGGGCAGCACGGGGATGAGCGAGGTGGACACACGGGCAGTGTAGCAAACGCCCCCGCGTGCGACCCGGACAGCTCCGGATGGGCGCCATACGCCGAAAACCGGACGTCCGTGTCCCCCAAAATGCCGCTACCGGGACGCCTCCAGGTAGGCGATCCTCGAAGTATGGAGGGTCGGCGTGAGCTGAGACAGGAGACGGGCGTGACGCAGGAGGCAGTTGTGCTGCGTCCGCACGCCCACCTTTTCGCACGCGGAATCATCGCCATCCTGGCTCTGACCACCCCGGTTTTCGCCGTCCTCTACTGGCTGACCATCCCGGACGGCGTCTGGCCGCTCGTGCTCGGCATCCACATCGTGGTGATCGGCGGAACGACGGTCGCCGTGCTTGCCTTCTTCAGCACGACCATCCAGGTGGGCCACGATTTCGTGCGGGAGCGCGGCTTCTTCGGCAGGACAGTGGATGTGCGTCCCGGCAGCGTCGGCTCCGTCATCATGGTCAACCTGTACGAGGGCAGCACGCTCGACACGCAGCCGCAGCTGTTCGTCACCGGCACGGACGGCAAACTGCTGATCAGGATGCGCGGGCAGTTCTGGGCGCTCGAAGACATGGAGCGCGTGGCGGAGGAGCTCGACGTGCCCGTCACCCGGCGCGAGGACTCGATGACGCTGGCGGAGTTGCGCCGCGCATCGCCCGGCCTGTTGTACTGGTTCGAGCGGCTGCCGCGCTTCGGGCGCTGAGCCTCAGACCTCGGCGGACGTCGAGATGCCGTATACCGGTCCGTCCGGCCTGCTCGACGGCAGTTCGTGGAACCCGAGCCGCTCGTAGAACGCCCGGGCGCCGTGGTTCGTCGGGGACATCTTCAGGTAGACACCGGGCACCCCGCGCTCGCGGAGGGCGGCGAGCAGCGTGCGGATGAGTGCGCGGCCGAAGCCCTGCCCCTGCAGTTCGGGCAGGAGGTCGATATGCAGGTGGGCGGGGTATTTGGCGAGTTCCGGCACGAGCATCCCGTGCACGTCGAGGCCGAAGCCGATCGCCTCGCGCTCCCTGTCGTCGCGGGCGCTCTCGACCGGGTACTTCTCCGCGAACGCCGGCATCCACTCGCGCGAGTACCAGTCGACGAACGCCGCACTGTCCGCGACGGCGATCACGTACCCGGCCACGTGGTCACCGGTGTCGACGACGAACGCGAGGTCGGGCTGGTACGTCACGTACGGACCGGCGAAGACATCCGGGATGAGGTCGTCGTCCGTGTACGTCCCCGTGGCGTCCCCGCCGCTCGCCCCTGTTTTGATGCACACCGTGTACACGTCGTCGCGGTCGCCGGGCTGGTAGGGACGGATCGAGCTCACCGTGAAAGTATGTCAGCGTGAGCACCTCCGCCGCTGCCGTACCTGCCGTCGACGCCCGCACCGGGCTCGGCGCAGCGCCGGTCAGTCACGGGCACCTGAACGAGAACGGGGCGGCGCCGGTGAGCATCGAACGGCTGTGGCCGGGCGACGACGCCGCGGCGTTCGTCCGCCACTACTGGCTCCCCCGCTGGCAGCTCGCCGACGGCACGTTGCTGCGGCAGCAGGTGCTCGAATATCCGACGGCCAACCTCGTCATCGAGGACGAGGAGGTCGCTCTGCACCGCGCCAGGCGCGGGCTCAGCGTGAAGACACTCAGCGGTCACGGCTGGGCGTTCGGCGCGATGCTGCGGCCCGGTGTGGCGCGCGGGCTCTCCGGCACGAGCGTGCGGACGCTGCCGTCCACCGTGCCGCTCGCCGATGGCCTGCCCGCCGGATTCCAGCGCCACGCGCTCCTGCTGCCGGGGGTGGAGGCGGCGACCGCACGCATCCGGGACGCCATGCGGGCGGGCGACGACCGCGACGCCGTCGATGCGATCGAGGCCTGGCTCGGCACGCTGCCTCCTCCCGGTGCAGAGGCGCGGCTGGTCGACGCGATCGTGGAGGCGGTGGAGGCGGACAGGACCATCACCAGGGTGGAGCAGCTCGCCGAGCGGTTCGGGCTCGGCGTCCGTCACCTGCAACGCCTCGTCGCCGGGCACATCGGCTTCGGCCCGAAGTGGCTCATCCAGCGCTACCGGCTCCAGGAGGCCGCCTCCGCCCTGCGCTCCCCCGCGCCTCCGCTGCTCGCGGACCTCGCCGCCGAGCTCGGCTACGCCGACCAGGCGCACTTCGGGCGCGAGTTCAAAGCGGTGGTCGGCACCACCCCGGGCGCATACGCGGCCGACGCGGGGCGCGGTCGATGAAGCCGGACAGCATCCTCGCTCCCTGGCGCGACCGGTGGAGGCTCACTCCCTCCGGCGACGCGTTCGCCACCCCGTCGAGCGTGTTGCAGCCCGTGGAGTGGCGCGGCCGCCCGGCGTTCCTCAAGCTGGCGACGGTCGAGGAGGAGGTAGCAGGATCCCGTCTTCTCGCCTGGTGGGACGGCCGCGGTGCCGCCCCGGTGTACGAGGCAGAGGGCGACGCCATCCTGATCGAACGCGCGACAGGTGACCGCGACCTGGCGACCATCGCCGCATCCGGGCCGGACGGGGACGACGCGGCCACGCGCATCCTGTGCAGCACGGCGGAGCGGCTGCACGCCGTCGACGACCGTCCGCGACCGGACGGGCTGGTGGGGCTGACGACGTGGTTCCGCGAGCTCTTCGCGGAGGCGGCCGAGCATCCGGACGCGCACGACGGGCTGTACGCGCACGCTGCCTCCGTCGCACGCGAGCTGATCGCGCATCCGGTCGCCGACGTGGTGCTGCACGGCGACCTGCACCACGGCAACGTGCTCGACTTCGGCGGCGGTGGGGACGGCGGGGTCGGCTGGCTCGCGATCGACCCGAAGCACGTCGTCGGCGACCCCGGTTTCGACTACGCCAACATCCTGTGTAACCCGGATGCGCGCCTCGCCACCGCGCCCGGCCGCTTCGAGCGCCAGCTCGGCGTGATCAGCGCGGCGGCGGACGTCGAGCCCGGCCGGATGCTGCGCTGGGCGTTCGCGTGGGCCGCGCTCTCGTCCTGCTGGACGGAGCGCAGCGGCGAAGGCCCCGGCCACACGCTGCAGGTGGCGCGGCTGGCGCGGGGGTTGCTGCCGGAGCCAACCCGGGACGCGGGCGCGACCGGGATCGGGCTCGGCTGATCGCCCCGGCGGCCGCGCACTCCGGCCGCCGCCATCTCGTCACCTTCCCCCGACCGCCCTCAGCGCCGCTTGCGCGTGCCGAAGATCCCCTCCACCACCCCGGTGAGGATGGACGCCGTCGCCTTCGAGCCGAGCACCTGCTCCAGGATGTTGGGCTGCGGTTTCGAGGTCGTGCGCCGTCCGCGGGAGGTGGGGCCGGTCGATTTCAGCAGCCTGTCGTATTCGGCGTCCGCGGCCTTCTGCGCTTTGGCCTGCGCCGCCGCCGCCTTGTCTGCGGCCTTCTGCGCCTCCACGGCGGCCTTCGCCTGCTCGAGGACGCGCTCCTGCTCCTCGGCGGCCGCGGCAGCCGCATCCAGTTTGCGGGTGAGCATTTCGCGGGCGGAGTCGCGGTCGATGGCCGTGCCGTATTTCGCGAGCAGCGGGGATGCTGCGATGGTCGCGTCGAGCTGCGCCTCCGGAGCGGGCGACATGGAGCCTTGCGGTGCGCGCAGCCGCGTCCACGCGACCGGGGTCGGGGCGCCCTTCTCGCCCATCACCGTGACGATCGCCTCGCCGGTGCCGAGCTGCTGCAGCACCTCGGCGAGGTCGTAGCCCGACTTCGGGTAGGTCGAGACGGTCGCCTTGAGCGCCTTCGCGTCATCCGGTGTGAAGGCGCGCAACTGGTGCTGCACGCGGGACCCGAGCTGCGCGAGCACGTCGGACGGGACGTCCTTCGGGGTCTGCGTGACGAAGAAGATGCCGACGCCCTTCGACCGGATGAGCCGCACGGTCTGCGTGATGGAAGCCAGGAAGTCTTTCGACGCGTCATTGAACAGCAGGTGCGCCTCGTCGAAGAAGAACACCAGCTTCGGCTTGTCGAGGTCGCCCACCTCCGGCAGGTCGTTGAACAGGTCGGCGAGCAGCCACATCAGGAACGTGGAGAACAGCGCAGGCTTGTCCTGGACGCCGGGAACCTCCAGCAGGCTGACCACCCCGGTGCCGTCGGGGGCGAGCTTCAGGAACTCGGCGGTGTCGATCTCCGGCTCGCCGAAGAACGCGTCTGCGCCCTGGTCGGCGAACGCGATCAGCTCCCGCAGGATCACGCCGACGGTCGCACTGGACAGCCCGCCGAGGTCGGCGAGCTCCGCTTTGCCGTCCGCGCTGTTGAGGAAGGTGAGGACGGCGCGCAGGTCGCTGAGGTCGAGCAGCGGCAGCCCGGCCTTGTCCGCGTAGTGGAACACGAGTCCGAGACTGGACTCCTGCGTGTCGTTCAGCCCGAGCACTTTCGACAGCAGCAGCGGCCCGAACCCGGCGACGGTCGCCCGGATCGGGATGCCCTTGCCGGTGCCGCCGAGCGAGAAGAACTCGGTGGTGGCGGCGCGTGGCGTCCAGTCCTGGCCGATTCCCCTGGTGCGGTCGAGCAGCTTGTCGTTCGCCTCGCCCGCCACGGCGATCCCGGACAGGTCGCCCTTGATGTCGGCCGCGAACACGGGAACGCCGTTCGCCGCCAGCTGCTCGGCGAGCACTTGCAGCGTCTTGGTCTTGCCCGTGCCGGTCGCTCCGGCCACCAGCCCGTGCCTGTTCGTCATCGCCAACGGGATGCGCACGGGCACGTCCGCGCGCGCGTCCCCGTTGACCAGCGCCCCCATCTCGAGCGCGGCGCCCGTGAACGCATAGCCGGCGCGGACCGCGTCCACCTCGGCGTCGGTGAGCGGGGTAGGGGTGGTGGGAGTTGGTGGGGTGGATGCGGGCGCCGCGGCAGGCGCTGGCGCGGCAGGAGCCGACGTAGCGGGCGGAGGCGCGGCAGGTGCCGTTGCAGCGGGCGCAGGCGCGGCAGGTGCCGGCGGCGCCACCTCCGTCGCCGCCGCACTGGCCGCCGTTGCGGCGTCCGACGCAGCAGCCGCCGTCTGCGACGCCTCCGCGCGCGCCTGCGCCGCCTCCGCCTCCGCCTGCGCGGCCTCGGCCTGCGCCTGCGCGGCGGCCGCCGCATCCTGGGCCCGTTTCAGTGCCTCCGTCGCCTCCGCCTGCAGTCGCGCGGCGTTCTCCGCTGCGGCTTTCGCGTCGGCCTGGGCTGTGGCAAGTGCATCGGCGTCACTCATGCGCTCACTCTATGGTCCCCATACAGCGCCCGCACCAATCCATCTCACGCCCGCCCCAATCGAGCCGGGACCTGTGCACGCGACACACCGGGCGAAGGCGGCCACAACTCCCGGCTCGAACCCTTCGGCGGCGGGCGCGGGTCACTGCTCCCTGAGCCCCCACGGCTGGCCGTACCCGCCCTCCGCAACGGCACGCGCCATGAGCTCCAGGAACGGCGCGGCATCGAACGCCTCCGGCCCGAGCACACCCGTGCCCGACCACGCGCCGGTCGCGAGCAGCTCCAGCGCGATCACCGGGTTCATCGCCGTCTGCCACACCACGCACTGCGACTCGTACTCGGCCATCGTCCACTCGTTGTCGCTCACGTGGTACAGGTACACCTCGCGCGG
This sequence comes from Leifsonia sp. NCR5, assembly GCF_002105485.1. Lineage (NCBI taxonomy): Bacteria > Bacillati > Actinomycetota > Actinomycetes > Micrococcales > Microbacteriaceae > Leifsonia > Leifsonia sp. NCR5. The sequence continues at coordinate 34,717 of NZ_NCSR01000029.1, forward strand.
ATTCCCTTCCACGCCCGTGCCTTTCACCCACACGCCCGCGCAGGTCTTTCCCGTCATGAGCGGCCCGATCGTGGCGGGGTCCGGCAGTGCGGCGGCCACCACATCCCGCGGCGCCACCTCCACCGGACCGTTCTGGCTGCGCACCCGGATGGGCGTCGTCGAGTCCAGCCCGAGCTGGTGCAGCGTGCGCAGGATGCCGATGAACTCCTCCCCCAGCCCGTACTTGAACGTCACCCGCTCCGCGTCGATCCAGCGCGGCATCAGCAGCACTTCCTCGTGCTCAACGTTGACGCACTCGACGGGACCGATCCCTTCCGGGAAATCGAACACCTCCGGCTCGCTGAACGGCGGCGTCGTGAACCAGCCGGCGTCCTTCTCGAAGATCACCGGAGGGTTGAGGCACTCCTCGATGGTCGTCCAGATGCTGAACGACGGCGCGAAGATCTCGACGCCGTCGCTGTCGCGCACGACCAGGTTGGCTCCGTCGCGCGTGCCGAGCTCCTCGATGTGGGAGAACAGCGTGTCGGCGGCGTACCGGGCGAACACGTCGCTCAGGCCGGGCTCCACGCCCATGCCGACGAGCGCCAGCCGGCCAGCCGACTCCCAGTCTCCGCGCTGCGCGAACTGGTCGTCTCCGAGCTTCACCCCGGTCTTCGCATACGGGTCGGTGGGATGCGGCTCCGACAAGCTCATCGCCATGTCCAGGTAGTCTGCACCGGCTGCGAGGGCACCGGCGAAGATCGTCGGCACGAACTTGGGCTCGACCGCGTTCATCACATGGGTGGCGCGATGCTCGGTGGCGACCGCCGCGACCGCATCCGGGTCGGACGCGTCGATGGCGGCGGCGACGAACCGCGACGCCACCTCGTTGCCGTGCCGTCCGCGAATCCAGTCGATGGTCCGCTCCGCCCGGCCGATGTCGTAGTCGCTGACCACGATGGTCTCGAAAAAGGTGCGACGCGCCGCGATCTTCGCGATGGCGTCGCCGACACCGCCGGCGCCCACGAGCAGGATTCTCATGGCGCAACGCTAGCGCGCCGGACGCGGCAGCGGTCAAGGGGATCTCGGCAGCGAGTCCAGGGCGTACAACCGGCATCGGCTTCACCTCCGGCGATCGCGACGATCTGGTATCAGCCACGGGGCGCGATCGCCCTGTTCTGCGTCGCGGTGTCTCGCGTTTCGGCCGCGCGGTGTGGTACTCGCTGGCTGGCCCTGAGCGCAGAGTTGCCGTGTCATTGAGTGACGAGTAGCGAGGAGGGTTTCATTAACGTGGGCGGGGCCCGGACATGTACGTCCGGGCCCCGCCTGTAGGTTTACCGCGTGTGGCGGTTCAGCCAGCCTGTCGACTAGCTGATGGTGGTGCTTCCGTTCTCGTCCTCCGCCTTACGACGGCGTCCGAACAGGAACGCTCCAAGCCCGAGGAGGAGACCGGTGATGCCTCCGCCGACGAGCCAACCAGTGGTGTCAGAACCGGTGCTGGCAAGCTTGCCGTTACCGGACCCTGTGGTGGTGCCATTGCTGGTGCTGGTGCTGGTGCTGGTTCCGTTCGTGCCAGCATTCGCGTTGGACCCACCAGCAGTGGAGACCTCGGCATTCGCGCTACCGGTCACCGACGCAATCGTGGTGGCCGTACCCTCCTTGCTCGACTCGTCGTTCGCGTTCGCCGTCGCGCCAGCAACATCCGCCGACGCATCCGTCGACGCATCCGTGAGCGCAGCAGCCTGAGCAGCAGCCGTGTTGTTCGCGGTCGCCGCAGCAGACGCCGACGCGTTCTCACCAGCAACCGTGCTCACATCAGCAGCAGCCTCAGCCGCAGCCTGCGAACCCGCATTCGCGTCCGTCGACACATCCGCCGACGCATCCGTCGACGCCGTCGGGTTCGCCGCAGCCTGCGCCGCAGCCTGAGCCGTCGTCGTCCCCGAAGCCGAAGCCACCGAGTCCGCATTCGCGAMCGCCGACGCATCCGTCGACGCCGTCGGGTTCGCCGCAGCCTGCGCCGCAGCCTGAGCCGTCGTCGTCCCCGAAGCCGAAGCCACCGARTCCGCATTCSCGAACGCCGCAGCCTCCGCAGCAGGATCCGCATCCGCCGACGCCGCAGCAGAAGCCGACGCRTTCTCRTTCRYGTTCGCGTTCGCCGTCGCGCCAGCAACATCCGCCGACGCATCCGTCGACGCATCCGTGAGCGCAGCAGCCTGAGCAGCAGCCGTGTTGTTCGCGGTCGCCGCAGCAGACGCCGACGCGTTCTCACCAGCAACCGTGCTCACATCAGCAGCAGCCTCAGCCGCAGCCTGCGAACCCGCATTCGCGTCCGTCGACACATCCGCCGACGCATCCGTCGACGCCGTCGGGTTCGCCGCAGCCTGCGCCGCAGCCTGAGCCGTCGTCGTCCCCGAAGCCGAAGCCACCGAGTCCGCATTCGCGA
>NZ_NCSR01000003.1:0-257630 GCF_002105485.1 Leifsonia sp. NCR5
CCGCCGGAGCGTGGGGGTGTGGGGCCGGAGGCGGTGGGAGTCTGGCCGGTGGCTACCGGCGCGGGGGCGGCTGGCGCCACCGGCGGCGCGAGGGCGATGGTCTCCGCCGTCGCGGGGGAGGCGAGCTCGGGGAAGAGGATGGTCGCCGCCGTGGGTGCCTGGCCCTCCTCGTCGGTGTCGCGGGTGTCGTCGTCCTGCTCGCTGTCGTGGTCGTCGGGGGCTCCCGCATCCACTGCCGCGGTCGATCCGGTGAACGGTGCGGGCTCGCTCGCCTCGCCGATGCTCTCGGCGTCGAGGGGCTGGGTGGCCGGGGACGGCAGAGCGCCGAGCAGCAGCGTCGCCTCCTCGATCGGCGGGACCGTGGCCGGAGGAACATCCGGGATCGAGTCGGTGTCGGTGGGAGCAAGCTCGCTGGGCTCCGGCTCGCCCGGCTCGGGGTCACCGGGCCTGGCGCGGAGGAGTGCGGCGATCTCCGCCGTGTCGAGCTTGGCCGTGGGGACGTCGGCCTGGCTCGGCTCGGGGGTGGCGGTCGGCTCGAAGAGGCGCGACGCGTCCGGGGGCGGGAGCACGGGCGGCGTCGGCGGGACGGGAGGCGCAGGAGGCGTGAAGGCGGCGGGCGCAGCGGGCGCGGCTTCCGGAGGCGTCAGTGCGCCGGGCGGGATCGGGATGATGCCAGTGGTGTCGCCGATTACCGAACGGCTGGTGGAGGTGGGCTCTTCGTCGTCCTCGCCGAAGAAGCCGAGCAGCGCGGCGAGGCCGTGGCTCTCCTCCTCGGGCTCGCCTGCCGACGTCGGTTCTGGCTCGGGTGCGGGCTCCGGCTCTGGCTCAGGTTCTGGCTCAGCTTCCTGCGCTGGTGCTGGCTGCGCAGGCACCGGCTCGGGCGTCACGGGGACAGCAATGGATGGGCGGAACAGCGGCGGCTCTGCTGGTTCGTCCGGCGTGGCTGAAGTGGGTTCGACGGGTGCAGCGGGCTCGGCGGCGGTGAGCTCGGGTGCGACCGCGGGCTCGACGGGTGCAGCAGGCTCAGCGGCGGTGGGCTCGGGTGCGACCGCGGGCTCGGCGTCGATGTTCCACACGGGGGGCTGCGGGAGGCGGAGCGATTCGTAGAAGCTGGGCGGCTCGAAGGTGGTGGTGTCCGGCGGGGTCGGCTCGCGGCGCTCCGGCTCGGCTGCCTCCGGTTCCGCGGATTCCGTGTGGGACGACGACTCGTAGGAATCGAACGACGGCACCGGGATCACCGGCGGCACCGCCGGCGCTGCGGGAGCGATCGGCTCCGCCACGGGCTCCGCGACGGGCGCGGACTCGTCGGGGGTTTCCGCCTGCTCGGTGCTGGTGTCGTCGAGGTGCCAGACGGTGCTGGAGGCGGGCTGGGCGGGCTCGTCCACGAGAGGGTCTGTCCCGACGCCGGGCGTGAGGTGCCAGCTGAAGCCGGAACCCTGCTCGGGCTCCTCGACCGGTTCGGCTGCCTGCTCGGGCTGCACCGGACCCTCGGCCGGGAGCTCAGGCTCGACCACCGGGTTCAGGAACAGCTCGAACGTGTCCTGGGCGTTCGGCGCCTCGTCGGAGCGGTGCTGTTCGGTCTCGGGAACCACGGGCAACGCGACCGTCGGTTCTGCGGCCTCTGGAATGACGGGCAACGCGACCGTCGGCTCTGCGGCCTCCGGTTCGTGGCTGGGCACTGGAGCGTTCTCCGGCGCGACATGGGCGGCGGGGACGGCAGGAGCATCCGGAGTATCTGCGTCCGGAGCGTCCGGAGCACCAGCATCCGGCGCATCCACCCCACCCGCATCCGGCGTATCCGCCGCATCCGCCTGCTCCGCCGGGCGCGCCACGCGCCGCCCGCCGGTGAGCTGCTGCAGCAGCCATTCCGAACTGCCGAACTCGGGTTCGTGCGTGTCGGGGCGCTCGTCGCCCTCGGCGTCGTCCGATCCCGGGTGGCGTTCGTCGGTCACTACTCGAGCCCCAGGTCCTTCAGGCCGATGGCGGCGAAGTACGGGTAGCCGGCCTCTTCGATGACCTCGCGCGCGCCCGTGTTGCGGTCGACGACGACGGCGACGCCGACGATCTCAGCGCCGACCTTCTTCAGCGCTTCGATCGCTTTCAGCGGCGAACCGCCCGTCGTGGACGTGTCTTCGAGCACGATCACGCGCTTGCCGGCGAGGTCCGGGCCCTCGACCTGCTTGCCGCGGCCGTGGTCCTTGGGCTCCTTGCGGACAACGAACGCGTCGTACGCGAGCCCGCGGGCGGCGCCCTGGTGCAGGATCGCGGCGGCGACGGGGTCTGCGCCCATCGTCATCCCACCGACCGCGAACACGTCGGGGACGTCGGCGATGAGGTCGATCATCACCTGGCCGATGAGGGGCGCGACACGGTGGTCGAGGCTGACCTTGCGCAGGTCGACGTAGTAGCTCGCCTTCTTGCCGCTCGTGAGTGTGAAGTCCCCGTGGAACACGGCTTCGGCCGAGATGTAGTCGATGAGCTGCTGTCTTGCGTCGGTCACGTCCCCGATTCTAGGGGGGAACACGGCGAAAACGCCTCCCCACCAGGCCGTGACCCGTGGCTGTCTGCGGTGGCCGATACGATCGAGGCATGCGCGTTGCGACCTGGAATGTGAACTCGATCCGCACCCGAGTGGGCCGTACCGTCGACTGGATGGTCCGCGAAGACGTGGATGTGCTGGCCATGCAGGAGATCAAGTGCAAGCCGGAGCAGTTCCCGATGCAGCAGTTCGAGGATGCCGGATACGAGGTGGTGCTGCACGGGCTCAACCAGTGGAACGGCGTCGCGATCGCGAGCCGTCTGCCGATCGAGGACGTCGAGATCGGCTTCCCAGACATGCCGGGCTTCCTCAAAGGACACGAGGGCCCCGACCTGCCCAAGGAGGCGCGGGCGATCGGTGCGACCATCGGCGGCATCCGGGTGTGGAGCCTGTACGTGCCGAACGGCAGGGCGCTCGACGACCCGCACTTCCACTACAAGCTCGACTGGCTGGCCACCCTCGCCGCGGACACCCAGCGCTGGCTCGCCGAGCAGCCGGACCTGCCGCTCGCGCTGATGGGCGACTGGAACGTCGCCCCGCTCGACTCCGACGTCGGCGACCCCAGCCTCATCCCGGGCGTCTCGACCCACATCTCCCCGCCGGAGCGCAGCGCGTTCAGCGCGTTCGAGACGATCGGGCTGACGGACGTCGTTCGCCCGCTCGTGCCGGAGGGCTACACCTACTGGGACTACAAGCAGCTGCGTTTCCCGCGCAACGAAGGCCTGCGCATCGACTTCATCCTCGGCTCCAAGCCGTTCGCCGATCTGGTCACGTCGGCGAGCATCCACCGCAACGAGCGCAAGGGCGAAGCCCCGAGCGACCACGTGCCGGTGCTGGTCGAACTCGACCTCGGGGGCGACGAGGACGACGACGACCGGCCGATGATCTTCGGATAGGGGTCGGCGGCGCGTCTGCGGTCGGAGAATATCCTGACATTCTGCGTTTGTGACGGTTTCCTGGTCGTGATTCCCCATCGACGGGGACCTCACGAATGGACGTGAAATGCGGAGAATCGCTGACGACTTCCGGCCCAACGCCGCCAGCATCACCATCCTCGGCATCGGAGCGGGTCTCCTCGCGGCCGGCGCGATTCTGGCCGTCGCGGGGATACCGGGTGCCGACGGCGGCTCCCAGACACTCTTCCTCCTCGCGACGGTGGCGGCGCTCGCGGCAGCCGTCGTGGGGTTTCTCGTCAACCTTCGGCGGGACGGGAATACCCTCCTCAGCACGGGCATCCCCAACGCCGCCCTAGCGTGCGCAGTCGGAGTCGTGGTAAACGTTCGACGACAGCGAGAGTAGCCTGCCCACGCTCAGCGCAACGCCCGCAGGTAGCGCCGCTTGGCGACGCGCTGCGCGACCAGCAGCACCGGGAACAGTGCGCGCCACGGCTGCTGCGGCGCCGCCCTGGTCAGCGAGCGCACCACGATGCGCACCTCGTCGCCGTTGCGCTCGACGATGAACGCCTCCTCGCCGGCAACCGGATGCCCGGGGAGTGTGCGGTAGGAGAATCCGACGCGATCCGGGTCGTCCACCACGCGCACCACCTCCACCGGCTCCGTCACGGTGACACCGAGGACGCGCGCGGTGATCACCTGCCGCTGCCCCGGGATCACGCGCGGCGGGTCGGCCGTGCCGCCGACCAGGAAGCCGCTCGCCGTCTTCACCCGCCAGCGCAGGATGTCCGTGGCCGCGCGAATCCACTGCTCGTCTCCGGAGCCGATGGGGGCGGAGACCTCCGAGCGTCGGTAGCCCGGAACGCTGGGCGCCCAGTGACGGAACGCTGGGGTCGTCCAGCCCGGGTCGTCAGCGTCGTTCACGAGGCGAGCGTAACAAACGTCCATATTGCCTAGAATTGATATTGGTATTCGGAACACTTTTGGGTCAGTATTTGCGCATGGCAAATGACCCTCATCGAATCACGTCGCCGAGCCGCACCGATCAGGTCGGGCTGGGCATCCCGCATCTTCGGGCAGGAGAGGCGATCACCCTCATCTCGTGGCGACGCACCAAGCAGGGGTGGGCCTTCGATGTGCGCGCCGGCAGTTACGTGGCGCACAACACCACGCACTGGCTGCTTCAGAGCGGCACAGACCGCGTCGTGCTGCCCATCTCGGAATGGTCGCTCTTCAGTTCTTGATTCCGCTTCCAAACTGATATTAAGCATGCATTGCGTAACCATGTCGGGCGGGTAAGAATGAGCGCCTGAGGGCAGCGCGGTGGCTCGACCGGAGCTCCGCGCATCACCGACAGCGTGCCCACAGCAAGGAGATCAGCATGACAATCGAGAATGCGCAGCCTCGGCGACGCTCCAGCCGTAAGCGGGCGTTCCTCGCCCTCGGCGCAGTGGTCGCGGTGGGCGCAGGCATCACCGCAGCGGCTTTCACCGACTTCGCGAACCTGAACCTCGGGGCAAACGGCATCGGCGCCGACCAGTACAACATCCAGGTCGTCGACACCGACCCGGTCACCGGCGTTCAGAACCCGGGATCCTGGCAGGAGGCCGACACCCCCGCCGGTGCTCCGATCGAGCTCGTCGGCGCGCAGACGCTGTTCCCCGGGAGCGCGGCGATAAGCGTCGACATCCCGGTGCGCAACGCGTCGACGACGCTCGGCTCCACGCTGACGCTCACCCTGGCGCAGCTCCCGGATGCCGGCGCGAACGTGACGGACGCGAACTACCTGTCGAGCCTGCGGTTCTCATACGCGCAGGCCGCCACGTCCGTCGACGGCACCGCCATCAGCGGCACCGACCTGACCTTCGCTCAGCTCAACGACGTCGCTCTCAACGGCCTCGCCGCCGGCGAGGAGTCGAGCGTGACGATCACGGTCCGACTGCTCGACCAGGCCGAGTCCGGCGCTGCCTTCGACGACAACTCGCTGAACGGCGCGAAGGCGTTCGTGCAGGCGCAGTTCAACGGCACGTCTGTCTGATCACCGCCGTGAGCCTGTTCAGCCCGTCGTCGCGTCGGCCCCCGGTGGTCCGCGTGCTCGCGTCGCTCGTCGGCGTCGGAGCGTTCGCTCTCGTCGGCCTCACCGCCGCGAGCACGGTCGACTGGGGTCAGCTGATCGTCGCGGTCGACGGGTCGGAGAACACCTTCGACCTGCAGGCAGCAGGCAGTGACGAGCCGGGCTGGACACCCACCGCGGCGTCGTGGGAGCAGGGCCGCCCCGACCCGATCGTCGTCGTCCTCCGGGACGCGACGATCGGGCCGGGCACGTCCATCGCCACGCGCGTCGCGGTGCGGAACGCCAGCCCGCGGCTCGGCGCCATCGTGGTCTTCCATGTGATGCGCCCCGCCACCCCCAACCCTCTCTTCGACCAGCTCCGCTTCACCGTCTCCGAGGGCGGCCACGTCTACGCCAGCGATGTGGATGCGGCGCACGCGTCGGCCATCGCGCTGACCGGACCGACCGCATCCGGAGCGTCGCGGACGCTGGACGTGACCGTGTCCGTCCCTGCAGATGCCACGGACGAGCTCGAAGGGCTCAGAACCCCCGTGTCCGTCCGATTCTCCGGAGTGAGCGAATGACGAGCAGACCCCGTATCCTCCGCGGACCCCACGTCCACCGGCTTCCCGCCGTCGCCGTCGCCGCCCTGCTGACGACCGCGACGGTCGCGGCCGTCGCATCCATCGGCGTCACGTCGGCGAGCTTCACCGACCAGGCCGCCAGCGCCATCGGCACGAACGGCTCTGTCGGCGGCTCGTACGACATCGCCCAGCTCGCGCCGGACGACTCCGTCGTGCAGGGCGACCCTGACCCCGTCATCCTCGACACCACGAACACCGGCACGGTCACCCTCGACGCCTCGGCGTCCACCTCCGTCGAGACGCGCGTCGTGACCACCACCGCTGCGACCGGCCTCGTGCACCTCACGCTCTATAACGCGTACCAGGGCACGCGCCCCGGCGACCCCGGCATCGCGGGGGCGGGAGCCGACCCGTACGACTACGCCCTCTACACGGTCAGTGTGGACGGGACACCCGTGGCCACAGCACTGTCCGCCACCGACCTCAACGCCGCAGCCATCGTCATCGGCGGATGGACGAAGGATGTGCCGAAGACCATCACCGTCCAGCCGCAGATGATGCGCGCGGCGGGCAACGCCTACGCGTTCAACAGGTCGTTCGCCATCGGCATCCGCTTCGACGGGGCGACATCGTGACCCGGCGGATGGGCGGCGCGCGCGCCGTGAGCGCCATCCGGGCCGTGACCACCTCCATCGTCGCAGTGTCAGTCGCCGCGTCGCTCGCGCTGAGCAGCGCACTCCTTCCCTCCGGCGCCGCCGAGGCCGCACCCTCCGGATCGTCCACCGTGAGCGTGGCCATGCCGGGTCCCGGTCACTCCTCCTCCTGGTCCGGCTCCCTCGCGAACCCCGGACGGGATGCGGCGGAGGCGTTCCTCACGGTGACGGAGGTCGGCGGCTCCGCCGACGCGTTCGGCGATCTGCTGACGGCCACCGTCACCCTCCCGTCCGGCAGGGTGCTCATCCCGGAGACGCCGGTCGCCCGGATGCTCGGCGGAGCGCCGATCGCCCTCGGCCCTATCGCCGCAGGAGCCACGGTCACCATCGACGGCACCGTCACGCTGGCGAGGGATGCCGGGGACGAGTTCCAGGGTCTCAGCGCAGCGGTCGTCTTCCAGCTCACCGCCGTCGAGAAGACGCAGCCTCACCCGCCGGTCGCCCCGCCCATCGCACTGCCGGGCACGGGGTCGACCATCGCAGTCACAGCCATCGCGGTCGCGGCCGTCGCCATCGTCGGCGGCGCGATCCTGCTCATCGTCCGACGAAAGAAGAAGAGGAGGGAGGAGCCGTGAGCGCACCTCGATCGCGCATCCTCACCGCATCCATCGGCGCCGTCGCCGCCGCAGGGCTGGTGCTCGCAACGCTCGGACTCGGTGCAGGCACCACGACCGCCGCGTACACCGACGCCACGGCGGCGGAGACCTCGCAGAGCCAATCGCCGCTGACCGCGCAGTCCGCCAGGATGATCCCGACGCAGACGCGGATCGCCAACACGATCACCTGGCTGCAGAGCGACGGGACGCTGTGGGTGTGGGGCTTCCGCGGCAACGGGCTCTCCGGGTCCGGGTCTGCCACCGTCCCCAACAACAACACCGCGCCGTCCGCGGTGATCCTCCCGAACGACGGGTACGCCGGCCCCGGCCGCCGGAGCATCGTGAAAGTCGCGGGCACCAGCCTGGACGGCTACTACCCGACCGACGTCAACACCACCGGGCTGGCCGCGCTGTCCGACGACGGCCAGGTGTACACCTGGGGAGGAAACTCGGCCAACAACATCATGGGTCGACCGTCCACACCCACTCCGTACACCCTGCCCGGCCTCGTCTCCATCCCCGGCCGGGTGGTCGACCTCGCCTCGTCCGCCACGGTCTACATGGCGCTCACCGACACCGGGGACGTCTACACCTGGGGCTACGCGCAGGCCAGGGGCGTGACCGGGCAAGGCACAGCGACCGCCTCGTCGGCCACGCCGTCCCTCATCATGTCCGGCGTCCACAGCATCGGAGCCGGGTTGTGGAACGGCTGGGCGATCAGAGGCGACTCGAGCCCGGGGGACACGACGACAGGGGTGTTCTGGTGGGGCTGGGCGAATACGGGTTCCGCGTACGCCTCCGACCCGTCGGGAGACAACATCGGTACCAATGCCAACTCCCCCACCCGCTCGACGGCGCTGTCCGCGTATGCGACCAGTGGATGCGACACCGTCGGCGTGATCATGGGCTCGGCAGACGACGAGTGCTCGATCAAACAGCTCAACGGGCATTACTTCGGGAACCAGCTGGTCACCTCCGACGGACAGCTCATCGCCTGGGGCGCCGGCAGCCAATACGGCACGGGCCGCCCATACGTCAGCGGGGCCGAGTCGGCCACGCCGACGGTCGTGCCGCTTCCGAACGGCGACACGGTCGCATCCGTCTCCGTCACCGTCGACTACGTGGAGGTGCTCGCAGCTTCGGGAACGCTCTACATCTACGGCCGGTACTCGTTCGCCTGGGGTCCGAACCCTGCCACAGGTGCCGTCTCGGCGACGAACATCGTCACCCCGACAGCCATCACGGCGTTCTCCGGGCCGGTGGCCGCCGTCGGTGGCTTCGGGTATTCGGGCACCGCGCTGCTGGCCGACGGCACGCTTGCCTCCTGGGGAGGGAGCACCCAGGGCGGGAACAGCAACCTGTACAACTCGATCAGGCCCGACTGGTATACGACCCAACCGACGAACAATGCCGTCCAAGGCATTCTGCCGATGACCCCACCAGGACTGTGACATGCCGCGCATCAGAATCACCCTCCCGTTGATCACCGCCGGCGTTGTCGCGACCGCCCTGGCGGTCCTCGGCACGACCTCCACGATGAGCGCCCTGACCGACACGGCCGCGCTCAACCTCGGCCAGGGCGGCATCGGCTCTGACGTGCCCTTCGGGATCGTGACAGTCCATCCGGACGGCACCGTGCACCACGCCCCGCCCGGAGCGGCCGCCGCGGTCCCGCTGACAGGAGACGACGCGTTCGTGCCCGGCCGTTCCCTCTCCGTCCACCTCGGTGTCGCCAACAACTCTCCCGGCGTCGCCGCACAGGTGACGATGACGATCGGCCCCTCTGATGCGGCGGGCACGGGCCAGGTGGGCAGCGCGCCGAACATCACCCCGTTCATCCGGGTCACCATCGTGGACACCAGCACCGGTCAGCTCCTGCTCGGCGGGAGCGCGAGCGATCCATCGCAGGGCGTGCCCGTCGACGCGGCGAACGCGGTGATCGGGCGCCTCGGCGCCCGGGGGGCCGCCCCGTTGACCGACGGCGACACGTGGGCGCCGGGCGCAGCGGACAGCCGCCGCGACCTGACGATCGTCCTCTACTACGTGGACACACCGGAGACCAGCGCGTACAACGGCGGCGCGACGGCACTGGAGGTGGTGTTCGATGGCTCGTCGAGCTCGTAGGCGCGCTCGACCGAGGCGGAGCATGCTCGGCATGGTCGGCTCGGTCATGCTCACCATCGCCGCGATCGTCGGTGTCGCCGCGGTGCTGGCCGTCGCGGCGAGCGCCATCCTCGGCATCCGGCCCGTGGTCGTGATCTCCGGCTCGATGGAGCCCGTCCTCCCGGTCGGCTCGATGGTCTTCGCGCAGGACGTTCCCGCCAGCACGGTGCGGGTCGGCGACATCGTCACGACGCAGCGTCAGGACGGCGCGAAGGGCCTCATCACACACCGGGTCGTGAGCGTGGAGACCGCAGGTACGACCACCACGCTGCGGCTGAAGGGCGATGCGAACATCACGGAGGACCCGCTGCCGTACGTCACGACAAGGGTCGGGATGTACCTCTTCCACGTGCCGTGGGTCGGCACGCTCGCCCTCGCAGCCCGGACCCCGTTCGGGCTGACCGCGATCGGGCTGTACGTGCTCGCGCTCGTGGCCATCATGATCGTGGGGCGCAGACGGCCGTCCGCCCGCCCCGCCAAAGGGACGGCGGAGCGGGCGGACGATCGAGCGGCGGTCGAGGGCTGAGCGCTACACGCGACGACGGGACGCTTTCAGCGTCAAGACCACGACGTCGCTGCCGAAGGCGCGACGGAGCCGCGCCGTGGCGGTCACCGGGTCGTCCCCTTCGACTTCGACCACGAACCTGCGCTGCTGCGCGGTCTCGACGACCGCTTCGTAGCGCTGCATCAGAACCCCGCCCTGGTGAACCGCGCCAGCCAGTCGGCGTACGTGTGGTCTTCACCGATCGGGCAGTCGCATTCGATGCGGATCAGCTCCCCGGTCACGCCGCTGATCGACTGCTCGAAGTGGGACGCGTCTGCCACCTGCTGGGTGGGACGGCCGGACGGTATCGTGCTCATGCTTCATCTCCATCGCGTGTGTTCGTCATGGCCGGTCTGCCCTTGCGGAACCGGCCGTCGTTCGGCGGAAACGGGTCGCCTTCGTTGAACTGCGTCGCCAGGCTCTCGAGCTCGCGCTGGATGGCCGCCTCGACGAGAGAGTTCATCGAGGAATGGCCTCCTGCCCTGCCCGCCGTACTGAGCACGGCGGTCTCTGCGCTCTTCTTCACGGAGAGACGCACGCGGACCGTCATCGTCGTTCGCAGCGGCTCCGTGAACCCGCTCTCCTCGATCGTCATGTCGCTCCTTGCCTGTGGCATCCATTCGATGGATAAGAGCCCGGCACGGCGACGCGATAACGCGGGCGCGAGCCGATGGGAGCGGCGACCGCGTTATCGCGTCGCGGGGCGGCCGAAAGTGGATAGTTCGCACACCCTGAGCGGATTTCGGCGACGGTTGCGCCGGCGTTGACTGGAAAACCCGCCCGAGAACAGAGCACCGCCATGTCGTCGACCGCCGACCTCCCGACCGAGACAACGCCCCTCATCGGAAGGAAGGCGGATATCGCCGACGCGCGCTCTGCGCTGGGCGAGACCCGCATCCTGACCATCGTCGGTGCGGCGGGCATCGGCAAGACCCGCATCGCTCTCCGGCTCGCGCACGACGTCAAGCGACGCTTCCGCGACGGCGCACTCCTCGTGCGGCTGGATGACGCATCGGACGCGCACGACGTCGTCCACGCGGTCGCCGAGGGCCTGGGGCGCTCCACCGCGGCTCCGGACACTCCGACTCAGGACACACCCGCCGCGGTGGTCGCCGCCCTCGCAGACAAGGACCTGCTGCTCGTGCTCGACACCTGCGACAGGGTGCTCGACGGGTGCGCCGAACTCATCGTCGCGATCATGGACTCGTGCCCGCACGTCAAGGTCGTCACGACGACGCGGGAGGCTTTGCGCATCGCCGGGGAGCGCATCCACGTCGTCCATCCGCTGTCGACCCCGACGTCAGACGCCTTCGATCCGCGGCAGAGTACGACGGGCGCTGTCGAGCTGTTCCTGGATCGCTCCCTGCCGGACAGGGACGCTCCGCTAACCGGCGGCCCGGATCTCGCCTCCATCTCCGCGATCTGCCGCAGTCTCGACGGCGTTCCCCTCGCGATCGAGCACGCTGCGGGCCGCCGCGTCGTGCTCTCGGCGAGACACATCCTGGAACGGCTCGACCTGGAGCTGCTGTCGAGCCAGGACAGGGATGTGATCGGGAGGCACCGCAGCCTGCGTGCGGCGCTGCAGTGGAGCCACGACACGCTCACGACGATCGAGCAGGAGGCGTGGACGCTGCTGTCGGTGTTCGACGGCCGGTGGGGCCCGGAGGCGACGGCCGCCGTCCTCGCACCGTGCGAGCTGTCCCCCGTCCGGATGCTCGACCTGATGCAGGAGCTCGTGGCGAAGTCGATCGTGGGCAGGGAGGAGGCCGACGGTCACATCTGGTACTCGATGCTCGACGGCACCCGCCGATTCGGACGCGAACTGCTGCACCAGCATCCCGCATACCGCGAGACCCGCGCACGCCATCGCGATTGGTATCTGCAGCAGCTCGTGGAGGCGAACGAGACCTGGCTGAGCGACCGGCAGGGCGCGTGGCTCACCCGGTTCGCCCACGAGCTGCCGAATCTCACGGCAGCGGTGGAGTTCTGCATCGACGACCTCGATCCCGACGCGGCCCTCGCCATCCTGGTGCGGGGGTGGAGAATCGCGTGGGGCACCCACGGCCGGCTCGCCGAATTCCGGCTGCTGCTGAACCGTGCTCTCGGGGCGGCGTGCGGGCTCGAGACAGCCGAGCACGCGATCGCCCTGGCGATCAGCGGGAGCCTCCTCGGCCTCGACGGGGACGCCGGGGCGCACAGCGTCCTCGCCGAAGCCAGAGGCATTGCGAGCGCGCTCTGCGACGCGGCGGCGATGGCCTTCGTCGACGGAGCGGCCGCGTCGGCGGAACGGGACGCACGCGAATCCATCCGGCTCTTCCACAGCGCGCTCCGGCTCGACCCTCAACCGGGATCGCCGGCCGACGTCGCCTTCTTCACCTCCGGGCTGGCGCTCGCATACGACCGTCTCGGGTTCGATCGGAGCGCCACCATCGTGCGGGAGCGTTTCCTCCGCGCAGCAGCGGCGAACGGCGAGCGCTATGAGGGAGCCGCCCTGCTCCTGCACTCCGCCGCGTACAGCCTGCGCCGCGGCGACGCGAAGCAGGCGCAGGAGCTGGCACGTCAGTCTCTCGTGCTGCTGCGGGAGTTGCGCGCCCCGCTCGGCATCGCGCACGCATTGCACGCGATCGGGCGGGCAGATCTTTCGGCCGGGGACCTCGCCAAGGGGCACGTCATCATCGACGCCGCGGAAGCCGTGTGGCGGGGAGCCGGCGAGCTGCCGCAGCCTGGGCCGTTCCCCGGCGACGCCGTCCGATTGGGCGCGCGGCACGGGTCGCCCTCGCACCAGGGACGGGCTGCAGGCGGGGAAGGGGGCCCGCGCGAGCTTCCGATCGAGGACGCCATCCGGCTCGCTCTCGGTGAGGCCATCGCCGTTCCGCCGGCGCCTGCCCGTCGCCTGGTCGACGGGCAGCTGAGCGCGCGCGAGCTGGAGGTCTGCGACCTGATCACCGAGGGACTGACCGATCGCGATATCGCCGCTCGTCTCGTGCTCTCCGTGCGCACGGTCAACAACCACGTCCAGCGCATCCTGGCCAAGCTCGGCTTCACCTCGCGCACCCAGGTGGCGGCCTGGCGGCTGCGAAGTCGCGGATACCATACGTGAGGCATTAGAATAGGTATTTATCACTACACGTATGAGAAAGCTCAGCCCGAAGCTCAGAGAATGATCCATCCCGGAGAGACCAGCTGCCGAGAACCCCGCTCTTCCGAGCCGTCGGAGAAGCGCCCCGGACCGATCAGCGCCCTTGACGACGACCTCCTGATCGCCCTGGTGCGCGCGGGTGAGTTCCAGGCGACGGACGCGTTCGCCGAGCTGTGGAAGCGCCATCTGCCCGCGGCCCTCGCCGCAGCGAGGCGCATCACGCTGTCGTACGACGCGTCGGACCTCGCCTCGGAGGCGTTCGCGCGCGTGCTCGTCTCGCTGCAGGCCGGGCGGGGTCCCGACCTGTCGTTCCGCGCGTACCTGATCGTGACGATGCGCAACGTGGCGGCGGGATGGGCGCGGCAGGCGGCCCGGCTTTCCCTGCAGGAACTCGACGACCTGGACGACCTGCCACAGACGTCCAGCGGCCTGGACCGACTCGACAGGCTCGCCGGATTCGAAGCTTTCCGCTCCCTGCCGGAACGGTGGAGGAAGGCGCTTTGGTACAGCGAGGTGGAAGACCTCAACCCCGCAGAACTCGGCGAGGTGTTCGGCATCTCGTCGTCGGCGGCGGCCATGCTGGCGTTCCGTGCTCGCCAGGGCCTACGCAAGGCGTGGCAGTCCTCGATGGATGCGGACGGTCACCCGGCGGCGATGCCGCCGGTGCGATCGCTACCGCCCGCGCGATCGGCGCCGTCGCTGTCGTCCGCGCCCATCGGATCGTCCAGCACGCCGAACTCGTGATGCAGCGCTGAACGGGCGGCGTTCCAGCCGGACAGTCCGTGCACGCCCGGCCCCGGCGGGGTGGAGGACGAGCACAGATAGACCCCCCGGAGCGGCGTCCGCCACGGGTCGGCGGACAGCACGGGCCGCTTGAGCAGCTGCCGGATGCTCGGAGCACCCGCGTAGATGTCGCCGCCCACGTAGTTCGGGTTGTAGCGGGCCGCATCCACGGCCGTCGTGCTGCGGCAGCCGACGACGAGGTCGCGGAAGCCGGGGGCGAGGCGCTCGATGGCGCGAGTGATCGTCTCGCGCTGGTCGACGTCCGAGCCGGACGGGACGTGCGTGTACGTCCACAGGGTGTGCGCTCCTTGTGGCGCGCGGGACCGGTCGAAGGTGCTGGGCTGCGACGCCAGGATGAACGGGGCGTCCGCGTGCCTGCCGCGCGCGACGGCGCGCTCCGCGGCCTGCACCTCGGCCTGGGTGCCGCCGAGGTGCACGGTGGCGGCCTTCGCGAGCTCCTGGTCGGTCCACGGCACGGGACCGGAGAGCGCGAAGTCGACCTTGGCGACGCCGGGGCCGTACCGGAACGCCCGGACAGCGCGCTCGTACCTCGGCGGGAACGCCCCGCCAGCGAGATCGAGCATCGCGCGAGCACTCACGTCGAGCAGAACGGCACGCGCCGGAGGCAGTTCGGCGAGCGACGACACCGGATGATCGAGCACCACCTCGCCGCCGAGCCGCACCAGCTCCGCGGCGAGCGCGTCGGCGATCGCCTGGCTGCCGCCGACGGGGATGGGCCAGCCGTGGGCGTGCGCGTACGCGCCGATCACGATGCCGGTGGCTGCGGCCGCCAGAGACGGCAGCGGCTGGATGGCGTGCGCCACGAGGCCGGCGATCATGGCCGGAGCGTGCCTGCCGCGGAAGCGCGCCGACCAAGCCGGGGTCCCGTGTTCGAGCACCGCCAGCCCGAGCGGGACCGCGGCCGACAGCGGGGTCGGGATGTGTAAGAGGTGCCCGGCGGAGATGCCTGCGATGTCCGCCGCGTGCCGCACCAGCGGCTCCATCAGCCGACGCCAGGCCCGCCCGTCCACGCCGAGGGCGTCGACCGTGCGGTCCAGGTCGCGGTAGGCGATCCCGGAGGTGCCATCGGCCAGTGGATGCGCGTACGACACCTCGGGAATCACGAACTCCACCCGCTCCGCCAGCCCGAACGCCCGGAAGAACGGGGAGGCGAACGCCATCGGGTGCACGGCGGAGCAGACGTCGTGGTGGAAGCCGGGGAGGGTCAGCTCGCTGGTGCGGGTGCCTCCGCCCACGGTGGCCGCTCGCTCGTAGACGCGGACGCGCATCCCGGCCCTGGCCATCGTGACGGCAGCGGCCAGTCCATTGGGGCCGCTGCCGACGACGATGGCGTCGAGACTGTCCGTCACGGAGCGGAGGCGGTGGACGCGAGCACGGGGACGTCTTCCTCGGCAGGGTCGGTGTCGTGGTCGGCGTGCCGGGCGGGGGCGGCGTCAGCGTCGGCCGCGGCGTCGGCGTCAGCCGGTGCCTCCGTCGACGCCTCCAGCGGCGCGGCCGTCGACGCACCGGCTGTCCGCGTCCTCCGCCAGGCCTTCGCCAGGCCGCCGCTGAGCTCCAGGTACGTCACGTCGCGGATGAAGATCGCGTCGATCGCGATCATCGCCAACGAGAACCACGGCAGCCCCATCAGCACGGCGATCCCGATGTGGAAGCTGAGCATCACGATCAGCGCGAAGATGCGCGTGCCGCGGCGCATCAGCAACATGGGGAAACTCACCTGCACCATCAGCGTCAGCAGAGTGGCGAACGCGACACCAGGACCCCACGTCGTGACGAAGTCGCTCAGCTCCGGCCACGGACCGAACTGGGTTACGTGGAGGGGGTCGTAGATCGCCCAGCCGCCCGACCACGGGGCGCCTCCGGCCTTGTACAGGCCACCGGAGACGTAGATGAACGAGACCTGTGCGGCAAGCGCGATGACCGCGAAGTTGTGCAGGATGTTCGTGTAGTGCTCGGGGACGACCCGCTGGAAGCGCCACCAGCGCACAAGGAAGACGGCTTTCGTGCCCTTCCGCACCGCCTTCTCGTCCGCCTTCCTGCGACGCCGCGCATCCACTGACCAGCGGTCGCCGGCAGCGGTGAAGAACATCACCATCAGCGCGATGCGCGTGAGGTTGTCGCTCTGGTCGTTGACGTTCGCGTTCGACTCGACCATTGCGACCCAGAAGAAGAACAGGAAGAACTGCGACAGCCTGGTGCGATAGCCGATCACAAAACTCAGCGCGAGCAGGATCGCGATCAGGTACAGCACCGTGAACAGGGGCGGGTTCTGCGCCTGGTCGAGGAAGATCCTGAACGGCCACAGCTTGACGAAGTCGTTGCCCGGATACTCGAACTGGCCGCTCCACGCCATCCCGGCACCCCAGGTGTAGAACCGGGTGGAGAAGTTCGTGAGCATCAGCCCGAGCATCATCGTGCCGAGCAGGATGCGTGTGACCGCGAGGCCGTACGAGGCACGTTTGCCGTCCAGGATCCAAGACTCGCCCTGCAGATACAGGGACCGTATGAGGGAGAGTCCTCCGCGCATCCCGCGTCGGACGAGGTCGGCGATCAGGGCGCCGAGCCTGCGGAAGAAGCCGGAGACGGTCATTTCTTGCTCACCTTCGCGTGGAGGGGAGCGAAAATCTCGGCGAATTGCTCCTCCGACTGTCCTGGCATGACGATGAGACCGCGCCAGCCGGTGGTCGCGAACTGCAGCGGCGGCAGCTTCGCGTCCGGGTTGTTCCGCTCGGTGAACGGGATGATGTTCTGGCGGCTGGTCATGTACTGCACGCGCACGACCGACGTGCCCCAGACGGCGCGGGCGGCCTGGACAGCGTATGCGTCGGTGTATCGCTCCTGCACGATGTATGACGCGACGACCATCGGATTCTTCTTGTCGTTCGCCTCGTTCATCGCCACCTGCATCCGGCCGAGCCAGTCGTCGCCCTTGAAGTAGTTGAGTTCGGCGATCTTCTGCTGCTCAGGTGTCAGCGCATCCCAGGCTCCCTTGAGCGAGGACGCCTGCTTGATCGCGAGGTTGGAGGCGCGCGGGGGGAACAGGTTGTGCACCAGCATCTTCTGCTCGATGCCCACGGCGGAGATCCACTCGGTGGAGATCTCGGCGCCGTTCTTGTCCGCGAGCACGGCGCGGATCTTGAGGTCGTAGTTGCCGTTGATCGGCGCCGGCGCGAACACGCTCCAGCTCTGGCCGAGCCACGGGATCATGTACTGGGTCAGCAGATTGCCTGGCACGACTTGGCGAAGCGGGGTGGGCGGGCCGATCCAGAGGAAGCTCGCGAAGATGTGCCACACGGTGACCAAGGCGACGATGGCGAGCGCGATCCGGGCTCCGCGGGTTCTGCGTTTGCCGCGCTCCGGCGGCGGGGCGTCGATCCGGCCCTCCGTGTCTCGTTCGGGTGAAAGCACGCTCATATCTCTGTCTTCTCCGGGTGGTGTGCGAAATGTTCACGCTGTTAGAGCCGAGAGAGCGGCCGCAATAACGTTGCATTTCTTTTCGGGCGGGAACGAACGGAACGCACGGTTTCGTTACGCCGCGTTTCAGCGGGCGCTGCGGGGAGAAGTGCCGAGCGATAGCGTCGAACCACCATGCCCGCCACCCCGTCCGCATACCCCGTCGAATTCGTCGACGTGGGGCGCACGTTCGTGGCGCCGCGGGCCAAGGGCGAGCGGGGCACCACCCAGCGGGTCGTGCTGCGCGACGTGTCGCTGACCGTCGCGGCCGGCGAGGTCGTCGCCATCCTCGGCGCGAGCGGATGCGGCAAGTCGACGCTGCTGCGCATCGCGGGTGGCCTCGACAGCCCGAGCGCTGGGGCAGCGCTCATCGACGGGACGGCGGTGGCCGGAATCGACGGACGCTGCGCCGTCGGATTCCAGGAGCCCCGACTGCTCCCCTGGCGCTCGATCACCGACAACGTCGCCCTCGGACTCCCCCGCGGCATCGACAGGACGGCAGGGCGCGAACGCGTCGCCCAGCTCCTCGACCTGGTGGGCCTGTCCACCTCGGCCGGGCTGCGGCCCCGTGAGGTGTCCGGTGGGATGGCGCAGCGCGCATCCCTCGCACGGGCGCTCGCCCGCAACCCCGGCGTCCTGCTGCTCGACGAGCCCTTCGGGGCCCTGGATGCGCTCACCCGCCTCAAGATGCAGGACCTGCTTCTCGACGTGCACGGAGCAGCCCCCACCACGATCCTCCTCGTCACCCACGACGTCGACGAGGCCCTCCAACTCGCCGACCGCATCATCCTGCTGGGCGCCGAGGAAGGACGACAGGGCGCGACCATCCGGCGCGTCGTCACCGTGCCGGGCAGCCGCCCGCGCGACCGGGGTTCAGCGGAACTCGCCGAGCTCCGCGCCGAACTGCTCGACGGACTCGGCATCGACCGTCACGGTCACGCGCGCGGGATCCCGGCGACCAGCACGATCCCGGCCTTCCCGTACTGATCGGGGATCCGGGACCCGGGACCCGGATGCACTGGTGCGGGCCGCCGGTGCTTTCTCCCACCGCACCGCATCATCCACAGCCCCGAGTCATCCACAGTTTTGGCAGGCGGCCCCCGCAGGCCGCGCAGGTCCGGGATGCTCGACCCACGCACTTCCACAGCACAGCACGACTGACAACCTGAGAGGCATCATGCGCCGCACATCCACCATCGTCACCGCCGTCGCCGCCATCGCGGCCGCCGCCAGCCTGATGCTCACCGGCTGCGTCGCCGGAGAGGGCCAGGCAGCGGCAGACCCCGCGAAGTCGGCCGGCACCACGGGCGGAACGCTCAACATCGACTTCGCCACGTACAACCCGCTCAGCCTCGTCATCAAGAAGGAGGGCTGGCTCGAGAAGGCGCTGAAGAAGCAGGACATCACCGTCAACTGGGTGCAGTCGGCCGGGTCGAACAAGGCCAACGAGGCGCTCCGCTCGAACGCGATCGACGTGGGATCGACCGCCGGCTCCGCCGCGCTGCTGGCCCGCTCCAACGGTTCGGCGATCAAGACGATCGACATCTTCTCGCAGCCGGAGTGGTCGGCCATCGTGGTCGGGCAGAACTCGACGATCACGTCGGTCAAAGACCTGAAAGGCAAGCAGGTCGCCGCCACCAAGGGCACGGACCCCTACTTCTTCCTGCTCCAGTCGCTCGAGGCGAACGGCCTGTCCGCCAGCGACGTCACCATCCAGAACCTGCAGCACGCCGACGGCTGGGCTGCACTGCAGAACGGCTCGGTCGACGCCTGGGCCGGTCTCGACCCGATCATGGCCAACGCGGAGAAGGCCGGTGCGAAGCTGATCTACCGCAACGTCGGGTTCAACACCTACGGCTTCCTCAACGCCACGGAGTCGTTCCTCAAGAACAAGCCGGATGTGGCGCAGACCGTCGTCAACACGTACGAGTACGCCCGCGCCTGGGCACTCAAGCACCCGGACGAGACGGCGAGCATCCTCTCCGATGTCGCGTCGATCGACCCCGCTGTCGCCACCACCGTCATCACGGAGCGCACCAACCTCGACGTGTCGAACATCCCCGGCGACGCACAGCTCAAGGTCCTGAAGAAGGTCGGCCCGATCTTCGTGACGACCGGTGACGTGCGCAGCCAGTCCGACATCGACAAGGCGCTCGACACGCTGCTCGACCCGACCTTCGCCAAGAAGGCCGACCCGAGCGCCATCGGAGGCTAGTGCGCGCATGAGCTACCAGAACTCACCGGAGGGCGACGGGGCGCTCGTCGCGACGTCGATGTACGGCACCTCGGTGGCGCGCGACGGCGAGCCACGCGACCAGGAGCCGGAGCGCCGGGTGCCCGGCGCGCGCGACGGCGTGCAGGAACGGGATGCGCGCATCCCGTTCCTGTCGCGGCGCTCGACCAGGATTGTGGGAGGCTTCGTCCTCCCGCTGATCCTGCTCGTGGCGTGGCAGCTGGCGTCGACCTCCGGTGCGTTCACCTCCGCGCAGCTCCCGTCGCCCGCGATGGTGTGGGACGCGGCGGTCGATCTGGCGCAGCGCGGACTGCTCGGGCTCTACATCGCGATCTCCACCCAGCGCGTGCTGATCGGCTTCGCCTGCGGTGCGCTGCTCGGACTGGTGCTCGGCGCCCTGGTCGGCCTGTCCCGACTGTGGGACATCTTCTTCAGCGGAACGCTCAGCGCCATCCGGGCCGTGCCGTCGCTGGCCTGGGTGCCGCTGCTGATCCTCTGGTTCAAGATCGGCGAGGAGTCGAAGGTCATCCTGATCGCCATCGGGGCGTTCTTCCCCGTCTACACGACGGTCGCGGCGGCGCTCAAGCACGTCGACCGGCATCTGGTGGAGGCGGGCAGGGCGTTCGGGCTGGGCGGGGTGCGGCTGTTCACCACGGTGCAGCTGCCGTTCGTGCTGCCGACGGTCATCTCCGGGCTGCGACTCGCGCTCGCGCAGTCGTGGCTGTTCCTGGTGGCCGCTGAGCTCATCGCGTCGTCGATGGGTCTCGGCTTCATGCTGAACGACTCCGCGAGCAACGGACGCACCGACCGGCTGTTCCTGGCGATCATCCTGCTCGCCATTCTGGGCAAGCTGAGCGACTCCCTGGTGGGGCTGTTCGAACGGTGGTCGGCGAAGCGCTGGGGCTGACGCGCGCCGCGGTCGCCGTGAGCGGCGCCGCCAGTCAGCGGGAGCGGCGCTCCGCGGCGGCGGTGAAGGCGCGGGCGATGGCCCACAGGATC
This sequence comes from Leifsonia sp. NCR5, assembly GCF_002105485.1. Taxonomy (NCBI): domain Bacteria; kingdom Bacillati; phylum Actinomycetota; class Actinomycetes; order Micrococcales; family Microbacteriaceae; genus Leifsonia; species Leifsonia sp. NCR5. The sequence continues at coordinate 20,714 of NZ_NCSR01000003.1, forward strand.
ACGCCGATCGCCAGGAGGGCCAGCGCGATGCCGTACTGGCCGACCGGGCGGCCGGAAGTCCACGGGAAGACCAGGTACAGGCAGGTGATCGCACCGATGGTCGGCAGGACGCGCGCCGTGCGGAAGTGCTTGTGGTCGACCGGCTGGCGGCGCAGCACGAGCACCGCGATGTTGACGACCGCGAACACCGCGAGCAGCAGGAGTGACGTCGTCCCGCCGAGGAGGGCGACGATGGAACCCTTCGGGTCGAGCGACACGTAGACGATCAGGCCGAGGGCGAGCGCGCTGGTGAACAGGATCGCGGCCCACGGCGTGCGGCGCTTCTTCTGCACCTTGGACAGGAAGCCGGGCAGCACCTTCTGCTTGCTCATGCCGTAGAGCAGGCGGCTCGCCATCATCATGTTGATCAGCGCCGTGTTGGCCACCGCGAACATCGAGATGAACGGCAGCAGGTCGGCGATCGGGAAGTCCGGTGCCGCGGCGTTGACCGCGGTGACCAGCGGGGTCTCGCTGCCGGCCAGCTCTCCGATCGGCACCAGGGCGACCACGCAGATCGAGACCAGCACATAGATGACCGCCGCGATCCCGAGGCCCGTCAGCATCATCTTGGGGAAGATCCTGCTCGGTTCCTTGGTCTCCTCCGCCATGTTGACCGAGTCCTCGAAGCCGACCATCGCGAAGAACGCCAGAGACGTCGCCGTGCTCACCGCGAGCAGGATGCCTTTGTCCTCCGGCGTCTCGAACGCCACCACCCGGGAGAGGTCCGCGTTGCCGCCGCCGATCGCCCACAGGCCGATCATGATGACCAGCAGCAGACCGGACAGCTCCACCAGGGTGAGCACCACGTTCAGCCAGACGCTCTCCGTCACGCCGCGCAGATTCACGAGCATGATCAGCACGATGAACGCGAGCGCGACCATCATTGTGAAGAAGTTGTCCGACGGCAGCCCGAACCCGACGGACAGGTTCACCGCGAACGCCCGGGATGCCGTGGCCGCCGACGTGATGCCGGACGTCATCACGATGAAGCAGACGATGAACGTGAAGAAGTGGATGCCGAACGCCTTGTGCGTGTACAGAGCTGCGCCAGCGGCCTGTGGGTACTTGGTCACGAGCTCCAGATAGGAGAACGCGGTGACCGTCGCCACCGCGAACGCGAGCAGGAACGGCAGCCAGGCCGCGCCTCCCACCTCGGCGGCCACCTGGCCGGTGAGCGCGTAGACGCCCGTGCCGAGGATGTCCCCGACGATGAAGAGCAGCAGCAGGCCGGGGCCCAGTGCGCGCTTCAGTTCGGGCTGCTCGCTGTCTGCGGTCTTGATGACCTGGGTCCAGGAAGGATTGCTCACGATGGCTCCGTTGTCGGTCGACGGTGGGAGCTACTTTATGTGAAAGTTCTCAGGAATGTCACCCGAAGGGGGCGCGACATGCCGGTATACCTTCGCGGCGGTCGGTCGACGCTTGCGGCCGGTCAGCGCTTGCGGCCGGCGAGCATCGCCTTCCACACCCCGTCGGCCATGCGCTCGGGGGTGAGCACCCGCGCGAGCAGCGGGTCGACGGCTCCGTCGAGCATCCAGGGCCGGACCACCGCGGTGACCCTGACGTGACCGAAGCCCTGGTGCCGCAGTTCGGCACGCAGGCTGTCGCTCCAGGCGACGACCGCTGCCACGGACGCGCTGTGGACAGCACCGACATCGCCCGCACCGGCGCCCGCCCCAGCGCCGGTGCCGCCCGCGATGGTGACGATGCGGGCCTCCCTGGCGCTCGAGATCATGGCGGGAAGGAACTCGCGCGCGATGTGCATCGGGGCGAGCGCGTTGATCAGCATGGTGCGCCGGGTGTCGTCGCCGTTGTCGTGCTCCCAGAACGGGGAGCTGCGCACGATTCCCGCGGCATTGACGATCACATCCACGCCGTCCAGCTCCTTGCGGACCGCCTGCGCCGTCTGCGCGATGGCGCCCAGCTCCGCCAGGTCGAGCACGAAGGGATGCACGGTCGTCCCGGGCCGCCCGGCCGACGAACTCGGCGACCGGGTGGGGCCGCCCCACGGCGACGCCGAGCGCTGCTCCATCACCTGCGCGCGCAGGCGGGCGGTCAGCGCGGACAGTGCAGCCTCATCCCGGTCCCAGAGCACGACGGCCGCCGCACCCTCGCGCACGGCGCGCTCCGCGAACAGGTATCCCATCCCGGAGGCGGCGCCCGTGATCAGCACGCGTGCACCCCGAACCGTTCTCGTCATAGGTACATCATCCCAAGTCGAGGGAGGCCCCGTGCTGCGTCACCGCCGGGCGCGGTACTCCGCCCGCACCTCCGGCGTCAGGTGCTCGGTGGCGTAGCTCAGCATGGTGCGCGGCATCCGGGGCGCGTACTTGTCCAGGAACGCGAGCAGCACATCCCGGTCGACGCGCTTCCCGACCTCGCGGAGCATCCAGCCGACCGCCTTGTGCATGAGGTCCTCCCGGTCGTCGAGGAGCCTGGCCGCGAGGTCGACGGTGGTGGATGCGTCCCCGCGTTTGATGAACGCGAAGGTGCTGAGCACGGCGACGCGACGCTCCCAGAGCACCTCGCTGGCCGCCAGTTCGTCGAGCACGTCGCGGGGGCGATCCCAGAGGAACTCGCCCAGGACGTACTCGGCGGATGAGTCGACCAGATCCCAATTGTTCACGCGGCCTCGTCGCACCGCATCCAAGTAGAACGCCGCCAGTTCCTCGCGCCGCGCGTCGTCGCGGGCCGCGGGACGGCTGGCGAGCTCGAACTCGCGATTGAGGATGATGAGCGCGGCGAGGCGGTGCTCGTGCACCTCGCTGTCCAGCAGCTCGCGGAGCTGGTCGAGAGGCAGCCCGCCGAAGCGCTTGGCGACGGCGCGGGTCTGCGGCACGCGCACGCCGATGAAGACGTCGCCCTCCCCGTACTCCCCTTCCCCGGCCTTGAAGAAGCGCTGCAGGAACACCGCGTCCTCCGGGCTGGCCACCTCCGCGAGCGCATCCCGCACCTCTGCTGCCGTCACCCGGCGAGCATAGCGAGGCGTCCCGGCGCTGGAAAAGTGCGTCGGCGAGCCGTGGGGCGCAAGGGACGACACCGGATGGGCAATAAAAGTTCGAAGACGAGTGGATAGGCTCGAATGCGGGCGCGCTCTGCGTCCGGACCAAGCGCCGCAGCCGCGGACGACCAACGACGGGAGGTTCGTCATGTCACAATTCGTTTCCCAGTTCAGTGCAAACGCCATTGTCGGAGAGCCCGAGGTCGTCGAGGACGTCCGTTCCGTGCGGTCGCTGGCGACGCATCCCGCGTGGCTGGCCCTCAAAGAGGCCGCCGTCGCTCTGCAGCAGGTGCAGGTCAAGGACGGGTCCGTGCCGGAGGAGGCCGACAAGGCCGGCGCAGCACAGCAGGTGGATGCGGTCATCGCGTCGATCGCCGAGCTCGCTCCGCACTTCCCACACGACGCCGCCTACCTGGATGCGCTGCAGGCCGACTTCCGCCGCTGGGCGGACGAGGGTCTCGGCGTCCCGGACTTCCTGGACTCGCTGAACGCGTTCCAGCCGCAGCAGCACCGCGTCGACGGGCTCGGCCACCTGGTCGTTTTCCCGATGTACACGCAGAACGGTTCGACCAACCGCCTCGTCGAGGCCGTGCTGGTCGAGGTGATCTGGCCGGAGTTCATCGCGGAGCTCGAAGCGGGCGACTACGGCAACAAGCTGTTCGTGCCGCTCCGGTTCGTGGACTTCACTCCCGGATACGACACCAACTCGGCCGTGCTGTTCCCCGAGACGGTGGCCATGCGCGAGATCCCGCAGTTCACCTGGGGCGCGATCTTCCAGGACCGCGAAGCCGCCAGGTACCGCAGGGTGGTGCGCGCGGCTTCGGAGATCACGAAGCTGCAGCTGCCGGAGGATGCGGCGGCGATGCTGGACGACCAGAAGCTCGCGGAGGAGACCTTCGTGATGTGGGACCTCATCCACGACCGCAGTCACATGCGCGGGGATCTGCCGTTCGATCCGTTCATGATCAAGCAGCGGATGCCGTTCTTCCTCTACTCGCTGGAGGAGCTGCGCTGCGACCTGACGGCGTTCCGCGAGTCCGTGCGGCAGGAGCGCGAGCTGAAGGCGCTGCCGGATGCGGAGCTCTCCGACGCGCAGCGGGAGATCCGTGACCACGCGAAGCTGGTGCAGTACGCGGTGATCTTCGACCGGATCTTCCGGTTCGCGATCACCGGCAGCCGCGTCCGGAACTACGACGGCCTGGGCGGGCAGTTGCTGTTCGCGTGGATGCACCAGCACGACGTGCTGCACTGGACGGACACGCAGCTCACCATCGACTGGGACGGTGTTCCCGAGGTCGTCGTCGCACTCAGCGACCGGATCAACGAACTGTACTGGCGGTCCATCGACCGTCCCAAGGTGGCGCACTGGCTGGCCGCGTACGAGATGCTGACCGAGACGCTCACCCCGAACCCGGCATCCAACTGGGCGCGAGGGCTTCCGGATGAGATCCTCGCCGGGGTGCCGAAGGGTTACACCGATGCGGTGCTGGACGACGAGTTCCCGCTCTCGATGTTCTACGAGGCGCTGAACAAGAAGATGGCCACCGTCATCGAATCCACAGCAGGCATCACCGGCCACTCGGACGACAAGTGACGGAAAGCCTGCCCCTCTCCGGGCGGCTGGTGCTGGTCGCCGGTGCGACCAGCACCAGCGGCGAGGCCGTGTCGCGTTCGCTCGTCGAGGCGGGCGCGACGGTCCTCGCCGTCGGCACGCGGCGGGAGGCGCTCGACGCCCTGGCCGCTGCCGTGCCCGGCGTCGACACCCGGGTCTGCGACCTGGCCGACCGGGATGCCGTGGCCGAGCTGGCCATGCGCATCCACCTGAAGTTCGGCGCGATCGACGGGCTGATCCACCTGGTCGGCGGCTGGCGAGGCGGCGGCGGGATCGCCGGGCAGTCCGACGACGACTGGGACTTCCTGGAGCGCGGGTTCCGCACGCTGCGCAACACGACGCGGGTGTTCTACGACGACCTCGTCGCGTCGCCGGCCGGGCGGCTCGCCATCGTGTCGTCCACCGCGGTCGAACGGCCGTACGCCGGTGGCGCGAACTACGCCGCCGCGAAGGCGGCCGCCGACGCGTGGACCAGGTCGGTCGCGCAGGGGTTCGCGAAGGAGGCGCCGAACGCGGCGGCCGTCGTCTTCGTGGTGACGTCGCTGTCCGGGCTCGAGGACACGCTCGGCGCAGCCGTCGTGCAGCTCTGGGAGGGCGATCCCTCCACAATCAACGGCACGCGCGAGTTGCTCACAACTTCCGCCGACGCCGCGAACTGACTCTCTCACTCCTGCAAGGATGGATACGTGACGCTACAACTCCATGACCTCAACCTGCGCGGATTCGCCTCCGACAACTACGCGGGTGTCCACCCCGAGATCCTCGACGCCATCGCGGCCGCCAACGAAGGCCACCAGATCGCCTACGGCGAAGACGTCTACACGGCACGCCTGCACGACGTGTTCGCCGAGCACTTCGGCGAGGGCGTCCAGGTCTTCCCTGTGTTCAACGGCACGGGAGCGAATGTCGTCGGGCTGCAGTCGATGCTCCCCCGCTGGGGCGCGGTGGTGTGCGCGAAGACGGCGCACATCAACACCGACGAGGCAGGGGCTCCCGAGCGGGTCGCCGGCATCAAGCTGCTGCAGATCGAGACCCCGGATGGCAAGCTCACCCCCGACCTGATCGACAAGGAGGCGTGGGGCTGGGGCGACGAGCACCGGGCCCAGCCGCTCGTCGTGTCCATCACCCAGACCACCGAGCTCGGCACGGCATACAGCGTCGACGAGGTCAGGGCGATCGCCGACCATGTCCACTCGCTCGGCATGAAGCTGCACATGGACGGCGCACGCATCGCGAACGCTGCAGCATCGCTCGGCGCCCCCCTGCGCGCGTTCACCACCGACGCCGGCGTCGACGTGCTCAGCTTCGGCGGCACCAAGAACGGGATGCTCTACGGCGAGGCCGTCGTCGTGCTCAACCCCGAGGCGTCCGAGGGGCTGATCTACCTGCGCAAGCTGAACATGCAGCTCGCGTCGAAGATGCGCTTCATCTCGGCCCAGCTGATCGCGCTGCTCACGGACGACCTCTACCTGCGCTCCGCATCGCACGCGAACGCGATGGCGCACCGTCTCCGTACGGCGCTCGAAGCCGGCATCGCCGACGGGAGCATCGAGGGTGTCGGGTTCAGCCAGGCGACGCAGTCGAACGGCGTGTTCGCCACGCTGCCCGCCGGCGTCGCCGACCGCCTGCGCGAGCACTTCCGCTTCTACGACTGGGATGCGGCGCGTCACGAGGTGCGCTGGATGTGCTCGTTCGACACCACCGAGCACGACATCGACGCGTTCGTGGAGGCCCTGAAGCAGGAGCTCGCCGCCTAAGCAGTGCGGTTTTTGCGCTACAGCGTCAGATTTCTGACGTCAAGAGGTGCGAACACCCCAAGTGAGGGCCAGAATGACACTCCTACTGGGGTACAAAACGTGTCCTCCATATGACCCACACGAGCACTTTTTTCGCTAGTCTGTAATAGCCGGCGGAGGAACCCGAATATCCTCCGAAGGTAACCCCGAACGTATGCCGGGCTGCGTGGATTCCCTAGGTCCCCGCACCCGGCATCGTGGGTTTAACGGGTGGGTTCGGTGGCGGGTTCGGTCCAGTACGCATAGCGGGACGCCTCGACGAAACCGAGCCGCTCGTAGAGAGCGCGGGCCGGGGAGTTGGCCGCGGTGACCTGCAACCACAGGTGCAGGATGCCGTGCCGTTCGGCGTCTGCGGCGAGAGCTCGGATGATGGCCGCTGCGTGCCCGCGGCGGCGTTGGTCCGGCCTGGTCGCCACGGCGAACACGCCGCCCCACTCGCCCACGATGGCAAGGCGCGCGACGGCATCCGGATGGTCAGGGTCGCCCGTCGAGGCGTAGAGCGCCGGGTCGCCGGTGAGGATGCGCTCGGCGACGGCCTCTGCGTCAGCGCCGCCGCGCCCGTCGACGGACCACCAGAGGTCCATCCAGGCACGGGATGGGGTGGTGGCGATGGAGAGCGGTGCGGCAGGGGTGGAGGCACCGGCTGACGCCACAGCCGCTCGGTCGGCGACGAGGACGAGGGTGTCGGAGTGTTCGCGATAGCCCCTCGCGGCGAGCGCAGAGACGAGGGCGGGGTCGGTGGCCGGGCTGACCTGGAACACCGCGGGGAGGCCGCGGTCGCGGTATGCGCGCTCGGCCGCGGCGAGCGTGGCGGGCAGGCTCTCCGCATCCACTCGGCCGGTGGGGAGGACCGAGTTGGCGCGGTTGGTGACGCCGGAGGCGAAGCGGAGGGTCCAGGGGCCGAGGGGTTCGCGCTGGACGGAGGGCCAGCCGCGGTCGGCGAGCACGTCCAGCTCGGCGGGCGACGGGAGGGACTGCATGACGGCAACGCTATCCCGGAACGATGGCATCGCCGGTTGACTCCGCCGGGGAGGCGAGTAGCGTCGGTGAGCGGCTGATGCCGCACCCGAAAGGACCGAAATGACCGAGACGCTGACCGAATCCGTCGTCGCCGGACTGGGCGCGAAGACCGTCGCGCACGTGGTCCACTACCGACGCAAGACCTACGTGACCAAGCCGTCCGAAGGGTATGCGCTGTTGAAGCGCATCCGGACGCTGCTCAAAGACGGCACCACCGATCTCGTTCCCCTGGTGCACAGGGACGGTTTCGTGTGGCTCGCGATCGGGCCGGGCATCCCGGTCTCCGTCGACGAGATCGAGTCCGACCCCGGACACAGCGACCACCACACGCTCAAGCGGCTCGGGCTGGATTAGCCCGAGCCAGCTCGATGCGTGGGTCGGAGGTTACGCTCCGGCGACCGGGACGAGGTCGCGCTTGCGCGGCGACCGGTCAGGGGCCGGAGCGGCCGGAGCAGCGGCCGGCGCGGTGGCGACGGCCGGTTCGGCGGGCGCTGCCGGCTTGACAGGAACGGCGGGCTTGGCGGGGGCGGCCGGTGCCTGAGCTTCCGCGGCAGGAGCATCCTGGGCGCCCTCCGCCGCCGTGAACTCGCGCAGCCACGGCACGAGGTCTTTGCCGAGGTCGTCGCGGGCGGCGGCCAGCTGGACGATCGCCTTGATGTAGTCGAGACGGTCGCCCGTGTCGTAGCGGCGGCCGGAGAAGACCACGCCGTGCACGCCGCCTGTCCAGTCGGGAGCCGTCGCGAGGCCCTGCAGCGCATCCGTCAGCTGGATCTCGCCGCCCTTGCCCGGCTCCGTCTTCTCCAGGATGTCGAAGATCTCCGGGCGGAGGACGTAGCGGCCGATCACCGCGTAGTTCGACGGAGCGCTCGCGCGGTCGGGCTTCTCGACCAGTCCGGTGATGCGCACCACGTCGTCCTCGTCCGTCTCCACCACAGCGGCGGCGCCGTAGAGGTGGATCTGGCTGGGGTCCACCTCGAGGAGCGCCACGACCGTCGTGTTCAGCTGCTGCTGCACCTCCAGCATCCTGGACAGCAGCGGGTCGCGGGCGTCGATGATGTCGTCGCCGAGGAGCACGGCGAACGGCTCATGGCCGATGTGCATCTTGGCGCGCAGCACGGCGTGGCCGAGGCCCTTCGGGTCGCCCTGGCGCACGTAGTGCATGTCGGCGAGCGCCGTGGACTGGTTCACCTTCTCCAGGCGGTCGAGGTCGCCCTTCCTGGCGAGGGTGTCCTCGAGTTCGGTGTTGCGGTCGAAGTGGTTCTCCAGTGCGTTCTTGTTGCGGCCGGTGACGAGCAGCACGTCGTGGAGTCCCGCACCGACCGCCTCCTCGACCACGTACTGGATGGCCGGCTTGTCGACGACGGGAAGCATCTCTTTCGGCATGGCCTTGGTGGCGGGCAGGAAGCGGGTGCCGAGCCCGGCGGCGGGGATGACGGCCTTGGTGACGTAACTGGACATGATGGTTTCCTCTCGTTCAGCGCACGCCGGCAAGGGCGGCGAGGTCGTCGGCGATGGGGGCGCCCTCCGGCACCCTGCCCATGACGTGCACGGCCCAGCCGGCACGCGACCAGGCGGTGGCGTCGAGGCAGTTGCGGGCGTCGATCACGGTCTTGCCGTGCACGATGGCGGCGAGCGCGGCCGGGTCGGCCTCCACGAACTCGGGCCACTCCGTGAGCACGACCGTGACGTCTGCCCCGTTCACCGCCTCCTCGACGGAGTCGGCGTAGCCGAGCGTCGGGAACATGCGCTGGGCGGTGGCACGCGCCTCCGGGTCGTAGACGACGACCTGGGCTCCGCGGAGGTGCAGGGCCGCAGCCACGTTGAGGGCCGGCGAGTCGCGCACGTCGTCGGTGTGCGGCTTGAAGGCGGCGCCGAGCACGCCGATCCTGCGGTTGAGCACGGAGCCGCCGCAGGCTTCGAGGGCGAGGTCGATGACCCGCTGGCGGCGGCCCATGTTGATCTCGTCGACCTGCTGCAGGAGTCCGACGGCCGCGTGGGCGCCGAGCTCGCTCGACCGGTGCATCAGGGCGCGGATGTCCTTGGGCAGGCACCCTCCGCCGAAGCCGAGCCCCGCGTTGAGGAACTGGCGGCCGATGCGCACGTCGTGACCGAGCGCATCCGCCAGCAGGGAGACGTCGGCGCCCGCAGCGTCGCACACCTCCGCGATGGCGTTGATGAACGAGATCTTGGTGGCGAGGAACGCGTTCGCGCTCACCTTCACCAGCTCGGCGGTCGGCAGATCGGCGACGAGCACCGGCGTCCCCGCCTCGATCGGCGTCGCGTAGATGCGGCGCAGCACCGCCTCCGAGCGCTCCGACGTTCCGCCGAAGACCAGGCGGTCGGGAGAGAGGGTGTCCTCCACCGCTTTGCCCTCGCGCAGGAACTCGGGGTTCCAGACGAGTTCGGCGGAGACCCCATCCGGAAGCTCGGCGGCGACGATGGCCCGGAGGCGAGCCGCGGTGCCCACCGGCACCGTCGACTTGCCGACGATGACGCCGTCGTGGGTCATGTTCTGCGCGATCGACCGTGCGGCGGCCTCGACGTAGCTGAGGTTGGCGGCGAAGCTGCCGGACTGCTGCGGCGTTCCGACGCAGATGAAGTGCACGTCGGCGAGCGCGGTGGCCTCGGCGATGTCGGTGGTGAAGTTCAACCGACCGGATGCGACGTGCTCGGTGATGAGCTCGGGCAGCCCGGGCTCGAAGAACGGCACGCGGCCGTCGCGGAGGGCGTCGACCTTGCTCTGGTCGGTGTCGACGCCGATCACGTCGAAGCCGAGTTCCGCCATCGCCGCCGCGTGGGTCGCGCCGAGGTATCCGGTGCCGATCACGCTGATGCGCGGGGCGGGCTGTTCCTTCTTCTTGGTCGTCATTCGCGTTGTCCTTTCGCGGGGATGGCTAGGAGGCCGGGGTGAGGGTGAAGCGGTCTTCTGGTCGCGTGAGCCCGGCGATGAACGCCGAGAGCGTGTCCGCACGGGAGTCGATGCGCCAGTCGTTCGTGGCTCTGACCCCTTCGACGTAACTGGTGACCGCGAGGTTGAACCAGGAGAAGCCGACGATGTCGTCGTTCTCCGGTTTGCCGAGCGCGTTGAAGAAGTCGGTGACCCAGGCCGTCTTGTGTCCTTGGGTCTCCGATGCCCCGACCTCGGCGAGGACGATCGGCTTCTTCGTGATGGCACGGAGCTGGTCGAGGCTCGGCGTGAAGGTGTAATCGAAGGTGAAGGACTGGTCGGCCTTATACGGAGGACGCAGGTAGCCGGAGAGCCCGACCCAGTCGACGTAGTCGTCGCCGGGGTAGAGCGACGGGAGGTAGCCGTCGACCTTGTGCTGGGCAGGCAGGTTGTTGACGATGTTCGGCGCCCAGACCCAGATGACCAGGTCGTTCGCGCCCTCCGCCTGGAAGACGTCGTGGACGTGCTTCCACATCTTCACGTAGTCGCCCTGGCTGTTGCCGTTGATCGAGTTGCCCTTGCCGTCGGTCTCCGACCACGGGTACCAGACGCCGTTCATCTCGTGGTCGAGACGGATGGCGAGCGGCAGTCCGGTGGCGACGATGTCCTTGGCGTACTGGTGCAGGTAGGCGTCGAAGTCGCCTCCGATGATCTTCGGGAGCGAGTACTCCGGCGCATCCACCGAGTCGTTGCCTGCCGAGATGGGCCGGGACTCCCAGGTCATCATCGGCAGTCTGCCCTGCTGCCAGGCGCGGGTGACCGCGTTGGCGCGGAACGTCTCGTCCCAGCCGCTGAAGTAGCCGACGAGGTTCGGCTGCACGCCGACCTTCGCGCTGGTCGCGTCGAAGGTGGCCCAGTTGAACGGAGCCTGCTCGGTGTACATGCCGTAGTAGCGGCTGGCCGGCTGCAGCAGTTCCGCCTTGCTCGGCGCGGTGATGGGGGTGGGCTCCGGCGCGATGTTGCCGCCGCCGTTGCCGCTGCCGCCGGTGCCGCTGTTGCCGCCGGTTCCGCTCTTGGTTCCGGACGCTCCACTGCCCTTCGCACCCGCCGCCGTGTTCGCGGCGAGTGCGCCCTTCGCGCTGGCGAGCTGCAGCTTCGCCTGGGCGAGCGCCTTCTCCGCACTCACCGCGCGCTGCTGCGCCGTGGCGAGCTGCTTCGCGGTCGACGCCTGGGCGGCGAGCGCCTGCTGCTGCAGCGAGGTGAGCTTGCCGCTCTGGGTGGCGATGGTCTTCTTGGCGGTGCTGAGGTTCTTCTGCAGGCTGGCGTTCTGCGCGGCCAGCGGGTTGACGGCGGTCGCCGCCGCGTCGACCACGGTGCGGACCGCGCTCGTCGGGGACGACCAGACGTAGTAGGAGATGCCGCCGAGCACGAGGCTGAGGACGACGAAGGCTGCGGTGGTCATCAGGGAGCGCGACTTGGTCGCCGCCCACCAGTGAACTGCTTTGCTAGACAAGGAACAGGGCCTCCAGGGTCAGGATCGCGATACCGATCAGGTACGGGATGGCGGCGAGCGGGTTGAGCCGACGCCGCTCGGCGCGAGCGGTCTTGGTCTTGGGTGTGGATGCGGACGCCGGCGCTGCGGCCGTCGCCCTGCGGGTCTCTGCGCGGGTGGCCAGAGCCGTGGTGGTGGTCAGCCCGCCGACGGAGTCGGGGAGCTGCGGAAGCGCATCCGGAGTGGTGGGCGCATCCTTCGCCGAGGCCGCCAGGGCGATCTCGTCGTCGCTGCTGATCTCGTTCGGACCGCCGTTGTACGCGCCGGCGCGGGTGCCCCAGCCGCTGGCGTGCGCCATGCGGAAGAAGCCGAGCAGCCGGATCGGCATGAGGAAGAACGTCGAGACGATGATGAAGACCGGCAGGCGGAAGAAGTCGGACGGCTTCTCGGAGAGGTGCCTGATCTGGCGGATCGACATGCTGATCACGGAGGACGCGACCATCAGGGCGACGACGGTGAGCACACCGCCCTGCACGCCGTAGGCCTGCAGGAAGCCGGCGTAGAAGTTGTAGCCCTCGCCGGTGATCGAGCGGTAGACCCAGCCGCCGAGCACGCCCGCGAGGACGAACGGCAGGATGATGTCCGAGATGAAGAAGAACGCCAGCAGCGGGGCGTGGCCGAGCATCCAGGGCAGCATGCGCAGGGTGTTGTACTGGCTGCCGCGCGCCCAGCGGAGCTGCTGCTTGAACAGCTTCTTCACCTTGAGCGGCGCATCCGTGTAGACCAGGCTGGTGTGCTGGTAGACGGTGCGGTAGCCCTCCTTGAGGGTGAGGTTGGTGAGCGTGCGGTCGTCGGAGACCTCGAGGAAGACGCCGAGGAACTTCTCGTTCATGAACTTGTCCATGACGCGCATCAGGATCGAGCGGCGGAACGCGATGGTGCGACCGGGAAGGCAGCCGATCTGCCCGACGACGCTCTGCGCCGGCATCGAGTACAGCGCCCGGGAGTTCTCCAGCCAGTCCGCCCAGCGGGTGATCCAGCTGCGCTCCGGCTCCAGGATGCGCTGCTTGGTCGTGACGCCGCCGACGCGCTCGTCCTTGAACGGCTTGACGAGCTCGGAGAGGGTGTCCTCCGTCCAGACGGTGTCGGAGTCGACCAGCACGGTGATGTCGCCCGTGGACATCCTCGTGCCGATCATCACGGCGTTGCGCTTGCCGGGGATCGGGGTGTGCACCCAGCGCACCAGCGGGGCGAACTCCTCGCACACCTCGACCAGGCCGGGGTTGGGGGCGCCGTTGATGACGACGATGATCTCACCGGGCTTCTGCTCCACCATGCGGCCGATGACGTCGCGGAACAGGTCGAGCGGTTCGTCGACGACGGGGACGACCACGCTCGTGGAGACCTCGAAGTCCTCGGTGTATGCGCGGTATCGCCGGGAGACGGCCACCTTGATGATCCAGATGACCCAGATGAAAGCGGAGTAGACGGCGAACAGATAGAACTCTGGATGGCCCTCCAGCATGTGCCGGATCTGCAAAATGAAAATGAACACGGGACGAGACCTCTCAGGGGGGACAGGGGTTGCATCCACGTCTCTGGGGATCTGGGCGGTCGGGTTGATCAAGTTGTAGCTGTGGGCTCTCTCACGGCGCAAGCGAGGTTTTCTCGGTGGTCACGGCGGGAAACGGCGGCCCCGGATGTGCCCCTGTCCGCCGACACGCGGACACCTGGAGGCTGTCGGCAGAATGGTGGACACACCCCCGTTCAGGGGAGGCGTAACGGCAGGTCAGGAATGGAATCGCTCGGACGGTCGATCGGGCGACCGGGGGACGATGACCGGGGGACGACGGGGCCGTTTTGTACCCCGGATGCGGGTAGAAAAACTATGACGCGAAACGGCTGAGAATTAACACAGCCGTAACAATCGATTCACTCCCGGGAGCAGGAATACTCGCCAGCAAAATGTGTTTGCATGGAGATAGCTTGGCAATGGAGACAAGCGCATCCATGTCGTCAAGCACCAGGAGAGTCATGTCCATCGCCGAGCTGAATTCGCGCGCCGCCGTCACCGCAGCACCCCTCATCCCCGCACTCGCCGAGCGCTGGAGCCCCCGCGCCTTCGACCCGACCGCCGTCGTTCCGGAGACCGCTCTGACCGCGGCTCTCGAGGCAGCGCGCTGGTCGCCGTCCGCCAGCAACACGCAGCCGTGGCGCTTCATCGTCGCCCGTCGCGGAAGCGCCGAGTTCGACACCATCGCCTCCGCCCTGATGGGCTTCAACCAGGCGTGGGCGGGCTCGGCGAGCGCGCTGATCGTCGCCATCGCCGAGATGGAGGACGCGGAGGGCACCCCGCGCCGCTGGGCGACGTACGACCTGGGTCAGGCCGTCGCGCACCTCAGCGTCCAGGCCCACCACGACGGACTGCACGTGCACCAGATGGGCGGATTCGACGTGGATGCGCTCCGCTCGGCGTTCGACATCGAGGAGCGTTTCGTGCCCACCTCCGTCAGCGCCATCGGCATCCTCGGCGACCCGGAGGCCCTTCCCGACCCGCTGCGCGAGCGCGAGCTCGCACCCCGCTCGCGTGCCGCGCTGGACGAGATCGTCGTCGTCAACGCCTGAGAGCAGCCGGTCAGCAGTACCCGAGGAGGGCGTCGTCAGCGACGCCCTCCTTTTTTCGCGTCTTCGTCGAATTTGCCGGCCGCCCGATCTGTGGGAATATGGCCGAACTCAGACGGCCAAGCACTGTCGCGGGTCGCTGCAGGGACGCAGCGTCGCCCGCTGAAGGAGAGACGATGACGACTCCCATCGCCCCGGCGATCGCCACCGGCGGGAAGCTCAAGCGCAACCTCGGCCTGTGGGCCATCGTCGGCCTCGGGCTCGGCTACATGACCCCGACCGTCGTCTTCGACACGTTCGGCATGGTGGCACGCGACACGAACAACGTCGTGCCATCCGCCTACCTGGTCGCTCTCGTCGTGATGATGTTCACGGCCGTCAGCTACGGCAAGATGGCCGGGGCCATCCCGAGCGCCGGATCGGCGTACACCTACGTGCGCGAGTCCATCCACCCGAACGTCGGGTTCCTGGTGGGCTGGACGTCGCTGATCGACTACGTGCTGCTGCCGATGGTCAACTGCCTCATCATCCGGAGCTACCTGGAGGCGCTGTTCCCCAGTGTGCCCGGCTGGATCTGGGTGGTCATCTACTGTGCGGTCGTCACCTCGATCATCTACCTGACGATGCGCGGCACGTCGAACATCAACATGCTGCTGCTCGTGTTCGCCGTGGTGGTGATGGCGGTGTTCGTGATCATGGTCATCGCGCAGCTGGTGCAGGGCGAGGGGGCTGGAACGATCGCCTCCGCCCAGCCGTTCTTCCACGACGCCGTGACGCTCGGAGCCGTGCTCACCGGGGCCACCATCGTCTGCTTCTCGTTCATCGGCTTCGACGCCGTGACGATGTACGCCGAAGAGGCGAAGTCGCCGAAGATCATGCCGAGGGCGATCCTGTTCACGGTGATCATCGGCGGCGCGATCTTCCTGATCACGTCGTACTTCACCCAGCTCAGGTTCCCGTCGTCCGACGAGTTCCCGACCGCGGCCATCGAGGACAGCACACTCCCGGAGATCGGCAAGCAGGTCGGCGGCCAGACGCTGCAGGCGGTGCTCACAGCCGCCGGGTTCGCCGCGACGCTGGCCTCCGGGCTGGCCTCGCACGCCTCGGTGTCCAGGATGCTGCTGGTGATGGGGCGCAACAACGTGCTGCCCAACCGGTTCTTCGGCCACATCAACGCCAAGACGTCCACGCCGACCTTCAACATCGTGCTCGTCGGCGCGATCAGCCTGCTGGCCGCCGCGTTCACACTGGAGACGATCGCCGCGTTCATCAACTTCGGCGCGCTCATCGCGTTCACCTTCGTCAACATCTCGGTGATCGCCTGGTTCGCCATCCGCAAGGGCCGCAGGCGCACGCCGCGCGACATCGTCACGTTCATCGTCCTGCCCGCGATCGGGATGCTCCTGACGGGCATCCTGTGGGCCAACCTCCACGTCGACGCACTGATCGGCGGGAGCATTTGGATGGCGCTCGGGTTCGTCTATCTGCTGGTGCTGACGCGCGGTTTCCGCCGCAGCGTCCCCGGCTTCGACGAGAGCCAGCCGGTCACCGGGTTCAACAAAGCCGTCAAGTAGCGCGCGCTCGGAGGCCCTTCCGAGGCCTCGGATCGGTCGTTTCGAAATCGTTATCGAAGTTTGGCCATTTCGATGGACAAACAACATATTCGGATGCGAAGCTCGGCAGGCGACGGCGCGACCGTCGCACGTCGTGAACCGTTATCAAGGAGTTTCCACAATGAAGAGGAATATTCGCGTCGCGGGCGTTCTCGCACTTGTCGCGGGCACTGCGCTGCTCGCCACAGGCTGCAGCGGCTCAGGCACAACGCCCAGCAACGGCAAGGTCACCATGTCCTTCTGGGACAACTCGACGACCGGCCCCGGCAAGGCGTTCTGGGTCAAGACGATCGCGGACTTCGAGAAGGCCAACCCGAACGTCACCATCAAGCTTCAGACGGTCCAGAACGAGGACCTCGACGGCAAGCTCCAGACCGCGCTCAACTCGGCGTCCGCACCGGACATCTTCCTGCAGCGCGGCGGCGGCAAGATGAACGCCATGGTCGACGCCGGCCAGCTGATGGACATCACCGACTCGATCGACGCGACCACCAAGGCGTCCGTGAACGCCGGCGTGCTCAAGAGCAACGAGTACAAGGGCAAGATCTACGCGATGCCCGTCAACGTGAACCCCGAGGGCATCTTCTACAGCAAGGACCTGTTCAAGGCGGCGGGGATCGACACTCCCCCGACCACCATGGACGAGCTGAACGCCGCCATCGTCAAGCTCAAGGCGACCGGCGTCGCCCCCGTCGCCGTCGGCGCGAAGGACGCCTGGCCTGCTGCGCACTGGTACTACAACTTCGCTCTGCGCGAGTGCAGCGAGAGCGCGCTCAACAAGTCGGCGGCATCCCTCGACTTCAGCGACAAGTGCTGGACGAAGGCCGGAGAGGACCTCAAGGCGTTCAACGACACCAACCCGTTCAACAACGGCTTCCTCACCACCCCCGCCCAGCAGGGCGCAGGCAGCTCCGCCGGCCTCCTGGCCAACCACAAGGCGGCGATGGAGCTCATGGGCGGATGGGACCCGGGAGTGATCGCGTCGCTCACCCCCGACCAGAAGCCGCTGCCCGACCTCGGATGGTTCCCCTTCCCGTCCGTCCCCGGCGGAGCAGGCGATCCCAGCGCCATGATGGGCGGCGTCGGCGGGTACTCGTGCTCGGCGAAGGCCCCGAAGAAGGAGTGCACCGCGTTCCTCAACTACATGACGACGAAGTCGGTGCAGGAGGAGAACTACACGGCCTTCAACGCGATCCCGGTCAACAAGGACGCGCAGAGCGGCATCACCGACTCCGTGACCAAGTCGGAGCTGGATGCGTACAACAACACCAAGTTCATGGCCCAGTTCCTCGACACCCTGCTCGGGCAGAACGTCGGCAACGCGATGAACACCGGAGTGGTCAACCTGCTCGCAGGCAAGGGCTCGGCGGCGGACATCATCGACACCGTCAACCAGGCAGCCTCCAAGGGTTAGCCGGACACCCGCGATAACCGATCGGGGGCGACGCGCAGTGTGCGCGTCGCCCCCGATTTCTCGATGGTGGCCGGCTCAGGGACGGAGGAGCACCTTGATGGCGCGGCGCTCATCCATTGCCGCGTACGCCTCGGCCGCCTCGGAGAGCGGGAGCTCCAGGTCGAAGACGCGGCCGGGGTCGATGGCGCCGGACCAGACATCCTGCAGCAGCTCCTCGACGTAGTTGCGCACGGGAGCGACACCGCCGTTCACGCCGACGTTGTTGTTGAACAGCGGGCGCACAGGCAGCTCAGGGCCGCCGTTGGGGACGCCGACGTATCCGACCATGCCGCCGGGGCGCGCCGAACGGATCGCCTGGTCCATCGACTCCTTGGTGCCGACCGCCTCGAGCACACAGTCTGCCCCGATGCCGCCGAGCAGCTCCTTGACCGCCGCGACGCCGTCGTCGCCGCGCTCGGCGACGATGTCGGTCGCGCCGAACGCGCGTGCCAGTTCCTGACGCGACTCGTGCCGCGACATCGCGATGATGCGCGAAGCGCCCAGGCGCGCGGAGGCGAGCACCGCGCACAGCCCGACCGCGCCGTCGCCCACCACGACGACCGTGCTGCCCTCGGTGACCCCGGCGGAGACGGCGGCGTGGTGGCCGGTGCCCATCACATCCGAGAGCGTCAGCAGGCTCGGGATCAGGTCGTCGCTCGGGTATTCCGGCGTCGCCACGAGTGAACCGTCCGCGTGCGGGACGCGCACCTTCTGACCCTGGCCGCCGTCGGCGAAGCCGCCGAGCTTGTCGTCCGACCCCCACCATCCGCCGTTGAGGCAGGAGGTGCTGACGCCGTTCTTGCAGTTGACGCACGTCATGTCGCAGTCGTAGAACGGCGCGATGACGAAGTCGCCGGGGGCGATCGTCTTCACGTCCGGCCCCACCTCCTCGACGACGCCGACGAACTCGTGACCGATGCGGTGCGCGTGGTGCGTCGGCGTGACCCCGCGGTACGGCCACAGGTCGGAGCCGCAGACGCAGGCTGCGACGACGCGCACGATGGCGTCGCCCCCGGTGGACAGGACGGGATCGGGGACCTCTTCGACGCGGATGTCTTTTTCACCGTGGATGACCGTTGCAAGCATGGTCAGAAGCCTACGCCGCACGGTGGAGGCCTGCGGCTGTCCGCCTGCTCCGGGGAGCGTCGACCGATTCACCCTGACCGATCAATGCTCGCCCACAGCGCAGCGACGTGCCGGCTGTCTGTGCCGCAGCATCCGCCGATGACCGTCACCTGGGGTAGCTGAACGAGAAGCTCCCGTGTCGCTCGGACGAGGAGGGGAAGATCACCGGAATCGAGTTCCTCCATCTCGTCGAGTTCGGCGTGCGAAAGCGTCGAGGCGTTCGGGCGGAAGAACGTGAGACGCTCCTGCCACGATTCACCATCGAGCGCGGCCATGAGGTGTGTCGGGTGGGCACAGTTGACACCATAGAAGTCGGCCGGAGCCGCCGCATCCACCGATGCGATCGCGTCGACCAGCCGGCTTGCGTCCGGCAGTCGCCCATCGGTTTCGACGGTGAAGGAGATCGAGACCGGGACGCCTACGCTCCGGGCGGCGCGCACGACGCCGATCGCCTCGGCGGCCCCGGTCATCGTCATAGCGTGAACGAGGTCGGCTCCGGCATCGGCGAGCGACTGCACCTGCGGCAGGTGAAACGCCGCCGCCTCGTCGGCGTCGCCATCCGCAGCGATGTACCCGTCGCCGCGAGGCCCGATACATCCCGAAACCAGGCCGTCGAGCGCTCCGGCATCGGCGAGCACAGACCGGATGAGCGCGACCGCATCCCGGTTCGTCCGGTCGAGGGAAGCCTCGTCGTAGCCGAGCTCACCGCCCCAGGCCGAGTTGGCTCGCCAGGTGGGTGTCTCGAGTAGCACTCCCGCGTCCGCCGCGTGCGCGATCGCGGCGTAGTCGGCGTAGTAGCGCCGCAGCAGGTCGATCCCGTCGGCGCTCTCCAGGATCGGGAAAGCGGCGAAGGAGGGCAAGTCGATTCCGTGGTTGAAGATGAGGTCGGTCTCGAGGCCTCCGTCAGTCACCCATTTCCCGTCGAGCATTCCCATGGTCAGCGCCTTTCCAGACCGCGTGCACACCATGCACCAGATCAGTAACGAGATGCTACTCGCCTGCGTCTCCTCGACAGGGCGAGGTGCTTGTCTCGCCGGGGCCGCCGCGCAGAGGGTGGTCACGGTGGGCGAGTTACCCAAGGCGTAACATTTTCCACGTCAGGTTTCTGTTATGGTTGGCGGAATCGTGACGAGCGGGTGAGATCTGGACAGCGTTCGCCATGCCGCTCGCGGCCGGGCTGATCTGCCTCGCCCTGTACCTCCGCACCACCGACGACCGGTGACGTTCGGCGCGGCTTCGCGTCGCGCTATGGCTGCTGCGGGCGGCGGCGGAAGGCGACGAGCGCGCCTGCTGCGAGGAGCAGGACCGCGAGGGCGGCGAGCCCGGACGCGTCGAGGCCGGTCGCGGCCAGGCCGGAGCCGCCGGACGCGGTCGGCGCACTGGGCGCACCTGGCGTGGCCGGCGTGCCAGGCGTCCCCGGCGTCCCCGGGTCGACCGGGGCGGTCGGCAACGCGATGTCGGTGCGCACGAAGCGAGGCGTGCCGTCCGGGCCGATGCCGCTCGCGACCAGCGAGTGCGCGCCCGTCAGTCCCGCGGGGATCGTCACCGTCGCCGTGGCCGAGCCCGTGGCGTCGGCCGTGACCGTCGCGAGGACGACCGGGCTGGAGTAGATGCCGAAGGTGACGGGGGCCGCTGGGGCGAAGCCGCTGGCGGTCAGCGTGAGCTGCTGGCCCGTTGTCACCGTCGTCGGAACGCCGGAGAGCGGCCCTGCCGCCGTGGGCGGGAGGGGCGGCAGGGGCACGGCGGCGGCGTCGACGACCGCGACGGTCACGACCTGCACGAGGTCGGGCTGTCCCGGCGTCGTTGCGGTGATGGTGACAGTGGATGCGCCGGCCTGGTCGGTCGTGACGCCCCGGATGCTCGCGGTCCCGTCGCCGTTGTCCGTGAAGGTCAGCCCGGCGGGGAGGGGTGTCGACGACAGTGCGCCGATCGCCGGGTAGGCGTGGCCGGTGGTCACCGTCGCGTCGACCGCGACACCGCGCGTGACTGTCAGGGCGGCTGGGCTGGTGAACGTCGGCGTCTCGATCACCGTGACCGTGAGCGTCTGCGTCGCCGAGGCTGCGCGTCCGTTCGTCGCCGTCAGGGTGACCGCGTACGCGCCGCCCTCACCAGGTGCCGGGGTCCCGGACAGTGTCGCCGTGCCGTCGCCGTTGTCGGTGAACGCCAGTCCGGACGGCAGTGTCCCGCTCGCCGAGACGGTCGTCGCCGCGGGGAATCCCGGCGCCGTCGTGACGGTGAACGATCCGGCGCTGCCAACGCTCATCCCGGCGGTGGCCGCGGAGGTGAAGCCCGGGGACTGCAGCACGGTGAGCACGAAGGCCTGGCTGGCGTTCGGCGTGAAGCCGTTGTTCGCGGTGATCGTGAACGGGTACAGGCCACCGGATGCTGCGGGTGGGTCGACCGAGATGGTCGCCGTTCCGTCGTGGTGGTCGGTGAAGGTCGCCCAGGCGGGAAGCGCGCCCGTCGCGGCAAGCGTCGCAGACGGGAAGCCCGCCGTGGTGACAGCGATGTCCTGGACGCCGGCGCCCGCCGTGACCTCGGCGGCGGCCGGGCTCGAGATGGTGGGGGCGTCGCCGACGGTCAGACGTGCGTCGGTGTGCGAGCTGCCCGCCGCGTTGGTGAAGACGGCGCGGAGGATGCGGCCGTCGTCGATGGTGCGCGCGGTGAGCGACACCGTGGTCGACGTCGCTCCGGGGATCTGGACGAACGACGCCCCGTTGTCCGACGAGACCCACCACTGAACCGCCGGGGCGGGGAAGCCGCTCGCGGCGGCCGTGAAGCTCACCGTGGCTCCGACGTTCGCGGTCTGGTCCGCCGCGGCGACAGTCACCACGGGGGCCGCGTGCACGAGGAGCTGGAAGGACTGGGTCGCATCCTGGCCCACCCCGTTGGCGGCGGTGATCGTGACGACCGTGCTCCCGCCGGGACCGGTGGGGGTGCCGGAGATGGTGCCCGTGCCGTCGCCGTTGTCGGCGAAGACCAGACCGGCGGGCAGAGTCCCGGTGACCGCGAGCGCCGAGACGGCGGGGTACGCGTGCCCGGTGGTGACGGTGAACGCCGCCGCGGTGCCGAGCGTGGTGGTCACGCTCGGCGCGCTGGTGATGCGCGGCGACTCGTTCACGGTCAGCGTGAACGACTCGACAGCCGTGGCGCCGACGCCGTTCGAGGTCTGGAGGGTCACCGGGTACACCCCGCCAGACCCTGCCGACGGTGTCCCGGCGATGGAGGCGGTTCCGTCGTGGTGGTCGGTGAACGTCACGCCGGACGGGAGCGTGCCGGTCACGGTGATCGGCGTGGGGGTCGGGCGGCCGGATGCGGTCACGGTGAAGCTCCCGCTCGATCCAGCCGCGAACGTGCTCGCTGCCGCGCTCGTGAAGGCGGCGGCCTGCTGCACCACGATGGTCACCGTCTGAGCGACACTGGACGGCGATGCGGCGTTCCTGGCCGTGACGGTGACGGGATAGTCGCCCGCGCTGCCCGCTGCCGGGACCCCGCTGATGGTCGCGGTGCCGTTGCCGTTGATCGTGGCGGTCAGTCCGGGCGGCAGGGTGCCGGTGAAAGTGAGCGCAGGAGCGGGATAGCCGGTGGCGACCACCGTGAACGATGCCGGGGTGCCGACGACGGCGCCGAACGTGGACGGCGACGTGAACGACGCGAGCGTGTAGACCGAGACGGGGGCGGACACCGTGCCGCCGTCGAGCTGAGCGGTCGCGGAACCCACCCCGCCCGTCGCGCCCGCCGTGTATGTCGAGGAGGCGACACCGGCAGCGATGGTCGACGACGCACCGATCGACGACCCGGCCGGCAGCGCGTTCGACCAGGCGACGGGGAGGCCGTCGAACGCCGTGAGCGACGACGACGCGACCGCCGCGCCCGCCGAGTCGAGGAGGAGGCTCGCGGTGAAGGTCGACGTGGTCGCCGGGCGCACGATCGGCGACGGGTTCGCGGTGGCCGTCAAGCGCAGGTACGGCGTGTACGCCGCGGCCGTGGTGCCGCTCACCGTGTCGCATCCGGAGCCGCCCGGGCCGGTCGAGCATCCCCACCAGTTCTGGGTCGCGAGCGCCGAGCCCCCGGCGACGGCGAGCGCCGGAGCGGTGTTCCCGGTGATCCTGTTGAAGTGGGCGGTGAGGGAACCGGCCATCACGGCGACGGCGGAGCCGCCCGTTCCGGTGTTGCCGGTGAACGTCGAACCGGTGATCGAGAGCGAGCCGCCGTTCAGCCAGACGGCCGAGCCGGTGGACGGTCCTCCGCTCGACACTCCTGCATTGTTCGCGAAGGTGCTTCCCGTGATGCTCATCGGCGTCGACCCGGCGACGTCGCTGATCGCGAGCGCTCCTCCGCCGTTGCCGACCGGGCTCGTCGCCGTCGTGGTGTTGCCGGTGAACCGGCTGCCGGTGATCGAGAGCTTCTCGCCGGACGCCGTGCCCTGCGCCTGGTATGCGATGGCACCGCCCGCGCTGCTGCCGGCGTCGTTGCCGGTGAAGGTCGAGTCGACGACGGTGAGCGCACCGCCGATGAACTGGATGGCGCCGCCGGGGTTCGCTGTGCTCTGGCCCGTCGCCGCGTTGGCCTTGTTGCCGGAGAACGTCGAGTTGCGGATGGTGAGGGAGTCGAGCGTCGCTGCGCTGCCGGAGCCGCCGATCAGTGCCCCGCCTCCCATGACGTTGTCGACGCCGCCGAGCACCGAGAGTCCGTCCAGCGTCACGGAGACGCCGCCGACACCGCTCGGGTCGAGCACGAACACCTGCTTCTCCCCGGCGCCCACCACCTTCGGGGACGCACCGGATGCCGCTGCCAGGGTGATGTCCGCTCCGGATGCGGTGCCCACCGTCAGCGGGCCGAGCGTGTCGTCGAGCGCGTACGTTCCCGCGCCGACCGTGATGTCCCACGCGCCGCCCGCGTTGTTCGCGACACAGAGCGCGTTGCGGAGGGTGACCGGGTTCGCCAGTGTGGTCCCGCCCGAGCATGCACCGGTCGTATCCGTGTCGGCCGTGCTGGTGACCACGACGGTCGAGCCCGCCGCCAGCGCTGGTGCGGGACCGGTGAGTATCCCGGCGGTCGCGAGAAGGAGGGCGGTGACGACCGAGAGGGCGCGCACGGGTACGGACGGCATGGGCGGTCGGGCTCCCTCTGCCAACCCGGGTCGCTGGCCTAGTTATGAGTGCATTGCGATGCTATCGGCACCGGCGCGTCCGCGAATGCCCCCTCTGTGAGTGTCAGAACGCGAGGCGGCGATGCCCTAGGCTCGCAGTCGAACTCCCGCGGCGACCCGACCCGCGCGGTGCCCGCAGGAAGGACTCTCGTGCCCGAGGTGTCACGTCGAACCGTCATGGTCTCTGCGCTGAGCGGGCTGGGTGTCGCCGCCGTCGCCGCGGCAGCTCCCGCCGTTCCCGCGTTCGCGGGGACCGCATCCCGAGCAGCCGCCGCGATCCCGGCGACCGCTGCGGCCGCCGTCGAGCCGACGCGCTCGCTCTACCTCCCCGCCGTCGGACGCGCCTTCACCGCCGTCTCGGACGAGCGCACCATCCACCTCACCCTCGCGAGCGTCGACGACGTCGCCGGAGGGGCGGACGCGGGTCACGAGCACCGTTTCGGTCTGCACTTCACCGCCGCCGCCGGATACGAGGCGGCTGACGGCATCTACACGCTCACCGCCGACGGCGTGCCGGCGACGACGCTGTTCCTCGTCGCGATCGGGCCGAGGCGCATGACGCGCTCGCTTCAGGCCATCGTCATTCGGAACCTGTGATGCTGACCGACACGATCGGGTTCCGTGCCGCCACCCCGGACGACGCCGCCCTGGTGCGCGCGATCTTCGACGACGCAAAGCGGAGCGAATTCCCCGGCATCGACGGCCCCGCGCTCGACCAGCTGCTCGACCTGCAGTTCCGTGCAGCATCGGCGGAGCGGGCATCGCGGCATCCCGGCGCCGTCACCTCGCTCGTCCTCCTCGACAGCGAGGTGGTCGGCTCGATCACGGCCGACCACACCGGCAGGGATGCGCACCTCGTCGATCTCGCGATCCTCTCACAGCACAGAGGCGGCGGCCTCGGCTCGCGCGCCCTGTCCTGGCTCGCGGCCTCGGCCGACCGGGTGACCCTCACCGTCTGGGCGCTGAACGACGGCGCGATCCGGCTGTATCGGCGGCACGGTTTCACGACCGTGTCCGAACAGGGAGGCTACCTGGCCATGAGCACGGGGGCCGCCCGATGAGCCTTACGGCATACGAGCGCTGGAGCGCGGCGAACGGCGCCGACCTGGAGGCCGTGGATGGGGCAGGAACGCGGTACCGCATCCACCTGGCGTCGATCAGCGACCAGCAGACCGACGGCGCCTGGACGACGTTCTCACTCGAGTTCCGCGCGGGGACGGACTTCCCCGCCGAGCAGAACAGCTACGACATCGTCGGCGCCGGGATCGCCGAACCCGTCTTCGTCGTGCCGCTCGCGCGCGACGCAGAGGGGCTCCGCCTCGAAGCCGTCTTCACCCAGGACAAGGAGCAGGCATGAGTCAGCCGTACGTCGGAGAGATCCGGATGTTCGCGGGCACCTTCGCGCCGGTGGGATGGGCGCTCTGCACCGGCGGTCTGCTGCCGATCTCGGACAACGATGTGCTGTTCCAGGTCATCGGGACGACATACGGCGGCGACGGCATCGAGACCTTCGGCCTGCCGGACCTGAGCGGGCGCCTTCCCGTGCACCAGGGCACCGGGCCCTCGCTGGGTCGCACCTTCACGATGGGCGAAGCCGCTGGGGCGGAGACGGTCCAGCTCGGTGTGCAGCAGCTCCCCCGGCACGGGCACCCGATCGCCGCGGCGGCGACGGCGACCACGCCGTCCGCCTCCGGCAACTACCTGGCCGGCTGGGCCGACGTCCCGTTCAGCACGGACACGCCCACGGCCCAGCTCGGAACGGCACTCAACCCGGCCGGCGGCAATCAGGCGCACGACAACATGCCGCCGTACCTCGCCATCAACTACATCATCTCGTTGTACGGCCTGTTTCCGTCCCAGACTTGAACACATTGAGGAGACCAGCGTGAGCACACCGTACCTGGGCGAAATCCGCCTGGCCTCGTTCTCATTCGCGCCGAAGAACTGGGCGATGTGCGACGGGCAATTCCTTCCGATCAACCAGAATCAAGCACTGTTCTCGCTGCTCGGCACGACCTACGGCGGAAACGGTCAGACCAACTTCCGCCTCCCCGACCTGCGCGGGCGGGTGCCCGTCGGGTTCGCGAACGACTTCCCGCAGGGCCAGGCGGGCGGGGAGTACGACCACACGCTGACCGCGAGCGAGCTCGGCGCGCACACGCATCAAGCGGCCGTCGCCGTCGTGCCGAACACGGCGACGCCGACCGGATCGCAGCTCGCCCAGCCGGGAAAGGCGGCGTACGCAGCCGCTCCGACGGCGACGATGGCGCCCATCGCCGTGTCGCAGGTCGGCGGCGGCCTGGCGCACACCAACACCGCTCCATACCTCACCGTCAACTTCCTGATCGCCCTGGTGGGCATCTTCCCCACCCCGAACTGAGGAACCGATGTCTGACCAATTCGTCGGCGAGATCCGCCTCGTCGCCTTCGCGTTCGCCCCTCAGGGGTGGGCGTTCTGCCTGGGACAGCTCCTGCCGCTCTCGCAGAACACGGCGCTCTTCTCCCTGCTCGGCACCACGTACGGCGGAGACGGAAGGTCGACGTTCGCGCTGCCGAATCTGCAAGGGCGGACCGCGCTCGGCTGGACGCCGAACGGGCCACGCGGCGTCCTCTCGGCGTACGACCTCGGTCAGAGCGGTGGAGAACCGGCCGTCTCGCTCGACCAGAGCACGATCCCGTCGCACACGCACAACGTGCTCGCCGTCAACGCGCCCGGAACCACGGGCGTCGTGTCTCCGAACGCCTCGCTCGCCATCCCGCGCTACGGCAGGGTGACCGAGCGGGCGTACTCGACCGGCCAAGCAACCGTGCCGCTCGCGGCCGACGCATTCGCCGTCGCGGGCAGCAGCCAGCCGCACAACAACCTGCAGCCATACCTCTCGCTCAACTACATCATCGCCCTCCAGGGCGTCTTCCCGCCGCGCCCGTAGTTCGGCAGAGCGGCTAGTACGGCACAGCGGCGGACGCGCTACTCCCGCACCGGCGCCACGGTCAGGTGCTCGCCATCCTCCGCGAGGTCGACCCTCACCACGTCGCCGTCCCGGATCTCTCCGGCCAGCAGCTCCGTGGCGAGCCTGTCGTCGATCTCGCGCTGCATCAGGCGACGCAGCGGGCGGGCACCGTAGATCGGGTCGTAGCCGCGCTCGGCCAGCCAGCGCCGTGCATCCGGGGTCACCGCCAGTTCGAGGCGGCGTTCCTGCAGGCGGCGCATCAGCCGGTCGATGTTGAGCTCGACGATCTCGCCCAGCTCCTCCTTGTCGAGAGCCGAGAACACCACGATGTCGTCGAGGCGGTTCACGAACTCCGGCTTGAAGGCCTGGCGGACCATCTGCATCACCGCCTCCTCCTTCTCGGTCTCGTTCAGGGCCGGGTCGACCAGGAACTGGCTTCCGAGGTTGGAGGTGAGGATCAGGATGGCGTTGCGGAAGTCGACCGTGCGGCCCTGGCCGTCGGTGAGGCGCCCGTCGTCGAGCACCTGCAACAGCACGTCGAAGACCTCGGGATGCGCCTTCTCCACCTCGTCGAGGAGGATCACCGAATACGGACGGCGGCGGACAGCCTCGGTCAGCTGACCGCCCTGCTCGTAACCGACATAGCCGGGAGGGGCGCCGACGAGCCTGGACACCGAGAACTTCTCGCCGTACTCGCTCATGTCGATGCGCACCATCGACTTCTCGTCGTCGAACAGGAAGGCCGCGAGCGCCTTCGCCAGCTCCGTCTTGCCGACACCGGTCGGCCCGAGGAACAGGAAGGAACCCGTCGGCCGGTCGGGGTCGGAGATTCCGGCGCGCGTGCGACGCACGGCGTCCGCCACCGCGGCGACAGCCTTCTTCTGCCCGATGATGCGGCGGCCGAGCTCGGCCTCCAGGTGCAGCAGCTTCTCCGTCTCGCCCTGCGTCAGCCGGTCGACGGGGATGCCCGTCCACGCGGCGACGACGGCGGCGATGTCGTCGGCGGTCACCTGCTCGTTGACCATGCGCGGCTGGTCGGGGTGCTTCTCGGCGTTCTCCGCCTCTGCGAGCTCCCGCTCGATGGCCGGGATGGTCTCATACTCGATGCGCGACGCCTCCTGGTAGCGGCCGTCCCGCAGCGCGAGGTCCCGCTTGGTCTTGGCCTCATCCAGCTGGGAGCGCAGTTCTCCCACGCGGTTCAGCGACGCCTTCTCCGCACGCCAGCGTTCCTGCAGCTCGGCCAGCTGGGCCTCCTGTTCGTGCAGCCGGGTGCGCAACTGCTCCAGGCGCTCCTTGCTGGCCTCGTCCTTCTCCTTCTTGAGCGCGAACTCTTCGAGCTTCATGCGCTCGACGACGCGCTGCAGCGTGTCGATCTCGACGGGGGCGGAGTCGATCTCCATCTTGAGCCTGCTCGCGGCCTCGTCGATGAGGTCGATCGCCTTGTCCGGCAGCTGCCTGGCGGTGATGTACCTGTTCGACAGGGATGCGGCTGCGACCAGGGCGGAGTCCTCGATCGTGACGCCGTGGTGCGCCTCGTACCTGCCCTTGAGGCCGCGGAGGATCGCGACGGTGTCCTCGACGCTCGGCTCACCCACGTAGACCTGCTGGAAGCGGCGTTCGAGGGCGGCGTCCTTCTCGATGAACTCGCGGTACTCGTTGAGCGTGGTCGCGCCGATGAGGCGCAGCTCGCCGCGGGCGAGCATCGGCTTCAGCATGTTGGAGGCCGCGACGGAGCCCTCTCCACCACCGGCGCCCATCAGGATGTGCAGCTCGTCGACGAAGGTGATGATCTCCCCCTCCGCGTCGTTGATCTCCTTGAGGACGGCCTTGAGCCGCTCCTCGAACTGGCCGCGGTACATCGCGCCGGCCACGAGGGCGGAGAGGTCGAGGGAGACCAGCTGCTTCCCCTTCAGGGAGTCTGCGACGTCGCCCGCGACGATGCGCTGGGCGAGGCCTTCGACAACAGCGGTCTTACCGACGCCCGGCTCACCGATGAGCACGGGGTTGTTCTTGGTGCGGCGCGTGAGCACCTGGCTGACGCGGCGGATCTCGGCGTCCCGGCCGATGACCGGGTCGAGCTTGCCGCTCTTGGCGATCTCGGTGAGGTTGACGCCGTACTGTTCGAGCGCGCTTTTCTGCTCCTCTTGAGTGGAGGGCGCGCCTTGCATGTTCGCCATTGGTGTCCTTTCCTCGGTCGGGCAAACTTGAGTCTACTAGGCTCAACTTTCTTTCGCACCCCCCTATTTCCACCCGCTTGGAAAAAGTTCACTATTCAGTCTTGCTAACTACCGGTACTCTGCCTTACTATCTAGTAGTACCAAGCAACACTGAGTAGTAAGGAGAGCGTCATGAGCAAGCAAGCGACAGAGATGCTCAAGGGAACCCTCGAGGGCATCGTCCTTGCCATCCTCGCCGGCCGCGCAGCATACGGCTACGAGATCACCTCCTGGCTGAGGGACCAGGGTTTCTCCGACATCGCAGAGGGCACCATTTACGCACTGCTCGTCCGCATCGAGCAGCGCGGCCTCGTGGATGTGGAGAAGGTCCCGTCCGAGAAGGGGCCGCCCCGCAAGGTGTACTCCCTCAACAGCCAGGGCCAGGAATACCTCGACGAATTCTGGACCACCTGGAGCTTCCTCTCCGAGCGACTGGAACAGCTCCGCCACACCGAACAGACCGAAACACACACCCAGGAAGAGGAACAGTAGTCATGGTCGCGAAATGGATCGAAGCCCTCACCGGCTCCCTCGAACAGAAGAAGCAGTACAAGCAGGCCGTCGCCCGCGTCGAAGCTCTCCCCGAGCCCTATCGGAGCACGGCCAAGGCCCTCAACAGGTACTTCATGTACTACGGCGGCATCACAGACGGCGACACCCTGGTCACGATGATCGGCGACCACACCGACCTGTGGGAGCGCGCATCCATCGACGGCACTCCGGTGCGCGACATCGTCGGCGACGACCCCGTGGAGTTCGCGGAAGAGTTCGCCGCCTCGTACTCGGGCCACCAGTGGATCGACAAGGAGCGGGCACGCCTCACCAACGCGATCGACGCGGCGGTCAGCGGAAAGGCCGCCCCCGACAACAAGGAGACGGACGAATGACCACCACCACCATGCCGGCACCCGCCATCCGGGTGCACGGCATCGAGAAGTCCTTCAAGGAGCTGAGCGTGCTCCGCGGCGTCGACTTCGACGTCGCCCCCGGCAGCATCTTCGCCCTGCTCGGCTCGAACGGCGCGGGCAAGACCACCCTCGTGCGCATCCTGTCGACGCTGCTGAAGTCGGATGCGGGGACCGCGACGGTCGCCGGATACGACGTGGCGGCCGAGCCGGGCAGCGTGCGCGAGTCGATCAGCCTGACCGGCCAGTTCGCCGCAGTGGATGAGGTGCTCACCGGCAGGGAGAACCTCATCCTGGTCGCCAAGCTGCGCCACCTGAAGAACCCGGGCGGCATCGCGGACGACCTGCTCGCCCGGTTCTCGCTCACCGACGCCGGCAGCCGCAAGGCGGCCACGTACTCCGGAGGGATGCGCCGCCGCCTCGACATCGCGATGAGCCTGATCGGCAACCCGCCGGTCATCTTCCTCGACGAGCCGACGACGGGCCTCGACCCCCAGGCGCGCATCGAGGTGTGGCAGACGGTCAAGCAGCTGGCCGGCCAGGGCACGACGGTGCTGCTCACGACGCAGTACCTCGACGAGGCCGAGCAGCTCGCAGACCGCATCGCGATCCTGCACAAGGGCACGATCATCCAGAACGGCACGCTCGCCGAACTGAAGCAGCTCCTCCCCGCGGCGAAAGTCGAGTACGTGGAGAAGCAGCCGTCGCTCGAGGACGTGTTCCTCGCCCTCGTCGGTGAGACGGGCGAGACAGCCGAAGAGACCGCAACCGAAACCACACGAAAGGCAGACCGATGACCACGCACGTCATCAGCGACACCGGCGTTCTGACCGGTCGGTCGCTGCGCCACATCCTCCGCAGCCCGGACACCATCATCACCACCGTGATCACCCCGATCGCGCTGATGCTCCTCTTCGTCTACGTGCTCGGCGGGGCCATCCACACCGGCTCGGACGAGTCGTACGTCAACTACATGCTCCCCGGCATCCTGCTCATCACGATCGCATCCGGCGTGGCGTACACCGCGTACCGGCTGTTCCTGGATCTGCAGGGCGGCATCTTCGAGCGGTTCCAGTCCATGCCGATCTCCCGGTCGAGCGTGCTCTGGGGCCACGTGCTCACCTCGCTGGCCGCGAACCTGGTCTCCGTGGCCGTCGTCATCGGCGTCGCGCTGATCATGGGGTTCCGCACCGGGGCGTCGGTCGGTGGGTGGCTGGCCGTCGCGGGCATCCTGATCCTGTTCACCCTCGCGCTGACCTGGATCGCCGTGATCGCCGGACTCTCGGCCAAGACCGTGGACGGGGCGAGCGGCTTCAGCTACCCGCTGATCTTCCTCCCGTTCATCAGCTCCGCGTTCGTGCCGACCGAGTCGATGCCGGCCCCGGTGGCCTGGTTCGCCGAGAACCAGCCGGTGACCTCGATCGTCAACACCATCCGCGCGCTCTTCGCCGAGCAGCCGGTGGGCGGGGACATCTGGATCGCCCTCGCCTGGCTCGTCGGCATCCTGGTGGTGGCCTACGGCTTCGCCATCGCGATCTACCGGCGGAAGATCAGCTGACCTCGGAATGAGCGCGATCATCGAGTTCGAACACACTCACGCGGCACCCGTCTCGGGTGTCGCGTGGATGTGTTGGGGCCCGATGGTCAGTCGGCGGCCGGCGACGGGTCCGGGATCTCGTGGGAGCGGTAGCGCGGGAGACGCGCGGCGGGGATGATGGCGAGCGCACTCACAGCGCCGAGCATCAGCAGCCCGAGGCGGAGGGCGTCGAGGCGCGCCTGCTCGTTGATCTGCACGGCCGCATCCACCTGGGCGGGTGAGGCGTCCGTCTGGGCGAGCACGTCGCGGAGGCGGTCGTTGCTGACGAAGTTGACGTTGTCGAGATCCACCTGCGAGGTCAGCGACTCCGGCAGCTTGGGATGCGCGATCACCGCCTGCCCGACGTTCAGCCCGAGGATGGTGACGAGCAGCGCGCCGGCGATCGCCGTGCCGACCGCGGAGGCCAGGTTCTGCGTGGTCCCGCGCACCGAGCCGACGTCTCCGGCGAGTTCCTTCGGCGACGCCGTGACCAGCACGTTGAACACCAGGGTCACGAGGGCGCCCTGCCCGATGCCGAACACGATCAGCCCCAGGATGGTCGGGAGCGTCTCCCAGTTGTTGGTCACCACGAGCGACAGCCAGGCCAGCGCCGCGGTGGTCAGGATGAAGGAGAAGACGCCGATCGTGCGCGGGCTGAACCTGCGGTAGAACCGCACCACCAGCATCGCAGTGACGAACACCGTCAGGTTGAACGGGATCATGGCGAGCGACGTGTCGAACGGCGTGCGGCCCTGCACGATCTGCGTGTAGAGCGGGATGGTGAAGTTGATGGCGGCTTCCAGCAGCACGATGATGAACATCGCGTACACCGCCGAGCGCTCCCGCGACGAGCGCAGCACGCTCAGCGCGATCAGCGGCACCCGGCCCGTCTTGGTGCGGCGGCGGGTCCAGAGGAAGAACGCCTGCCCGAGCACGATGCCGACCACGATGAACACGATCGCGGGAGAGAGCCCCAGGATGTCGAACGGCGCATCCGGCCTGGCCTCGATGATGCCCCACGCGTTCAGATTGTTGAAGCCGAGCGTCAGCAGCACGATGCCGAGACCGATCAGGATGGCGCCGACCACGTCGATCTTGACGCTGCTGTCCCCACGGTCGGAGCGCAGCGAGAAGCTCAGGATGAACACCACGACCGCGAGCACCACCAGGATCGCGAACACCGGCCGCCAGCCCACCAGGGTGCCGAGCGCGCCGCCGATGAAGAACGCGCTGAACCCGGAGATGGCGCGGGCAGAGCCGAGCGATCCGATGGCCGTCGCCTGCTGCGTCCCCCGGTAGTTCTCCGCGATCAGCGCGACGAGCGCCGGGACGATGATGGCCGCGGACGCTCCGGCGAGCGCCTGGGCGCCGATCACCCAGCCGACGGTCGGCGCGAAGATCATCATCACCTCGGCGACCGCGAACAGCCCGATAACGATGCGGAAGATCAGCACCCAGCCGACGCGCTGACCGAGCTTGGCACCCACCATCACGAGCGCCGCGACCGCGATGCCGTACATGACGATGGCGGTGCTGACGGTGGTCGGGGGGACCCCGAAGTCGTCGACCATTCCTCCGAGCGACACCGGCAGGGCCGCGACGTTGAACGACATCAGGATCTGCGCGCAGAACAGCGCGATCATCGGTCGCCACGAGGCCTTCTCGATCACCGGTGCGACGGCTTCTGTTGCACTCATCGTTCCTGCCCTTCTGTCGACGTGTCATGGAGCTGCGCGTCCGGCCTGCCGTGCACGTCGGACGCGAAGACGTTCAGCCCGAGGCTGCGTGAGAGGAACGCCGTGGCCCGCTGGCCGCGAACGCTGTTGCCCGCCGCATCCAGCGGGGGAGAGAACGTGCCGATCCCCGCCTTGCCCGGCGCGATGGCGACGAGGCCGCCCGCGACGCCGGACTTGCCCGGTATCCCGATCTCGAACAGCCACTCCCCCGACTGCTCGTAGAGTCCGCTGGCCGCCATCACGGCGAGCGTGTCCCTGCAGACGTGCGGGGAGACGACGCGTTCGCCGGTGACCGGGTTCACGCCGCCGTCGGCGAGCGTGGCGCCCATCACAGCGAGGTCGCGTGCCGTGACGAGGAGCGAGCACTGCCGCGTGTAGACGTCGACGACCTCGACGGGGTCCGCGGTGATCCTGCCGTAGCTCTCCAGCAGCCGGGCGATGGCCTGGTTGCGCTGGTTGGTCGCCGCCTCCGACTCGTACACGCCGGTGTCGAGTTCGAGCCGCCTCCCGGCGAACCGCGAGAGGCCGTCCTGGATGAACGCCCACCGTTCGTCGGCGGTCGATCCCGGAACGAGCGCCGTGGTGGCGAGAGCTCCCGCGTTGACCATCGGGTTCATCGGGTGCCCGTCGTTCAGCTCGATGGCCATCACCGAGTTGAAGGCGAGGCCGGTGTTGTTCACCCCGACGCGTTCGAGGGCGAGCTCGTGGCCGAGTTCCTCGCAGACCAGGGCGTAGACGAACGCCTTCGAGATCGACTGGATGGAGAACGCGTGCCCGACGTCGCCCGCGCTGTGCACGGCGCCGTTCACCTCGGCGACGCTGACACCGAACAGGGCGGGGTCGGCGACGGCCAGGGCGGGGATGTAGTCGGCGACCGTTCCCGCGGTCACCGCCCGGTTGCGCTCGTACGCATCCTGGACGAGGTGCTCGACGTCGTCCCAGGACGGGAGCGCGCCGGTCGAGACCCGTTCGGCTACTCCATCGACATCCAACTCCATGTGTGGGCTCCCCTCCACGCGTCGCCGCACGACGGTCGGTGTGCGGCGCTGTAGGCCCGTCGGGCTCATCATTTCGCTGTTCGGTGCCACGCGCAACAAATGTTTCCCCCGCCGTAACGAGCGGGGTGGCGCGGGGCGGCCCTGCGGTGAAAGATGGGGACGTGGTTGACCCGATGGATGTGCGGATCGTGCTCATGGACAGCGCGACCGCCGCCGCACTCGCCCAGATCCTTCCGCTGCTGCTGCTGACCCTGATGGTGGAGCTGCGCAGGCTCGAACTGCACAGGCGCGGACGCTCGGTGCGGAGGACGAGGGCGCTGCTCGCCGCGTTCTTCCTGGTCTTCGGTTTCATCGAGTCCGCGCTGGTGCTGTCGATCGACGGCGAGCTCGTGCCGTTCACCTGGAGCGACCTCGCCTCCTCGCTGGTGATCTTCGGCCTGCTGGCGATCCTGTTCTGGCTCTCGCTGCAGGAGGCCCCGTCCCGATCGAAGCGCTCGCGCGGAGACGACGCGCTCTGAGACACTGGTAGTGGCGCTACCGGTAGTGTTACTATCGGCGCATGCTCATCACCGAACTCGCCGAGACCACCGGAACCCCGTCCGCCACGATCAAGTACTACGTGCGCGAGGGACTCCTGCCGGCCGGTGAGCGCCTCAACGGCAACCGCACGGAATACGGCGATGCGCACATCCACCGGCTGCGGCTCATCCGGTCGATGCTCGAAGTCGGGCACCTGTCCGTCAGCTCGGTGGCGCAGGTGCTGGCGGCGCTCGACGATCCGGATGCGCCGATCGCGCACACGTTCGACGTGGCGCAGCAGGCGTTGTCCCGCGCCGCGGTCCCCGACGTGTCGGAGCCGACGGACGCATCCATCGCCCGCATCGACGCGCTGATCGGGCGCGCGGGATGGTCGGACTGCGAAGGCAACATCGGCCAGCAGATCGCCGCGCGCGTGCTCGACGCGTTCGCGAACGCCGGCTTCCCGCTGCCGGACAGTTATCTGGACGCATACGCGTCAGCGGCCCGTGCGGCCGCCGACGCCGACCTCGACGCCGTCGCGGCTCTGCCGGACGCGTCGCGGATGGCCGAGCTCATGGTGGTCGGCACCGTGCTCGGCGACTCGCTCGCCCTCGGTCTGCGGCGCATCGCCCAGGCCGCCGTCACCTCGGAGAGAAGGCTCTCATGAAGTCCGTCTTCGCCTGGCACCGTCCGCTCATGACGGTCGCCGCCCTCATGGTCGTCAGCACCATCGTCTGCCTGATCGGCCTGCTGGTCGACCAGAGGCAGGTCCTCGGCGTCGACACCTGGCTCAAGCCGCTCAAGTTCTCCCTGTCGATCCTGCTCTACAGCGTGACCTGGGCCTGGCTGATCGCGCACCTCCCCCGGTTCCGCCGCGTGGCGCACACCGCGGGAACCGTCATCGCGGTCGCCCTGATCGTCGAGCAGGTCGCGATCGTCGGCGCCGCCGCCGCCGGCACCACCAGTCACTTCAACGTCTCGACCGGGCTCGCCGCCGCGGTGTGGGGCATCATGGCCGTGTCCATCACGGTGCTCTACGTCGGAACGTTCGTGACGACGATCGCGGTGTTCTTCCTGCGGCTGCCGACCGCATCCACCACTGTCGCCGTGCGGGCGGGTGCGCTGATCGCGCTCGTGGGGATGGGCCTCGCCTACCTCATGACCGGGCCGACCGCCGCACAGCTCCACGACTTCCAGGGCATCGCGGGCGCCCACACGGTCGGGCTGGCGGACGGCGGACCCGGCCTGCCCCTGCTCGGCTGGAGCACGGTGGGCGGCGATCTGCGCATCCCGCACTTCATCGGGATGCACGCACTGCAACTGCTGCCGCTCTTCGCCATCGCGCTCGGCTGGCTCGGCCGCCATTGGCGCGCCGTCGCCGACGACAGGGTGCGGCTGCGGCTCGTCGTGGTGGCGACCGCGGTGTACGCGGCCGTGCTTGTCCTGGTGACGTTCCAGGCGCTCGCCGGGCAGTCGATCGTGCGGCCGGACGGGCTCTTCCTGGCCGGAGGATGGATCATCGCCGTCGGCGGAGTGATCGCCGCCGTCGCTGTCGTCGCGGTCGGAACGCACTCCGGCTCGCGGCCGAGGATGCACGCGGGGGCGACGGCATGACCGGGCCGCGCTGGAACAGCAGGGCGGTCTTCTTCCTCGTCGTCGCCCTCCTCGGGCTCGTCGGCACCTGGGCGTTCAACATCGCCGCCAT
This sequence comes from Leifsonia sp. NCR5, assembly GCF_002105485.1. Taxonomy (NCBI): domain Bacteria; kingdom Bacillati; phylum Actinomycetota; class Actinomycetes; order Micrococcales; family Microbacteriaceae; genus Leifsonia; species Leifsonia sp. NCR5. The sequence goes on from NZ_NCSR01000003.1 coordinate 57,129, forward strand.
CCTGCAGCACCGCGACTACGTGGGCGACTGGCTGCAGAGCGGCCCGGCGGTTTCGTCGCTCACGGTCGACGTGCTGATCGCCGCCGTGGCCGCAATCGCGTTCATGGTCTTCGAGAGCAGGCGGCTCGGGATGCGGCGGGTGTGGGTCTACATCGTCCTCATCCCGCTGGTGGCGCTCGCGTTCGCGCTTCCGCTGTTCCTCGCGATGCGGGAGCGGGCGCTGGCGGCGCGCGCGGCGGCGGCGGATGCGGAGGCAGTACCGGACGCGGCGGCACCGGACGCGGAAGGTGCCCCGTGATCGCAGTGGGCGTCGCGACCTATACCCTCGCGCTCTGACCGGCCCTAGGATCGTCGCATGTCGCTGCTCACGATCCTCGCCTTCTCCGGGCTCTGCCTGGTGCTCGCGCTGACCCCTGGACCTGACACGTTCCTGGTGCTCCGCTACAGCATGGCCAGGGCGCGCGACGGTTTCGCGGCGGCGGTCGGCTGCTCGCTCGGCTCGCTCGTCTGGGCCGGGCTGGTCGCGGTCGGGCTCGCGACGCTGATGGAGCAGTCTGCCGAGGTGTTCCGCATCGTGAAGATCTTGGGAGGGCTGTACCTCATCTACCTCGGTGTGATGGCCTTCGTCGCGACTCTGAGGAGCGCGCGCGCTGCGGCTGCCGCCGCCTCCGGCGACGCCTCGGCGGAGGGTGGCGCAGAGTCCCCCGCGGCTCCGGCGACCGGCGGCTGGTCGCTCCGCAGCCTCCTGGCCGGGATGCTCTCCACCCTGCTCAACCCGAAGGTCGGGCTGTTCTTCCTCGCGGTCGTGCCGCAGTTCGTGCCGGCGAACGCGGGACTGGGCGAGACGATGCTGCTCGGCGCGGTGGACGCGCTCGTCTCCGTCGCCTACCTCGGCGTCGTGGTGCTGCTCGCCTCCCGCATGGTCGCCTGGCTGAAGCGCCCGCGGGTCACCCGCGCGCTCGAACGCGTGTCCGCCGGCATCCTCGCGGCCCTCGGCATCGGCACGGTGGTCGCCGGCGCGGAAAGCTGACCCTGCCCGACCTTCCCCGTTCTTATACGCTCGGACGGTGACGATTCGAGCGGCACGGACCACGGACATCCCGGCCATCCAGGAGATCGAACGGGCAGCGGGAGAGCCCTTCCGCGGGATCGGGCTCGCGGAGATCGCCGACGACGAGCCGCCCGGCGCGGACGAGCTGGCGGCGTGCATCCGGAGCGGCGGAGCGCTGGTGGCGGTCGACGGGACGGACACCCCCGTCGCGTATCTGCTGGTCGAGACGCTCGGCAGCCGGGCGCACATCGAGCAGGTGTCCGTGCATCCATCGCACGCCAGGCAGGGGCTGGGCGCGCGGTTGATCGAGGCTGCGGACGCCTGGGCGCTGGAGCGCGGGCTGACCGAGCTGACGCTGACGACGTTCGCGGACGTCCCGTGGAACGCGCCGTACTACGCCCGTCTCGGATTCTCGCTGCTTCCCGACGAGCAGCGGGACGACGCGCTCCGCGAGCGGGTGCGCGAGGAGGCCGCTGCCGGGCTCGCGCTCAGCGACTGGCCCCGGGTGGCGATGGCGCGGGATGCGCGGCGCCGGTCGGCGGTCTGACCGACCGCGCAGACGATCCGGACGGATGGTCGCCTGTCCCGGACGGAGGATCAGGTGCGCCCCTCCGCGATCCGCCAGGGTGGAACAGTGACGACAGACACCTCTCCCATCCGGGCCACCTCCCCCGCCGCTCCCACGCACCAGCGCACGCGCTGGGCCGCCCTCATCGTCATGCTCCTGACGAGCTTCGTGCTGGTGACGGCCGAGTTCCTGCCGTCCGGTGTGCTGACCGCGATGGCCGCCGAGCTGGGGGTGACGCCCGGACAGGCCGGGCAGACCGTCACCGTCACGGCGTTCGTCGGGTTCCTGGCGGCGCCGACGCTCGGCATCCTGATCCCCCGGATGGACAGGCGCACCTTCCTGGTGCTCGTCGCGATCCTCGCCGCGGTGTCCAACCTGGCCGTGGCGGTGGCGCCGTCGCTGTGGCTGCTGCTGGTGGCGCGACTGCTCATCGGCGTGGCGATCAGCGGCTTCTGGTCGATGTCGCTCACGGTGGCGGCGCAGCTGGCCAGCCCGGAACGGCTCGGGCGGGCGATGACCATCGTCAGCGCCGGCATGACCCTGGCCGTCGTGGCCGGTGTGCCGATCGGGGTGTACCTCACCGAGCTGGTCGACTGGCGCGGCGTGTTCCTCGGCGCGGCCGTGCTCACCGCCGTCGTCGCGGTCGCCCTGCGCCTGACGCTGCCACGGATCGCCCCGGCCGAGGCGTCGAGCCTGAGCATCCTGGTCGACACGCTCAAGCGGCCTGGCGTGCGGCAAGGCCTCGCCGGCCACATCCTGATCGTGTTCGGGCACTTCATGGCGTACACGTTCATCCGGCTCGCGCTCGACCAGGTGCCCGGACTCGACACGGCCTTCGCGGCCGGCCTGCTCGTGGTGTTCGGCGTGGGCGGCGTGGTCGGGAACCTCGTGGTCGGCGCGCTCGCCGACCGGTACCTCGGACTGCTGCGCTACCTGCAGCCGGCGCTCATCGCCGGGGCGATCCTGCTCTCGGTGCTCGGCCAGGGCTCAGTGATCGTGGTGGCAGCGGCCATCGCGGTCTGGGGCTTCGGCTTCGGGGCGTGGCCGGCGGTCATCAACACCTGGGCCGGACGCTACATCCCGGACAGGCTCGAAGCGGCGGGTGGCCTCGTCGTCGCCGGGTTCCAGCTGGCGATCACCCTCGGCGCCGGGCTCGGCGGCATCCTGGTCGACAGCGTGGATGTGCGGTTCACGTACCTGGTGGCGGTGGCCGTGGTCGCGGTGGGCGTGGTGCTGTTCGGCAGCGCGGGGAGGCGCCGGGCGCTGCAGGGGTGAGGGCGGCTGGGGGGCGCGCGCGGCTAGCTCGCGCGCTGCCGCCAGACGGACGGGGCGGACCCGGTGTGGCGGCGGAAGGCACGGCTGAAGCCGGCGTCCGACTCGTAGCCGAGCATCCTGGCGGTCTCGCTGACCGTGAGACCGTCCTGCGACAGGTAGGTCATGGCCGCATCCATCCGCACCTGGGCGAGATAGCTGGCGGGCGACTGCCCGACCTGCTCGCGGAAACGCTCGGCGAAGATCGTGCGCGACATCGCGCCGACCGCAGCGAGGTCGCCCACGGTCCACGGGTGCCCGGGATTCTCGTGCATCGCGTCGAGCACGCGGGACACGAACGGGTCCTCGACCACCGACGGCCAGTTCTCGGGAGCGCAGTCGCCCTCCGCCCAGGCCCGGATCGCCACCGAGACGATGGTGGTGGCCATCCGGCCGCAGATCACGTCGTCGCCGGCGCGGCGCGGCTTCAGCGAGCCGCCCATCTGCGCGGCGAGGAGGGCGATGGCCGGATCGAGCTCCGCCAGCTGGTTCACGCCCACCACGTCGGGCAGCGCGTCGAGCGCGCGGGTGCCGCCCACCGGCCGCAGCTCGCTGACGATCACCTCGCCGAGACCGTCCGCCAGCAGGTCGACCGCGTTGCGCCCCGTCGTGAAGACGACGTCGCCAGCGTGAAAGGCGAGCTGTACCCCCTGCGGGCCGCGCGAACGCACCCGGATGGACCCCGCAAGCAGATAGACGAACGTCGCACCGGGGAAGGTCGCCCTGTCGCCGGGCCCGAGTGCGACGTGACGCGACGCATCCACTCGCCACTCGAGCGTGGACAGCAACTCGTCGAGCGTGGCGGGGGAGGTCATCGCGGTGATCGTCACGCTCGCGAAAACAGCGCGAGGGGGTGCGCTATTCCTGGGGCGAGGGCTGGCGGCACGGTCGTGCTCTACGGCCGGTAGTCACGATTCGGCTGCTCGTAGCCTTTTCTAGCCTCCGGATCACCCGCACCACGCGCCGGCCCGAGCGACGAGCCGACGACCATCAACGCATCCACGACCCGCTTGAACGCGCGGCCGACAACCCGGCCGACGCGGACGACGACTGGATCTGTTTTCTCCGAAACCATGGGACCCCCCTGCCTCATCGTGGCACACGCGCCCCATTCGTTAGCCTGATCGCAGACACAAGCGGAGGAGCGGCATGTCGGGACCGGGGCGACGCGACGTCTTCAGGATTCGCGGATTCTTCGCGTACTGGGCGTCGTACACCGTCTCGGGGTTCGGCACGTACGTCACGACGCTGGCCCTCCAGGTGCTCGTGCTGGTGTCGCTGCACGGGACCGCCGCGGACATCGGGCTGCTCAACGCGGCCAGGTGGCTCCCGTATCTGGTGCTCGGCCTCGTGGTCGGGGCCTTGGTCGACCGGCGGAGGCGGCGCCCGGTGCTGATCGGGAGCGACCTCGGGCGGGCGGTGCTGCTGGCGTTGATCCCGCTGTTCTTCGTTCTCGGCGTGCTGAACATCCCGGTTCTGCTCGCGATCGTCTGCGCCGTGGGCCTGCTGTCGCTGTTCGGGGACGCCGCCTCCCAGTCGCTGGTGCCGCGGATCGTGCCCCGAGGCGCCCTGCTGGCCGCGCACGCCCGCACCGATCAGAGCGACGCCGTCGCGCAGACCTCTGGGCCGCTCGTCGCCGGTGCGCTGGTGTCGCTCGTCGGCGCGGCGTCCGCCATCGTCGTGGATGCGGTGTCCTACCTCTTCTCCGCGGTCGCGATCTGGCGGGTCAGGGTGGACGAACCACCGGCGACGGCGACCCCGGCCCGCAGCCTTCGCCGCGAGATCGCGGAGGGACTGCGGTGGGTCTACCGCCATCCCGTGCTCGGTCCGATGGCGTTCGGCTCGCACGGCTGGTTCTTCTTCAACAGCATCCTGGGCACGGTCTTCGTGCCGTTCGCGCTGCTCGCGCTCGACCTGAGCGCGTTCCAGCTCGGGATCGCCCTGGCCGGCGCCGGGGTCGCCGGGCTGATCGGCAGCTCGGTGTCGATCCGCGTCGGACGCCGCTGGGGAGCGGGCGTCGCGGTTGTCGCGAGCAACCTGCTGATGGCGGTCGGCTGGGTCCTCATCGCGACCGTGCCCGGCGACGCAGCCACCTGGCTGGTGGTGACGGTCCTCACGGTCGGCCAAGGGTTCTACGGGCTCGGGCTGGGACTCAGCAACGCCAACGAGATGGGCTACCGGCAAGCCGTCACCCCGGACGAGCTGCAGGCGCGCACCAACACCACGATGCGGTCGGCGAACCGCGCCATGATCGTCGTCGGGGCGCCCATCGGCGGCCTCGCCGCGACGGTCATCGGCTACCGGCCGACGCTCTGGATCGCGATAGCCGGGATCGTCGTGGTCACCGTCTTCCTCGCGCTCTCGCCGTTCGGCCGCGCCCGCCACGCGAGCGACGACGTGGTCGGCTAAGGGCGACGTCAGCCACTCGGCTGGTCACCCGCCCGCCACGGTCACTCGCGGCGGGAGGCCGTGACCGTGAACTTGGCGTTGCGCGCCACCTGCCTGGTCGGCCCGACCGCACGTTCCAGCGCGGAGCGGTAGCCGAGGTGCGAGTTCCAGACCGTCCACAGTTCACCGCCGGAGGCGAGGACGCGTCCGGCGTCGGCGAACATCCGGTGGGCGATCCCGGTGTGCACGGCGCTGCCGATGTGGAAGGGCGGGTTGAGGACGATCAGGTCGGCGCTCGCATCCGGCTGCCCGGCGAGACCGTCGTCGCGCACCACCGTGACGCGGTCGGCGACGCCGTTCGCCACTGCGGTGGCCGTGGCCGAGGCGACGGCCGCGGCGGACTGGTCGGTGGCGATGACGCGCAGGCCCGGCCTGCGCAGGGCGAGCGTGGTCGCGAGCACGCCGGTTCCGCAGCCGAGGTCGATGGCGGTGTGCGCATCCGGAGCGGCGGCGTCGATCACGCTGAGCAGGAAGCGGGTGCCGATGTCGACCGAGGTACCCGCGAACGCGGCGCCGTGCGCGCACACCGTGATCCCGAGTTCGTCGTCGTGCGAACGCCGCGGCCACCGGTCGTCCGCGCCCGCGACCGGCTGCGGATGCGCGGCGGTGAGCACACGCGCCTTCTGCCGGGCGAGCGACGCCGTGACGGAAGCGAAAGCCGTGCCGAGCACGTCGTTCATCGCCAGGCTCATGTGTTTCAGCATTCCGCCCGCGTAGACGACCGCATCCGGATGCGCGTGCGCCGCCACCAGCGTCGCGATCTCGTCCAGCGCATCCAGGCTCCGCGGCAGGCGCAGCAGGACCACCCGCGCGTCGCAGACGAGTTCGGCGTCGAGCGGGAGCCCGCGGTATGCGTCGGAGTAGCCGAGCTCGGCGGCGTTGGCGGCGAGCGCCTGTTCTCCGGTGAGTGGATCCTGGTGCACGCGGATACCGGTGGCGCCCTCCGCGGCCGCCGCCAGGGTGAGCGCGCCGTATGCGTCGCCGATGACGACGACCTCGCCATCGGCAGCCGCGGCGACCGCATCCCGTGCCAGGTCGGCGATCAGGCGGTCGGCCGCATCCGAGGCGAACAGGTTCTCGCCTTCCACATCCGGCCACCGCCGCAACCGCGCATACTCGAACACGGGATCAATTCTCGCAGCCCCGGGATGCCACCCAGCCTCGCGGGATGCACACCGGCCCCGCGCCTCCGGCGTCAGAGCCAGTTGTTCCGCTTGAACGCGTAGTACAGCCCGATGCCGGTCGCCAGCATCAGCGCGAGCGCGAACGGGTAGCCGAGCGCCCAGTGCAGCTCCGGCATGTGGTCGAAGTTCATCCCGTATATCGTGCCGACGAGGGTCGGGGTGAACAGGATGGCCGCCCAGGACGAGATCTTCTTGACCTCGTCGTTCTGCGCCTGGCCGACGAGCGTGGTGTGCACCAGCAGCGCGTTCTGCAGGATCTGCCGGAATCCGTCCGCCCGCTCCACGATCCGGATGACGTGGTCGTGCACATCCCGGAACCGGTCGCGCAACGACTCGTCCGCACCGGATGCGGCGAGCGCGTCCCTGAGACTCTGCAGCACACCGCCGAGCGGGTTGACCGCCCTCTGGAACGTCATCACCTCGGAAGACAGCTCGTAGATGCGGCGCGACACCGTGCGGTCGCCGTTGAAGAGCTGGTCCTCGATCTCGTCGATGTCGTTCTCCAGACCGGCGATCACGGGGGCGTAGTCGTCGACGATCTGGTCCAGGATGCCGTAGAGCACCCCGATCGGACCGGGTGCGAGCAGCCGCGCGTCGTGCTCCATCCTGTGCCGGACGATCGAGAGGTCCGGCCATTCGAAGTGCCGCACGGTGATGACGAACTGCTCGCCGAGGAAGACGTGCACCTCACCGAACTCCACCTTCTCGGTCTCATCGATGTAGTGCGCGGGCCGCAGCGCCACGAACGTCGTGGTGCCGTACTTCTCCAGCTTTGCGCGCTGGTGCCCGCTCAGGGCGTCTTCCACGGCGAGCTCCGGCAGCTCGAATTCGGTCGCGACGGCGGCCAGCTCCTTCTCGGTCGGCCGGTACAGGCCGATCCAGGCGAACCCGTTGCGTTCCCGCACCGTCTCGAACGTCTGCTCCAGCGATGTCGGGTCAGCGGTGCGCCGACCGTCGACGTAGACGGCGTTGTCGACGATCATGGGGTCTCCTTCCGGGAGGGCTCCCCCACGCTACCCGGTCACACGGTGAGGTGGGGTGGAGGCGCGGGGCGTTGTGGCTGCGGGGACGCGTGAGCAGTGCAGGGCGCGCCACATAGAGGATGGATTAGTGTATGACGTTAGGTTCGGAATTTTAGATATCCCGGCTTCTACTCGATGACGAGAGGAACAGCATGACGAAGGTGACGAAGCGGTGGGTGTCCGCGTTCGCAGTGGGTACAACAATCGGGACGGCTGGCGCGGTTCCCGCATTCGCGGATAACCCGGACGACACGTTGGCGGTGGTGGCTTCCGCAACACCAGAGACCATCGAGTCTGCGGCTAGCGTGCCGACGACCGCTACCGGTGAGAATGCGATCGACGCGACCGTGGCCGGGGCGACGGTGACGGTGCCGGTCGACGCATCCAACGGCATCACACTGGGCAGCGAAGGCGGCACGGTCTCGATCGGCCTCCCGTTCGCTGACCAGGCGGCGGACGCGGAGGTGCAGAAGCCGGGTGTGGTGTCATTCGACAACCGCAATGGATCGAGCACGGTCCCGGTTGTCCAAAGCGACGGCAGTGTGCAGATCAACACCATCATCGAAGGGGCGGATGCGCCGACGTCGTACTCGTATGACTATGACTGCTCCGGTGGCGTGACATTGCGACGGTTGGCGGACGGCGGAATTGTCGCTGTCGACGGAGCGGGAGAACTCGTGGCCTCCATCGCGCTGCCGTGGGCCAAGGATGCGCGAGGAAAGGATGTTGCGACGCGGTACGTCATCAACGGAACCACGCTCACGCAGATAGTTGAGCATGGCGTCGGGTCGGCGTACCCGATCGTCGCCGATCCGACGACACTCGGAAGCAACGGCTTCTACACCAAGATCGTCCAGAACAGCAGCTCGCAGGGAACGATCATCAGCGTCTATCCTGCACAGATCAAGTGGAATGCGTACTCGGGAGACACGATCTACGCGAACTACAAGGCGATCGTTCCCGCCGCCTACGAAGGAAACAAATGGCGGGACCAACTCGTCTGCCACGCAGCCAACGTCGGGATCTGGAAGACACCCTGGAACCTGGATTCGTGGCGTCCCGACGTCGGCTACGCGCGCACTGTTCTCGCGGCGTGCAACCCGCAGTGAGGCAACCGTGAAGACGAGTCTCATCGGACTTGCCCTTGCCCTCGTGGGCACGGTCTCAGCCCTTTGGTCGGGCACCACGCTGTTCGAAAGCGGCGTCGATGCCGACCTGAACGGAACGGCGGCTCAGCTGAACCCGTTCGTCATCGCAGCATTCGTCGCGGGGCTCTGCGCTGCCTGCGTGGGGCTCGTCCTGGCCGTGTACGGGATGTCGAAGCACAGCAGTTCCAGACACCCCGGCGGCAACCGGCAGAACTGAACCACGCTGGTCACACCGTGCATCCACACGGCGTGACCAGCGCACCGCTCACACCGTGAACTCCACCGCCTCCGACAGCTCCGCTACCGACGAACCGACGCGCACCGCGTACGTGCCGCCCTCGGTCAGCCAGGCGTGGTCGTCGACCGACCAGTGCTGCAGCGAGCGCGGTTCGATGGCGACGGTCGCGACCGCCGACTCTCCCGCCTCCGCGCGCACCACCGCGTAGCCCGCGAGCCAGAGCACCGGTCGCTCGATGTCGGAGTCCGACACCCGGCTCAGGTACACCTGCACCACCTGCTTGCCTGCACGGTCGCCGACGTTGGTCACGGGAACGCTGACTTCGAGGCCGACACCGCCGGCACCGCCGCCCTCGACGCTCGGCTCCCCGAACTCCCAGCTCGTGTAGCCGAGGCCGTGACCGAACGGGATGGCCGGGGCCGGTCCGCCCGCCGCCTGCCTGCGCATCCACTCGCGGTAGCCGACGTTGAGCTTCTCGTCGTAGTAGAGCTGGCCGTCGACGGGCTCGACCTGCCAGACCGGCACGTCGTCCTCCGTCGCCGCCCAGGTGGTCGGGATGCGGCCGCCCGGTTCGACGGCGCCGGTCAGCACGTCGGCGAGCGCGTGGCCCATCTCCTGGCCGGGGAACCAGGTGAGGAGCACGGCGGGAGCGTCGTCGAGCCAGGGGAGGATCACCGGGCCGCCCGAGTTGACGACGACGACGGTGCGCGGGTTCGCGGCGACGACGCGGCGCACGAGCTCGTCCTGCCCGTCCGGGAGGCGCAGGCCGTCGCGGTCGAAGCCCTCCGATTCCAGCTGCTCCGTCGTGCCGACGACCACGACGGCCACGTCGGAGGCCGCGGCGAGCGACACGGCGCGCTCCAGCTCGTCGTCCGCGCTGCCGAAGGGCTCCTCGTACCCGAGCGTGAACATCACGGCCGCGAGTCCGAGCTGCTGCTGGGGACGGTGTTCGAGCCGCAGTGCGACCGTCTGCCCGGCCGCGAGCGTGATCGGGAACGACTGCTTGGGCGGGTTGAGGAACGCCATGAACGGGTCGGTGCCGTCGGGGAAGAACAGGCCGTCGCTCTTCAGCTCACCGTCGACCTCGAAGCGGAACAGCCCGAGACCGGCGAAGCCGACCGCGTACTCGCCGTCCTCCGGCGCGGTGAACGTGGTGGTCGCCTCGACCACCGCCGTGTCGGCGAGCACGGGGTCTCCGAGCCAGGTGAGGCGGCCGCTTCCGCGGTGCTCGTCCAGCACCACGCCGCCGTCCGCGCCGAGGAAGCGCACGTGCACCCCGGATTCGCCGGTCGCCGGATCGGTGGCGACCGTCGCATCCACGGGGAGCAGCGACTCGGAGGCCCGCACCCCTGGCGCGAACGACACGCGCTCTGCGCCGAACGCCTCCTCCAGACCGTCGAGCGGGGTAACGACGTGATCGGGGAACACCGTCGCCGATCCACCGCCCTGGCTGCGGGCGATGCGGGCGTGCTGACCGATCACCGCGACGGTGCCGGGGTCCGTGCCGAGCGGCAGGACGGGGGATGCGCCCGCCGCGTCGTTCTTCACCAGCACCATGCCGTCCGCCGCGGCCTCACGGAGCAGCGCGTCGATGCGCTCGGCCGGCCACGGCTCGGCCAGCGGGGTCGCCGCTTCAACACCGTCGAGCGCGCCGAGACGCCCTGCCAGCCTCAGGATGCGCAGCACCTTCTCGTCGATGTCGGTCTCCGACACCTGACCGGCGCGCACGGCCTCGACCAGCGCATCGCCCCAGACGCCGTCCGGACCCGGCATCGCGAGGTCCTGTGCCGAGACACCGGCCGCGACCGTGTCGCGCACGCCCATCCAGTCGGAGACGACCACGCCGTCGAAGCCCCACTCGTCTTTGAGCGGGGAGCGCAGCAACTCGTTCTCGGTCATCGTGACGCCGTTGACCGAGTTGTACGACGACATCACCAGCCAGGCTCCGCCCTCGGTGACCATGCGCTCGAACGGCGCGAGGTAGACCTCGCGCAGGGTGCGCTCATCCACGTTGACGTTGACCGTCATGCGGTCGGTCTCGCTGTCGTTGGCGACGAAGTGCTTCGGGGTCGCGCCGACGCCGCAGGACTGCACGCCCTTGACGAACGCCGTGCCGACGACGCCGGACAGCCACGGGTCCTCGCTGTACGCCTCGAAGTGACGGCCGCCGCGCGGCGACCGCTGGATGTTGACGGTCGGGCCGAGTGCGACGCCGACGCCCTTGCGACGCGCCTCCGCAGCGATCAGCTGGCCGAGTGCGTACACCCGGTCGACGTCCCAGGATGCGGCGAGCGCGGTCGGCGACGGAAGGTTGGCCGAGCTGTCCCTCTCGTCCCAGAGCTGACCGCGCACACCGGCGGGCCCGTCGGAGACGACGATCGTGTCGAGCCCGATCTGCGGTTCGCTGTGCAGCGTCCAGAACGAGGCGCCGGTGAGCAGGCGCACCTTCTGTTCGAGGGTGAGGGAAGAGACGAGGCCGGCGACGACGGAGTCGGTGTCGATGTCGGTGCTGAGGTCGGTCATGGTTGGTGCGTCTTTCGGTTCGATGGATGCGCTGGTCAGCGCACTGACTTGATCGGGAGGACCGCGAAGGCTCCGACGAGGGCGAGCACGATGCCGACGGGGAACAGCGGCGTGTACGAGCTGAAAGCGAAGACGAGCAGCCCGGCGAGTCCGGGGGCGAGCGTCTGCGGCAGGGTGGCAGCGATGTTGAGCACGCCGAGGTCTTTGGCGAAGTCGTCCTTCGACGGGAGGACCTCGCTCATCAGGGCGGTGTCGACGGCCTGGTATGCGCCGAAGCCGAGCCCGGAGACGAAGGCGAACAGCATCATCCCGGTGACGGTCGGCAGGATCAGCGGGAACACCAGCGAGATGGCCATGACGGAGCCCGCGATGATGACGACGATCTTCCTGCGGCCGATCTTGTCGGAGATCGGGCCGCCGATGAGGGTGGTGATGATGATGCCGACGAGGCTGATCAGGCTGAGCACCGGCACCATGCCGACGGCGTTGTCGCCGAGACCGATGTACTTCTGCAGGATGAACAGCTGGAAGCCGGTGACCATGAAGTAGCCGGCGTAAAGCAGCAGGCGGCCGGTGAAGCCCCAGAAGAAGTCCGGGTGCTTGCGCGGGCTGACCCAGAACGTCTGCAGGAAGGCGACGAAGCTGAACGGCGGCTTCGGCTCCCCCTTGTTGGAGCTGTCCGGGTTGAAGAGCACGAAGAGCACGATGACGATGAGTGCGATTCCGGCGAAGGTGAGGTAGCCGGCCGGGATCGACTTCGCGAACTGGGCCCCGGCGATGGAGCCGCCGAGCGAGCCGAGCATGAGGCCGAGCCCGGACAGCGACGAGAACGTTCCGCGCGCCCCGCTCGGGACACGGTCGGGCAGGATCGCGCTCAGCGGGCCCTGGGCGAAGTTGAAGGTGATCTGCACCATCACCCAGCCGACGGTGAGCTGCACGATGCCGTTGGCCGCGCCCATGAAGAGGAGGGACAGGCCGCCGAGCAGCACGCCGAGCACCATCCACGGGGCGCGGCGGCCGAACCTGCTGCGTGTGCGGTCGGAGACGAGGCCCGCGACCGGTTGCGCGATCATCGCGGCGAACGCGCCGATGGTCGCCACGAGCCCGAAGATGGGCCCGCTGTTCTGCTCGCCGACGATGCCCTGCACCTGCAGGGGGAGCAGCACGCCGGGCACGGCGCCCCAGATGGCGAAGATGGCGATGTTGCCCACCATCATCGAGAGCATCAGCTTGAGCAGCCTGCCCCGGATGCGCACCTTCTCCGGGCGCTGCGCGCTGACGGCGGAGGTCGGGGCCGCGCTGAACGGGCTGCCGGCGGTGGTGATCGTCGACGCGAGCGCCGAGCTTTCTGGCACTCCGGAGAGGTTGGAGGGGATGGTGGGCTGAACCGGACGCTGGGGGGTGGTGCCGGTTTCTTCCGACGGCGTTGTCACAGGGGTTGTCCTTTCGAGCAGGCGACGTTGCGTGCTAACACGCGTAACCATAGGACACCGTCCGGCTTAATACAAGTCATTGGTCGGTTTTCCGCTTACTCGCGTAACCATCGAGGTCGCTCCGGCCTAGACTGAGACCAGGATGTTCACCCCTCACGTCGTCAAAGCCCCGACGAGCGCAGACGTCGCCCTCGCGGCAGGCGTCTCGCGCGCGACGGTCTCCTTCGTGCTCAACGACAAGCCCAACTCCCGGGTCTCCGACGACACCAGGCACCGCGTGCTCGAAGCCGCCAGGCTGCTCGGCTACACACCCAACACGGCGGCGCGGTCGCTCGCCAGCGGAGAGGCGGTCTCCGGGCTGCTGTTCACCGCATCCGGGCGCGACAGCGGAGCCACGCTGGAACGCGCGTTCGCCGCACTCCTCGCTCGCACCGTCGACGACGGGGTGGATGCGCTCAGCCACGTCGAGACCGACCTCACCGGTGCGGAGGCCGCCCAGCTCTGGGCTCGGCTGCGCCCGGAGGCCGTGCTCGCCGAGGCGGCCCGCTGCGACGCGGAGGCGACAGAGCTGCTGCGCCTCGCCGGGGTCCGCGCGCTGATCGTGCACGGCCAGGAGCCGGTCGGCTACGCCCCCACCCTCGTCGTGCCGCAGGAGCCGTTCGGCGACGCCGCCGTCAGCGAGCTCACGCGGCTCGGGCACGACCGGATCGTGTTCATCGCCCCGACAGACCCCACGGCCGCCGCGACCGCCGCCGCCCGCCTCGCCGGGGCGCGCGCCGCAGCAGCACGCGCCGGTGCCACCCTCACCGTCTCCCACGCCGGCACGTCGGCGGCCTCCCTCCGCGACTGGGCGCGCGGCTGGCGCTTCGACGCGGAGCGCCCCACCGCCGTCGCCGCATACGACGACCGCCTCGCGATGGCGGCCGTGCGCGCGCTGGCCGACGCGGGCATCCACGTGCCGCACGACGTGTCGGTGGTCGGCGCAGACGACCACGCGGGCTCCGCCGAGTTCATCCCGCGCCTCAGCACGGTCGCCTTCGACGCGGACGCCCTCGCGGCGACCCTGCACGACGCGTACACGAGAATGCGCGCGGGCGAGCGCGTCGAACGCGTCGACGCACCGCCCGTGCGCGTCATCGCGCGCGAGTCCACTGCCGCCCCCAGAAGTGGCGGGGCGGGCAGGGAGCGCTAGCCCACCGCATCCCGGGCAGCGCTGAACGCCTCCACGCAGCGCCGGATCTCGTCCTCCGTGTGCGCCGCGGACAGCTGCACCCGGATGCGCGCCTTCCCGCGCGGGACCACCGGGAACGAGAACGCCGTCACGTACACGCCGTGGCGCTGCATCTCGTCGGCGATGCGCGCAGTGAGCGCTGCATCCCCGAACATCACCGGCACGATCGGGTGCTCGCCCGGCAGCAGGTCGAAGCCGGCCTCGGTCATCAGCGAGCGGAACAGTGCAGCGTTGGCGACGAGCTGCGCCCGCAGGTGGTCGGACTGCTCCAGCAGGTCGAGTGCCGCGATGGTGCCGGCGACGATCGACGGCGCCAGCGTGTTCGAGAACAGGTAGGGCCGTGCGCGCTGGCGCAGCAGGTCCACGATCTCGCGGTGCGACGACACGTAGCCGCCGGATGCGCCGCCCAGCGCCTTGCCGAACGTGCCGGTGTAGATGTCCACCCGGTCCGCCACGCCGCAGAACTCGGGCGTCCCCCTCCCGTGCTCTCCGACGAATCCGACGGCGTGCGAGTCGTCCACGAACACCAGGGCGCCGAACTCGTCGGCCAGGTCGCAGATCTCGCGCAGCGGGGCGATGTACCCGTCCATCGAGAACACGCCGTCTGTGACGATCACCGTGTGGCGGGCGCCCGCATCCCGTGCCGCGGTGAGCTGGGCGCGCAGGTCGGCCAGGTCGCGGTTCTTGTAGCGGAACCGCTGCGCCTTGCAGAGGCGGATGCCGTCGATGATGGATGCGTGGTTCAGCTCGTCGGAGACGATCGCGTCGTCCGCGGTGAACAGGGTCTCGAAAACGCCGCCGTTCGCGTCGAAGCACGACGAGAGCAGGATGGTCGCCTCCGTGCCGAGGAACTGCGACACCCGCCGCTCCAGCTCCAGGTGCTGCTCCTGCGTTCCGCAGATGAAGCGCACGCTGGCGAGGCCGTAGCCCCAGTCGTCGAGGGCGAGCTTGGCCGCATCCCGTAGCGCAGGATGGTCGGCGAGGCCCAGGTAGTTGTTGGCGCAGAAGTTGAGCACCTCCGCGCCGTCCGCCACGATCTGCGACGACTGCGGACCGTGGATGCTGCGCTCGTGCTTGGTGAGCCCGGCCTCCTCGATCTCGCTCAGCTGCGTCGCGACCGTCTCCCGAAACGTTCCGTACATCAGAGCTCCGTCCAATCCAAGATCACTTTGCCTCCGCCTGCAGACGCCGCGGCGGCGAACCCCTTCTCCCAGTCCCGCGCGGCGAACCGGTCGGAGACGATGGAGGCGATGGCGTCGCGCAGCGTCGCCGACGTCTGCAGCATCGCGCCCATCGCGTTCCAGGTCTCGAACATCTCGCGGCCGTAGATGCCCTTGAGGGTGAGCATGTGGGTGACCACGTTGCCCCAGTCGATCGCGATCGGCGCGGAGGGGAGGCCGAGCATCGCGATGCGGCCGCCGTGGTTCATGTTCTCGATCATCTGCGGCAGCGCGCTGGGCGCACCGCTCATCTCGAAGCCGACGTCGAAGCCTTCGCGCATCCCGAGCGCCTCCTGCGCTGAGCGGATGGGGGCCTGCGAGACGTCGACCGTGTAGTCGGCGCCCATGCCCTCCGCGAGGGCGAGCCGGGATGCGCTGATGTCCGTGCCGACGATGAACCGCGCTCCGACGTGCCGCGCGACGGCGATGGCCATCAGGCCGATGGGGCCGCATCCGGTGACCAGCACGTCCTCGCCGACCACGGGGAACGCGAGGGCCGTGTGCACCGCGTTGCCGAGCGGGTCGAACAGCGCGCCGACCTCCGGCTCGATGGTGCTGTGGTGCACCCACACGTTGGCGGCGGGGAGGGTGAGGTACTCGGCGAACGCACCGTTGCGCTGCACGCCGAGGCCCTGGGTGCGGATGCACATCTGCCGGCGGCCGGCCCGGCAGTTGCGGCAGGTTCCGCAGACGATGTGCCCTTCGCCGGATACCTGATCGCCCACGGCGACGTCGTGCACCAGCGGCCCGACCTCGACCACCTCGCCGAAGAACTCGTGCCCGGGGATCAGCGGGGCGACGACGGCGGAGGCCGCCCAGTCGTCCCAGCGCTGGATGTGCAGATCGGTTCCGCAGATGCCCGTCCGCAGCACGCGGATCTTGACGTCCTCCTGCCCGATCACGGGCTCCGGTACGTCGACCAGTTCGAGACCGGGTCCGGCCTCGCTCTTGAAGAGAGCCTTCATCGCCACCTTCCTTGTGGACGGCCCCTCGTGGGGGTGCTGAAGCTGTTCGGGATGCGCCGCCCTCGTGAGGCGGGACGTATCGCCGCTGACAGCCTAGACGGGCGAGAGGCTTCAGTCTCTGTCGAGCGGGCGCCAGACGACCACCTGGGTGCTGCGCCTGGTTCGGGTGCCCGCGCGCAGCGAGACGACCTCGCCCGCGGGGCCGGCGGCGAACACGCGGTGGCCCGGGCGGTTCAGGAGCTCGTCGGCCAGCGCCGTCTCCAGTTCGCGCACCCGGGTGGTGAGCGCACCCACCTGATCCTCCAGGTCCAGGATGCGCCTGATCCCTTCCAGGCTCACGCCCTCCGCACCGAGCCGCGCGATCTCCTGCAGCTTCGCCACATCCCGCATCGAGTACCTGCGGGACTTGCCCGCCGTCCTGCTCGGGCTGACGAGACCGAGCCTGTCGTACTGGCGGAGGGTCTGTGGATGCATCCCCGCCAGTTCGGCCGCGATCGAGATCACGAAGACCTGGCTGTTCTCATCCATGATCAGGTGCGGGCCTTGGCGAGCAGCTCTTCGCGCGGGTTCTCGTCCGGAAGCTTCGCGGCGAACTCCTTGAGCGCCTCCTGAGCCTCGGCGGACAGGTGCGACGGCACGGCCACCTGGACGACGGCGAGCAAGTCGCCGGTGCCCTTCGAGGTCTGCACCCCGCGGCCCTTGACGCGCAGCACGCGACCGCTCGGCGTTCCGGGAGCGACGCGCAGCTTGACGGGGTCGCCGCCCAGCGTCGGCACCTCGATGGTCGCGCCGAGGGCCGCCTCCGCGAAGGTCACGGGAACCGTGACGCGCAGGTTGAGCCCGTCGCGCTCGAACACCGGGTGCTTGCGCACGGTGACGGTGAGGACGATGTCGCCCGGCTCTCCACCGTCCGGGCTGGGCTGGCCTTTGCCGCGCAGCTTGATCTTCTGCCCGTCGGCGACGCCGGCCGGGATCTTGACCTTGATCGGCTTGCCGTCCGACGCCTGCAGGGTGATGGTCTCGCCCTTGGTCGCCGTGATGAAGTCGATGGTGGTGTGCGCGGTCACGTCACGGCCGCGGGTCGGTCCGCCGTAGCCGCGGAATCCGCCGCTCGCCGAACCGAAGCCACCGCCGCTGTTGCCGAACAGCCCTCCGAACACGTCGTCGAAGTTGCCGCCCTGCTGGTAGCTGTATCCGCGGTTGCCACCGCCGCCGAACATCCCGCCGAACACGTCGTCGAAGCCGCCCTGGCCTGCCGAGCCCGGCGCGGTGAAGCGGGCGCCGGAGCCCATCGCGCGGATCTGGTCGTACTCTTTGCGCTGCTCGGGATCACCGAGCACGGAGTGCGCTTCGCTGATCTCCTTGAACTTGGCCTCTGCCGCCGGGTCGCCCGGGTTGGAGTCCGGGTGATACTTGCGCGCGAGCTTGCGGTAGACCTTCTTGAGCTCCGCGGGGGTGACGTCCTTGGAGACGCCAAGAACCTTGTAGAAGTCCTTGTCGAACCAGTCCTGGCTTGCCACGGCGCCTCCTTTCTCAGCCTGTGTGTGCCTGTAGGTATGAAGTCTGTTGGTGTGAAGTCTGTGTGTCTGAAGTCTGCATCTATCGCGAGCGCGCACCACGGAAGCGGCGGGATGAGTATCCCGCCGCTTCGCGTGGCGTGCGCATCCGGAGCCTAGGCCGGAACCGCGACGACGACCTTGGCCACCCGCACCGTGGTGGAGCCGAGCTTGTAGCCCGTCTCGACCACGTCCGCGACGGTGTCGACCGTCACGCCGGGGGTCGGCTGCTGGAAGATCGCCTCGTGGATCTGCGGGTCGAACGGGTCGCCCTTCTCGCCGTACGGCGTGAGGCCGAGTCGCTCAGCGGTGGTCCGGAGCTTGGCCGCGATGGTCGAGAACGCGCTGCCCTCTTCGAGGTCGCCGTGCTTCTCGGCACGGTCGAGGTCGTCGAGCACGGGAAGAAGGCTCTTCACCGTGTCGCCGACCGCGCGCTCGCGCTCGATCTCGCGGTTGGACTCTGTCCGCTTGCGGTAGTTCGCGTACTCCGCGGTGACCCGCTGGAGGTCGGCGAGCCGTTCGGCCGCGAGCTGGTCCGCCGTCGACTGGCCGCTCAGCACGTCCAGGTCTTCGTCGGAGAGGAAGGACCCGAGGCCCTCGCCGTCGGCCGGGCCGACATCGACGAGTTCCTCGTGGGCGAGGTCGGGGGCGTCGTTTCCGGCGTCCCCGCCCTCCTGGCCGTCCTGGCCCGCCGGCTGCCGAACCTTGCCGGTCTCGGGGTCGATCCTCCGCTCAGTTCCCTTAATAGGATCAGGGCGGACTACCGGCTCCTCGCGCTCAGGGTCTTCGCCCTGCCCGTTGGGGTTCTGGTCCGACATGCTTACTTCTTCTCCTCGTCTTCGACGACCTCTGCGTCGATGACATCCTCGTCCGAGTTCTCCTCGGCGGGCTGGTCACCTGCAGGAGCCTGCTCACCGGCGCCCGCGTCGGCCTGAGCGGACGAGTAGATCGCCTCTCCGAGCTTCTGCTGGCTCGCGTTGAGCTTGTCGTACGCGGTCTTGACAGCGTCCTCGTCGTCGCCCGCGAGTGCGGTCTTCAACGCGTCGACGTCGCCCTGGACCTCGTTCTTGACGTCTTCGGGGAGCTTGTCCTCGTTGTCCTTGATCAGCTTCTCGATCGAGTATGCGAGCTGCTCGGCCGTGTTGCGGGTCTCGGCGGTCTCACGACGCTTCTTGTCCTCGGCCGCGTGCTCCTCGGCCTCGCGCACCATGCGCTCGATGTCGTCCTTCGGCAGCGAGGATCCGCCGGTGATCGTCATCGACTGCTCCTTGCCGGTGCCCTTGTCCTTGGCGGACACGTGCACGATGCCGTTGGCGTCGATGTCGAAGGTCACCTCGACCTGCGGGATGCCACGGGGTGCCGGGGCGATGCCGGTGAGCTCGAAGGTGCCGAGCGGCTTGTTGTCGCGGGTGAACTCACGCTCGCCCTGGAAGACCTGGATGGCGACGGACGGCTGGTTGTCGTCCGCGGTCGTGAAGGTCTCGCTGCGCTTGGTCGGGATCGCGGTGTTGCGGTCGATCAGCTTCGTCATGATGCCGCCCTTGGTCTCGATACCGAGACTCAGGGGGGTCACGTCGATGAGCAGGACGTCCTTGCGCTCGCCCTTCAGGACGCCGGCCTGGAGTGCGGCGCCGACGGCGACGACCTCATCCGGGTTCACGCCCTTGTTGGGCTCCTTGCCGCCGGTCTCCTGCTTCACGAGCTCGCTCACGGCGGGCATGCGGGTCGAACCACCGACGAGCACGACGTGCGAGATGTCGGACACCTTGATGCCGGCCTCACGGATGACGTCCTGGAACGGCTTCTTGGTGCGGTCGAGGAGGTCGCTGGTCATCTGCTCGAACTGGGCGCGGGTGAGCGTCTCGTCGAGATTGGCCGGGCCGTTCTCCGTCAGCGACAGGTACGGCAGCTGGATGCTCGTCGACATGCTCGACGAGAGCTCCTTCTTGGCCTGCTCAGCGGCTTCCTTCAGACGCTGCAGAGCGATCTTGTCCTTCGAGACGTCGACACCGGTCGAGTCCTTGAAGCGCTTGATCAGCCACTCGACGATGCGCTGGTCCCAGTCGTCTCCACCGAGGCGGTTGTCACCGGCGGTCGCACGAACCTGGATGGTCGAGAAGTCGTCGTCCTTGCCCACCTCGAGGAGGGAGACGTCGAAGGTTCCGCCACCGAGGTCGAAGACCAGGATGAGCTCGTCTTCCTTGCCCTTGTCGAGGCCGTACGCGAGTGCCGCTGCGGTGGGCTCGTTGATGATGCGGAGCACGTTGAGGCCCGCGATCTCACCGGCCTCCTTGGTGGCCTGACGCTCTGCGTCGTTGAAGTACGCGGGGACGGTGATGACGGCGTCCGTCACGGTGTCTCCGAGGTACTGCTCGGCGTCCCTCTTGAGCTTGGCGAGGATACGGGCCGAGATCTCCTGCGGCGTGTACTTCTTGCCGTCGATCTCGACCGTCCAGTCGGTGCCCATGTGGCGCTTGACCGACGCGATGGTGCGGTCGACGTTGGTGACGGCCTGGCGCTTGGCGGTCTCGCCGACGAGCACCTCGCCGTCCTTCGTGAACGCGACGACCGACGGGGTGGTGCGGAAACCCTCCGCGTTGGCGATGACGGTGGGCTCGCCACCCTCGAGGACGGCGACGACCGAGTTCGTGGTTCCGAGGTCGATTCCTACTGCACGTGACATATGTGCTGTTCTCCTTTTGTTGCTGGATGTTTGGTTGTAAAAACTGGGGGTCAAGAGTTGAGTCCCGACGGCTCAAGTGTCGCATCCGCGGGGGAGGCTGTCAAGCTGCGAGCTCTAAACTTGAGCACACTAGACTCAACTTTGGCGAGAGGGGTTTCATTCCCGGAATCGGCGGGAAGAACGGCGCATCCAGCCGTGAATTCTCAGTCGCGGAGGAGCATCCCGCGCCCGGCGTAGAAGCGCTCGAACTCGTCCACGGGCAGGGATGCGTCCGCCGCCGTCCGCCCGATGCCGGACGGATTGTGGAACGACACGGTCTCCCCGTCGAAGCCGTGCACGAGCACGAGGTGGCCGCCCACCCGCTCGTTGGGCCGGTCCGGGTAGCGGATCTCGGGGGTGACGGACGCGATGGCCACGACGCCGGGCGCCACCGCCGAGAAGTGCTCGCGTGCGGTCGACCCCTCGACGACCTCGCCGTCCAGGCCGAACTCGTCGGCGATCCAGGAGAGGAAGGGGCGGTAGTAGAGGCCGCGGACGGTGTGCTCCTCCGGGACGAGCGCGCCCGCATCCATCGCCCCGTCGATCAGCTCGCGCATCGTCGCGCCGGCGGCGGACGGCCGCCACACCCGCACCACCGACCGGAGGCACGCCAGCCCGCAGACGTTGCGTGCCCAGTAGCGGTACTCGTCGGCGGTCGCATACCCGTCGAGCATCCAGTCGTGGAGAGCCGCCGGGTCCTCCCCGCGGACGATCAGCGCCTCGTTGCAGCGCGGGTCGCCCCACTGCGACTCGTACGGGAACGGCGAACCCCGCGGATTCACACCGCCTCCACAAGGACCGTCGATAGCGTGCTGTACATGGTTCCGGAGTCCTTTCACGTCGATCACAACGGCCCGCTGCTGTCGTCCAGGGCCATCGAGGCTCTGCAGAACATCGACCCGGCGACTCTGGATGAGGTGCAGGCGTTCAACACGGACTTCGCGCGGTTCATCATGCCCTACAAGTTCGGCATCGACGAGATCTCCACCAAAGTGTCGATCCTCCGCGAAGAGTTCGCCGAACTGCACGACTACAACCCGATCGAGCACATCAACAGCAGGCTCAAGTCGGCCGAGAGCATCGAGCAGAAGATCGTCCGCAAAGAGTGCGAGCCGTCGTTCGACGCGATCCGGGAAGCGATCACCGACATCGCCGGCATCCGGATCGTCTGCAGCTTCGTCTCCGATGTCTACCACGTGTTCGAACTGCTCTCCGCGCAGGCGGACGTGAACGTGCTGCGGGTGAAGGACTACATCGCGCACCCGAAGCCCAACGGCTACAAGAGCCTGCACGCGATCGTCGAGGTCCCGGTGTTCCTGTCCGGCGGGCCGATCGCGGTGCCCGTCGAGGTGCAGATCCGCACGGTCGCGATGGACTTCTGGGCGAGCCTCGAGCACAAGATCTACTACAAGTACGACGGCGAGGTGCCGGATGAGCTGCTGCGCGACCTCACCGACGCCGCCGTCAAGGCGAACCAGCTCGACATCACGATGGAGAGCCTGCACCGCCAGGTGCGCAACCACGGCGGCAACCAGTACACGCTGCCGATCGCGATCTAGGCATCCCGCGGGTCAGTATCCGACGACGCCCGTGAAGTCCGGGGAGCCGTCTGGGCGAGCAGGGAGCGGCTGGCCGCTGATGTAGCGGGGCCACTCCAGCCGTAGCCCGGCGGCGGCGTCGAGCCGCGGGTACGCGGCGGTCGGCGGCACCGGGGTGGTGGATGCGGTCGGTGCGGCGGGTGCAGCCGGCGGGGCGGGCGCGGCCTGGGCGGGGAATTCGGGCGCTGCGGGCGCGACAGGCGGCGTGAACGCCATCGGCGGGGTGGATGCGGCGGGCGGCGCCGACGGGAACGCCTGCGGCGCGAACGTCGCCGCGGGCGGTGGCACCTGCTGCTGCACCGCCGCCTTCGGCCCGAACAGCGAGTACGTGAGCGGGATCAGGATCGTGCCCAGCGCATCCAGGATCGCCACCACCGCCAGCAGCCGCCAGTACGTCTCGCCGAAGTCCACCGTCGGCAGCGCAAGCGGCAGCGAGAGGCCGAGCGTCAGCGCACCCACGAGCAGCAGGGTCACCACGGTCACGTTGCTCATCACCGGGCCCGTGAACCGGCGCTGCGTGTTCAGCACCAGATGGATGTGCAGCAGGCCGAGCCTGGTCACCGCCACCAGTGCGAACCAGGCGAACGGCTCCCACCACGGGCGGTAGGCGAACGGATCGTACGGTCCGCCCGCGAGCGGCACCCAGATCTTCGCCAGGCCGGCCATCAGCAGGTAGGCGGACGTGATCACGCTGACCACCCCGAACCAGGGAGCGCGCCGGGCGGAGACGTCCGCGTCGTACCAGGACACCAGCGAGAAGAACACGAGCAGCGCGATGGTGCCGATGAGCCGCCAGCAGGTCTCGTCGAACCGGCCGATGACGACCGCGTACACGCCGACCAGCGCGGCGGCGATGAGCGCGCCGATCACGATGCGGGGCAGCAGATGCCGCACCCAGCCGTACTGTCGAACCTCGTGCGCCGTAGCGGTCATTCCAGCCTCCCGTGCCTCGTATGCCGCTCCGGACATATTGCGCATCCGGAGCACCTTCGGCCGCGAGCCTACCGGCGTCCGGACGACACCGGGAACCGTGCGCGCACGGATCATCGGCACCGGGCGCGCCACGGCGTCCCGGTTCACCCTCCGGCAACCGCGAACCCATACGCTGTGCACATGAGCACTCCTCCGAGCGCGAACGGCAGCGACGCCGAGCGCGGCAAGCAGCCGGCGCCCGCGAACACCGACGCCCTGGTCACCTCGACCTCTCCGCTGTTCGTGGACAGTTCGGCCGAGCGGCGCATCCCGCGTCGTCAAGTGGTGTCGTGGGCGCTGTGGGACTGGGGCGGCGCGGCGTTCAACGCGGTCATCACCACGTTCGTGTTCACCGTCTATCTGACCGGCAGCCTGTTCGTCGACCCCGCCCTCGTCGTCGCCCGGGATGCGGAGACCGACCTCAAAGGACCGGCCCACGCCGCCGTCACCGCGGCAGAGGCCCCGCTGTCGAGCGGGCTCGGCTGGGGGCTCGCCATCGCGGGCATCGTGGTCGCCCTGATCGCGCCGGTGCTCGGGCAGCGCACCGACGGGTCCGGCAGGCGCAAGCTGTGGCTCGGCATCAACACCGGCGTGGTCGTGGTGATGACCGCGCTGATGTTCTTCGTGGTCGGCGAGCCGAGCTACTTCCTGTTCGGAGTGGTCCTGGTGGCCGTCGGCACGATCTTCTACGAGATCGCGACGGTCAACTACAACGCGATGCTGGTGCAGGTCTCCACGCCGAAGACGGTCGGCAGGGTCAGCGGCTTCGGCTGGGGCGCGGGATACCTGGGCGGCATCGTCCTGCTCCTCATCGTCTACTTCGGTCTCGTCACCGGCAACGACGACGGCACGGGCGGGATGCTCCACGTCACCGAGGACGCCGGCCTCAACATCCGGATCATCGCGCTGATCGCCGCCGCCTGGACGCTGATCTTCTCGCTGCCCGTGCTGATCGCCGTGCCAGAGATGCCGATCGGCTCCCGCCGCCCGCGCGTCGGGTTCTTCCAGTCGTACGGCGTGCTGGTGCGCGACATCGGGACGCTGTGGAAGGAGAGCAGGAACACGGTGCTCTTCCTGATCGCGTCCGCGCTGTTCCGCGACGGGCTGGTCGGGGTGTTCACGTTCGGCGGCATCCTCGCCCAAGGCACGTTCGGGTTCAGCAGCGGCGACGTCATCATCTTCGCCATCGCGGCCAACGTGGTCGCGGGCATCAGCACCTTCGTGTCCGGCCGGTTCGACGACCGGTTCGGCGCGAAACCGGTGATCGTCACCTCCCTGGTCGGCCTCGTGATCGCCGGGCTCGCGGTGTTCTTCGCGCACGACCTCGGCGCGACGGCGTTCTGGATCGGCGGCCTCGTGCTCTGCCTGTTCGTCGGGCCGGCGCAGTCGGCGAGCAGGACGTTCCTCGCGAGGGTCACGCCCGCCGGCCGCGAGGGCGAGGTGTTCGGGCTGTACGCGACCACTGGACGCGCCGTGTCGTTCCTCGCGCCGCTGCTGTTCGCGACGTTCGTCGCGGTCGGCGGCGCGCAGTACTGGGGCATCCTCGGGATCGTGCTGGTGCTGGCCGCGGGCCTCGCCCTCCTCATCCCGGTGCGCGCTACGAAGTAATCGAGTCCGAACTCGTTCACGCGACACGCCGCGCTGGGCGTGAACAACTTCGGACTCGATGGATGCGCGCGGGCGGGGAGGCGGGACGACGACGTGGGATGCAGCCGGGATACGCTCGAAGAATGCCGCACCCCGTGATCATCGTGTCCGCCGTCGCGTTCGTCAGGGAGGACGGGCACGTGCTCACGGTGCGCAAGCGGGGAACATCCCGGTTCATGCTGCCCGGCGGCAAGCCGGAGCCCGGCGAGTCCGCGGCTGAGGCCGCGGTGCGGGAGGTGCGCGAGGAGGTGGGCATCCGGCTTGCCATCGACGAACTCCGTCTGCTGGGTGCGTGGGAGGCCGACGCCGCGAACGAACCCGGGCACACGCTCGACGCGACGGTGTACGCAGCCGACCTCGCCGGCGTGCCGGTGGCCGCTGCGGAGATCGCCGAGCTGCGCTGGTCGGACCCGGCCGACCCGCTGGGCGACCTCGCCCCATTGCTCCGCGACCGCGTCATCCCCGCGCTCGCGCTGTCAGGGGGCGCGGAGGGCGGCGAGCTTGCGGGCGAGGGCGGCGCGCTCGGGGGGTGATGGGCAGGCGGCGTGCGCCTCTTCGAGGGCGGCGATGGCCGCATCCCGTCGGCCGAGGCGCGTCAGCAGCTCGCCCCGGGTGGCCGGAAGCAGGTAGGAGCCCGCGAGGTCGCCGCGCGCGACCATCGCGTCGACGAGCGCGAGGCCCGCTGCCGGGCCGTCGGACATGGCCACCGCGACCGCGCGGTTCAGCTCGATGACCGGCGACCGGGCCAGCCGGCCGAGTGCCTCGTAGAGCAGCACGATGCGTTTCCAGTCGGTCTCCGCCACCGACGGCGCCACCGCGTGACACTCGGCGATCGACGCCTGCAGACCGTACGCCCCGAGCCCGCGGCCGGCGGATGCGGCGTGCGCGAGAGCTGCGCGACCACGGAGGATCGCCGCCTGATCCCACAGACCCCTGTCCTGGTCTTCGAGCAGGATCGGCTCGCCCCGCGCATCCATCCTGGCCGGAAAGCGCGCGGCGGTCAGCTCCATCAGCGCCAGCAGGCCGAACACCTCCGGCTCGGGGGCGAGGCGCACCAGCACCCGCGCCAGCCGCCTGGCCTCGTCGGCGAGGTCGGTGCGCATCCACGTCTGGCCAGTGGATGCGAACGAGCCCTCCGAGAACACCAGATAGACCACCTGCAGCACCGAGCCGAGGCGTTCGGCGCGCTCGTCGGGTTCCGGGATCGCGAACGGGATGCGCGCGGCGGCGATGGTCTTCTTCGCGCGGGTGATCCTGGCCTGGATGGTCGGCACCGGCACGAGGAACGCCCGCGCTATCTCCTCGCTCGTGAGACCGCCGACGACCCGCAGGGTCAGGGCGATCCTTGCCTCCCGGGAGAGGACGGGGTGACAGCTGACGAACATGAGCGCGAGCACGTCGTCGTCGATGGCATCCGGAGCGAACAGGGCGTCGGCACCCGGCAGCTCCTCCTCCAGGTCGCGGGCGAGGAGCGCATACCGCTCGTCGCGGGCCGCCCTCCTGCGGAACGAGTCGATCGCCCGGCGCCGCCCGACGGTCAGCAGCCAGCCGGTCGGCTGCGCGGGGACGCCGTCGACCGCCCAGGAGACGAGCGCCTCTGCGAGCGCCTCCTGGGCAAGGTCTTCGGCCAGCGCGAAGTCGCCGGTGTAGCGCGCGAGGGCGCCGACGATGCGGGCGGACTCCATGCGCCACACCGCCTCGACCGCCGCGCGCGCCGGGGTGGGCGCCGGGGTGGGCGAGCCTGGCGTGCTCAGAGCTGCCCGGTCTGCTCGCGCCAGGCGCGTTCCTTCTGGATCCACTCGTTGTCCTGCGGGAACTCGTCGATCGACGGCACACGGCGGATCTCGATGATGCTGCCGGACGTCATCGGCGCCCGCTTCGCCCACTCGACGGCCTCCTGCACAGAGGCGACATCGAGGATGTAGTAGCCGTTGAACAGCTCGCGCGTCTCCCCGTACGGACCGTCGGTGACCATCGGCGCCTCCCCGGTGAAGTCGACGACCACGCCCTCGCTCGGGTCGGCGAGACCCTCGGCGGCCAGCAGCACGCCGGCCCGGATGAGCTCGTCGTTGAACCGGCCCATCGCATTCAGGACCTCGGTGAAGTCGACGTTCGCGAAAGCCGCCGCAGCAGCCTCGGTGGGCCGCAGGATGAGCATGTACTTGGACATTGGGTTTTCTCCTTGATCTGAGGTCGCTCTTCGACCTTTGCACCCAGAGGTCGAACGGCGCGAGCCCCGATCGACATGAATGCGGGGAGATTTCGGAATTTCTTTCGCGCGCTGGGGTGGGAAGCGGGCGTCGGCGGTCAGTCGCGCGGCCACGCCCGCACGAACCGGGCGAACAGGTCGGCGAACTCCCGCGCCTCTTGCGGCGTGAACGTCGCGAGGGCCTGCTCCACCGCCGAGCGCCGGTGGGTGCGCACCTCGCCGATCTGCTTGCGTCCCGCGGCGGTCAACTGGATGAGGGTGCGCCGCGCATCCGCCGGATCGGTGACCCTGCTGACGAGTCCGCGATCGACCGCCTCCTGCACGAGCCTGCTCGCCCGCGGCTGGTCGACCCCGATGGCGGGCGCGAGGGTGCTGATCGAGTACGTCGTGCCGTCACGCTCGGCCGCTTCGAGCACGTCGAGCATCCGGAAGCGGGCGGCGCGTCCGAGTGAGCCGTCGGGGCGGCCGCGGCGTCCGGGACCCGGACGACCGGAGTCGCCGAACGCGGGGAAGCCGGGGAAGGGGCCTGCGCCAGTACCCGGCTCCTGATCGCCACCACCGTGTTCGCCATGTTCACCGTGGTCGTGCGTGCGCGGGTCGTGGTGGTCGCCGTGGCCGCCCCAGCCCGGGCCGCCGTGGGCGGTGCGGCCGAAGCCGTCCTGCCACGGCGGGCGTCCGGGCATCCCGTGGCTGGGCGGGCCTCCGTGCATCCGACGCCGCGACTGGTCGTGGCGCACGGCTATCAGCGACTGCTCGACGAGCGCGACGATGTCCGCATCCTGCGAATCGGATTCGGGGGCTTGACCATCCATTTCCATGTATGTAATCATACAACTGCTTGTAACAGTACATGCAATAGGAAAGGGTTCGACAATGAACACCCACACGAATTCACACACCACCCCGCCGGCCTACTGGTTCGGCGTCATCGAGCACGAGCTCCGCCACCGGATGCGCGACGAGCTCTCCGACTTCGACCTCCGCCGCGGAAGCTGGCGCATCCTCAGCACGATCGCCGACGACGCCACCAGCGTCGACGAGGTCGCCGCTGCCCTCCCGCCCCGCCGTGGACGGGCCAGCCGAGACAACCGAGGCGGCAGAGGCCGCATGCCGTTCGGCGGCACGCGCGGCTGGAACGGCCGCGGCGAGTCCCGGCGGGACAGCGACGGGCACGGACGCTTCGGCGACCACCCCCGATTCGCCTCCGACAGCGAGCGCGCCGCCTTCTGGGAGGAACGCCGTCAGCGCTTCGAGGGGCTGCGCGCGCAGCACCACGGGGAGCACCCACACCGCCCCGGTCCGTTCGCCGCTGGCCACCAGCACCCGCACGACCACCACGGCGAGCACCCGCACGGTGACCACCACCACGGCGAGCACCCCCACCACCACGACCACCCGCGCAGGCACCACTCCCCCGCCTCCCGCGTCGAGTCGACCATCGCCGACTTCGCGGAGCGCGGATGGGTCACCCTGTCCGGCGAGCGCAACGAGCGCGTCGAGCTGACCGAGGCCGGGCGTGCGGCGTACGAGTCGGCGCTGGCGCGCATCCAGGGAGTCCGGGATGCGGTGACCGCCGGTATCGCGGACGAGGACTACACGACCACGCTCGAGACGCTCCAGGCGATGGCACGCAACCTCGGCTGGCGCGAGCGCCCCGCCCAGGACGGTCAGCCGTCCGACGCGGCGGAGTGAGCACCGTGACCACGCAGGCGCGCCCCGGTTCCCCAGGGACCGGGGCGCGTTCGCGTTCCGCCGTGCGGCGGGGGCGAGCGCCCGCGTCCTGATCGGCGAGAATGGATGCATGACCGCATCCCGCGAAGAGGTCGTCCTGCTCGCCGACGACGGCACCCCGATCGGGGTCGCCGACAAAGCGACCGTCCACACCACGGACACGCCCCTGCACCTGGCGTTCTCGTGCCACCTGTTCGACGGCGATGGACGCATCCTGGTCACCCGGCGGGCGCTGAGCAAACTGACCTGGCCCGGCGTGTGGACGAACTCGTTCTGCGGCCATCCGGCCCCCGGCGAAGACTTCAAGGACGCCATCGCGCGCCGTGCTGGTCAGGAGCTGGGCGCCGCGATCGACAACCTGGTGGTGGCCCTCCCCGATTTCCGCTACCGGGCAGTGGATGCGGCGGGCATCGTCGAGTACGAGGTGTGCCCGGTGTACACGGCCACGATCTCCGGCGAGCTCGCCCCCGAGCCGAGCGAGGTGGCGGAGTGGCGCTGGGTGGACCCGCGCGTGCTGCTCGACGCCGTCGAGGCGACGCCGTGGGCGTTCAGCCCGTGGCTCACACTGCAGCTTCCCGCGCTGTACGCCGATACGAGCCTCGAGGCGTCCGACCTGATCTGAGCCGGGCGAACAATGAAATGAACTCATTATTTCCACCTGTGTAATTCACTGTGGATAACTAGCTCGCCGTATTCCGCACGGGACATGCATCCCACCCCGGCGGCGCCCGGAAAAGGTGGCCGGAATCGGCTACCGCTCGGGCGCGAATCGTCTCGT
Source organism: Leifsonia sp. NCR5 (assembly GCF_002105485.1). NCBI lineage: Bacteria > Bacillati > Actinomycetota > Actinomycetes > Micrococcales > Microbacteriaceae > Leifsonia > Leifsonia sp. NCR5. Next base: position 86,684 of record NZ_NCSR01000003.1, read on the forward strand.
GGCGAGCCTCGCGCATCCCCTAGCGTCGTGTCCACGACAGCATCGAGCGGGCCGGGGGTACCAGTGATGGCGGACGACGACGAGCGCAATTCCGTCTCGTTCTATCTGCGATCGTCCGTGCGCCAGCGCTCGCGCGCGGCCTTCGAGGCGACCAAGCACCACGAATCCGACCGGAGCTGGTCCGACCTGATGGAGAAGGCGCTCGTCGCTGAGCTGGAACGCCGCGAGGCGCTCTACAACGACGGGCACCCATACCTCGGCGGGCCTGAACGACTGACGCCCGGCCGTCGCCCGCGCAGCGAGATCGCGTCAGCCGGCGAGCAGGGCGAGGCAGCTGCGCCCCGGGGCTAGGCCAACGCGTTCAGCACGAGCGCCGCGATGGTGTCGTGCGGTCACGGGATGCCCGCGAGGTCTGCGATGACACCCACCAAACCGTAGCTCTCCGGGAGGGCGAGGCCGGAGAACCCGAGCGTGGAGGGTCCGCGGCGTTCCATGCCCGGGATGAGCAGAGCACGCTCGGTCATCTCCGGCCGGCGCACATCGACCTCCAGGTCGACGGGCCCGGCGAATCGCGGAGGCCGCACGGATGCGCGGGCCGCGAGAGCCTCCGGGACGGCCTGCTCGATGCGCTCACTGGCGACGGCCGGGTGAAGGTTCTCGGCGGCGTGACCTCCGCGAGCCCACTTGACGACCACCGCCCGGATGCCCGGAGCGACATCCTCGGCTTCAGCGGCCACCGTGTCGTCACCGCTGACCAGCACCGGAACGGCCCCGTAGTGTGCTGCCAGGGCTGCGCTCAGGCCGATCTCGCCCAGGGTCGTCCCGTCGATGCGCACGGACGAGATGACCGCCCCGCTGATCGTGTGCGCCAGGACCGAGTCGGCGGTTCCGGCCCGGCCGTGGTAACCGATCAGGCACACCGCATCCACTGCGCTGTCGATGCCGGTCAGCATGTCCTGCGGACGGGGAGTGCCGCGAACCAGTCGCGCTCGCCTGTCGAGCCGTTGCGGCAGGATGTTCCGGTACTTCGCGTGGGCGTCGCACACCAGCACCTCAGCGTCCTGGTCGAAGGCGAGCACCCCACGGACGGCCGCGCTGGCTTCGTCGGTCATCCACTCCCTGGCCAGCGCCCACTCCGGGGAGCCCGGTGCGATGTCGGCGCGGTCGACCACCCCGGCGATGCCTTCCATGTCCACAGAGATCAGAACTCGCATCACCGCATCATAAGGCGGGCGTCGTCACGGTTCGGTGTCTGAGTCTGATCTCAGTGCGTCGGCGAGCGTGTTGGATTCCGCGGCTTCGCGGTACCTGGCCCAGGCCGCCAGCTGCCACGCGGTCGGCTCGCGCCCTTCGAAGATCGCCTCCGCGATCGCGTTGGCATAGAGATCACGCATCTCTTCGGCCTGGCGTCGCAACGGCATGGGGCTCCCACTCACGTTCACTCACACCCCGTCGGTAGCGCCGGGAGCATTCATGATTATGCATGCTTTTGACGCTCAGTGAGTCTTCGACCCCTCCAGCTCGACGCTGGCACCCTCGGCCCCGGATGCTTTGACCCTGTCCAAAAACGCGATGGTCGACTGCAGGGCTGACCGCGCCTTCGCGAAGTCGAGGTGGAACTGGTACTCGTGGGGCAGGGCGGGCGACTCGTCGGCCGGGTAGAAGACGCTCGTCACATCCACTCCGAGGCCTTCGAGCTTCTTCGCGAGCGGCTTCGACTGGGTGTCGGTGAGCGGGTCGGCGTTGCCGCCGGAGATCCACGTGGTCGGGAAGTCGGCGGTCACGTCCTCGATCGTGGACATGTCCCGCCCGCCCGGGGTCTTCGACCAGTTCTTCTCGCCGAGGTACGACCAGAGCGCGATGCGGAAGCCCCAGCCGCCGATGCCGGGGGCGTCCGGGATGCCGCGCACGTCGTAGATCCCGCAGTTGAGGATGACGGCCTTGAGCTGCTTCGCGGTCAGCGTCGGGGTGACGCCGACGCGCTCGGCGTATGCCGGGTTGGTGACGATGGTGGCGAGCTGCGCCGTGTACTGCGAACCGGCCGAGTCGCCGGCGATCACGATGCTGTTCGGGTCGATGTTGTACTCGGCCGCGTGCTCGACGAGGAAGCCGAGGGCGTCGTTGAGCTGGTTCAGGGCGGTGGGGTACGTGGTCTCCGGCGAGATCGTGTAGTTGAGGGAGACCGTGGTGTAGCCGTGCGAGGCGAGGATCTGGACGTACGGGTCCACGTTGGACTTGTCGCCGGAGATCCAGGCACCGCCGTGGATCCAGACCACCGTGGTCAACGGGGTGGATGCGCCGGTGGGCGTGAACACGTCCAGCGAGGTGTCGGATCCGGCGTCCCCGTACGCGATGTCGCGGTGCGCATCCACCCCGGATTTCGGGACGTACGGTTCCATCTCCGCGACGGTGTCGGCGGCGCCCCGCTCGAACAGCGCCCGGATGAGCAGCGCGGACGGCCACGGATTGAAGAACGCCACCACCAGGACGGTGACCACCGCGAGCCCCAGCGCCATGAACACGACCGAGACGACGCTGTCATACCAGCGTTTACGTATACGAGTCCCCACGGGATGACCCTATTGGATGCGCGGGATGCGCGGGATGCGCCCCGCTCAGCCCGTACGGGTGGCGTCGATGTGCTGCTCCAGCCACCAGGTGCTGCCCTCGTCGTCGGACACCCAGCCGTCCCAGGAGAACGAGTCGGCGGTGATCGCGCTGAAGTTCCAGCGGATCGGCCTGCCGTCGGTCTGGGTGCCGTCCTGGCGGATCCCGTCGCGGTGGTGCGCGCTCGCGACGAGCGTGCAGAAGTCACCGGCGACCGCGCCGAACCAGCTCACCCTCCACAGACCGAGCACCGCGTCGTAGACGCGGATCGTGGTGCCCTTCGCCTCCGTCATCGACGGGTCGGACGCTGCCGGGGCGACCAGCACATCCTGAACGGCTCGCCCGCCGAGCGTGTACGCGAACAGCCAGTCGGTCGTGAACTCCGACCACGCGCCAGACTCCTCGTCGAGGAACCGGCACTCCGCCCGCCAGCTGCCGACTAGCTGGCCGAACAACTGCATCCGTTGCGGCCGCACGGGCGTCGGTCCTGCCGCCACGAGTGCCCGCGCGAACGCTGCGTCTGTCGTCTCGCTCATGGTTCTGCCCTCCGGGAGGATGGGACGGACGCGATCAACCGGCGGTGCGACCCGCCTCTGTCGTGGACACGTCCGTGCGGTGGAAGTTGAGGAACGAACGCGACGCCGTCGGGCCCCGCTGGCCCTGGTATCGCGAGCTGTACTCGCTCGACCCGTACGGCTTCTCGGCCGCGGAGGTGAGCCGGAAGAAGCACATCTGCCCGATCTTCATGCCGGGCCAGAGCTTGATCGGCAGGGTGGCCACGTTGCTCAGTTCGAGCGTGACGTGCCCGGAGAATCCCGGGTCGATGAAGCCCGCGGTGGAGTGCGTGAGCAGACCGAGGCGACCGAGCGAGCTCTTGCCCTCGAGCCGGGCGGCGACATCGTCCGGCAGCGAGACCAGCTCGAAGGTGGAGCCGAGCACGAACTCGCCAGGGTGCAGGATGAACGGCTGGTCAGCATCCACTTCGACCAGCCTGGTCAGCTCGGGCTGATCCTCTGCCGGGTCGATGAAGGGGTACTTGTGGTTGTCGAACAGCCGGAAGAAGCGGTCGAGGCGCACATCGACGCTCGACGGCTGCACCATCGACACGTCGAACGGTTCGAGAGCGATACGGCCGGAGCCGAGCTCGGCCTTGATGTCGCGGTCTGAGAGAAGCACGGGATCAGCCTACCGGGATGCGCGTGGCGCGCAGAGGGAAACCGGGCGCGGGGTCAGCGGCCGGCGTCGGCGGACGCATCGGCAGCATCCACCGCGGCGTCCGGGTGCTCGGCGGCCCACGAGGCGAGCAGCCGCAGCCGCTCGGCCGAGGGAGAGCCGGGCTCCGCCGTGTAGACGAGGAGCACATGGCCAGGCTCCGCCGTCACCGCGAACTCCTCGAAGGCGAGGGTCAGCTCGCCGACGACCGGATGGTGGAAGCGTTTCGTGCCTGCACCGTGCGTGCGGACGTTGTGCGCACCCCACAGCCGACGGAACGTCTCGCTCTGCGTCGAGAGCTCGCCGACGAGATCCTGCATGGCCCTGTTGTGCGGATCCCTGCCCGCCTCTGCGCGCATCATGGCGACGCACATGTCGGCGAACAGGTCCCAGTCCGGATAGAAGTCGCGGGACACGGGATCGAGGAACTGGAACCTGGCGAAGTTCGGCGTGCGCCCTCCGTCGCCGATCAGCGGCGAGTAGAACGCCCGCCCCAGAGCGTTGAACGCGATCACGTCCGACTGGGCGTTGCGCACGACCGCGACACCGTCGGTGAACGCCTCCAGCGCCCAGTGCAGGCTCGGACGCGCAGCCGGGCTCTTGCCCGACCGCCTGCGCTGGCGCCCGGAGACCGGGATGCCGTCTGCCGCACGAACGAGGTCGAACAGGTGCGCCCGCTCGGTGTCGTCGAGCTGCAACGCCCGCGCCACGGCGTCGAGGACCGCGGCCGACGCGCCCGCGATGCCACCACGCTCCAGCTTGGCGTAGTACTCCACGCTCACATCGGCGAGCATCGCCACTTCCGAGCGGCGCAGCCCGGCGACCCTGCGCCCGGTCCCGGCAGGGAGCCCGGCCTGCTCCGGCGCGAGCTTCGCCCTGCGCGACATGAGGAACTCACGCACCTCTGCTCGATTGTCCATGCAGTCGAGGGTAGGTCAGGATTCGGCCGGGAGGGGTGCCCTGCCAGTACACCTCTCGTCAGAGACTCCCTCGCGCGGCACGACAGGGGTGTGCTTGATGTCGTGACAGCTTCTCTCCCGACCACCGCCCGGGTTCCCGCCGGACGCGGACTCGCCACGCTTCTGCTGGTGCTGACCGTCTTCGGCCCGATCTCGATGGACCTCTACCTTCCCGCTCTCCCTGCTCTCACCACCGAGCTGGCGGCGGCGACCTCCACGGCGCAGCTCACCGTCACGGCCTGCCTGATCGGGCTGGCGGCCGGGCAGCTGATCGCCGGGCCGCTGTCCGACCGGTTCGGGCGGCGGCGCCCCGCACTGATCGGCGTCGCGGCCTACGTGATCGTGTCTGTCCTCTGCGCGGTGAGCCCCACCGTCGAGACCCTCATCGCCGCCAGGTTGGTGCAGGGCATCGCCGGGGGCGTCGGCATCGTGATCGCGCAGGCAGCCGGGCGCGACGTGTACGACGGCGGCAGGCTCATCCGGTTCTACGGGCGGCTGACGGTGGTCGGCGGGTTCGCCGCGATCGTCGGGCCGCTGCTCGGCGGGGCGCTGACCGCGGTGCTCGACTGGCGCGGGCTCTTCCTGGTGCTCGCCGCGATCGGCACCGTCATCCTCGGCTGGGTCGCCCTCCGGCTGCCGGAGACACTGCACCCGGATGCGCGCACGGCGGCGGGGTTCTCCGTCATCGGCCGCGACCTGCGGCTGCTGTTCGCCGACCGCCGTTTCGTCGGCGCCGTGATCGCGCAAGGCTTCGTCTACGCAGCTCTGTTCGCGTACCTCAGCGGAGCGACCTACGTGCTGCAGGGCGTCTACGGCCTGTCCCCGCAGGGCTACGCGGCCGCCTTCGGGCTGAACTCGGCCGGATTCATGGTCTTCGGGTATCTAGCCGGACGCGCCAGCGAGACGTGGAGCGTGCTGGGCACGCTGGTCACCGGCCTCGCGGTGGCCGGGCTCGGGGCCGCAGGGCTGCTGGTCGCCGGCCTGGCGCATGTGTCGCTGATCGTGGTCGTCGTCTCGCTCTTCCTCCTGGCGGCGGGCACCGCGATCACCAGCCCGCCGTCGACGACCATCGCGCTAGCGGACTACCCGCAGATCGCGGGGACCGCATCCTCTGTCCTGGGCGCTGCACGCTTCGCGTTCGGGGGCGTGGCGGCTCCGCTGGTCGGCGTCGCCGGCGCCCTGAGCATCCTGCCTCTCGGCCTGGTCACCTCGGTGTCGATCGTCTTGGCGGTGGCCGCTGTGCTCGTCTTCCTCCTCCGTCCGGCGCGAGCGAGCGCCGGCATCACCCACCCCGCAACGGAAGGAACCCCAACATGCGTGGAGTAGTCATGTACGCACCCCGGGATGTGCGCGTCGAAGAGCGCGCGGGCCCCACCATCCAGGAGCCGACGGATGCGATCATCCGCGTCTCCGCCGCCTGCATCTGCGGTTCAGACCTGTGGCCGTACCGCGGCACGGACGAGCTCACCGGCCCGACACCGATGGGGCACGAATACGTCGGAGTGGTCGAGCAGCTCGGCGACGACGTGAAGAACCTGAAGGTCGGCGACTTCGTGGTCGGATCGTTCTTCGCCTCCGACAACACCTGCGAACTCTGCCGGGCGGGATACCAGTCCCACTGCATCCATCGGGTGCCGATGGGCACGCTCGGCACCCAGGCGGAACTCCTCCGGGTGCCGCTGGCGGACGGCACGCTCGTCGCCACCGCGACGGCTCCCACCCCGCGGCAGGTCCGCGGACTGCTCGCCGCCTCCGACGTGCTCGGCACCGGATGGTTCGCGGCCGTCGCTGCCGAGGCCGGTCCTGGGAAGACGGTCGCGGTCGTCGGGGACGGAGCGGTGGGCCTCCTCGGCGTGCTCGCGGCGAAGCAGCTCGGTGCCGACCGCATCATCGCGATGAGCCGTCACGCCGACCGGCAGGCGCTCGCTCGCCGCTTCGGCGCGACGGACATCGTCGAGGAGCGCGGGGACGACGGCGTCGCGAAGATCAAGGAGCTCACTGGCGGCCTCGGCGCGCACTCGGTCATCGAGGCGGTCGGCACGCAGGAGTCGATGATGCAGGCCATCCGGGTCACCCGGCCGGGAGGACACGTCGGCTACGTCGGCGTCTCGCATGACGTGGAGCTGCCCGGCGATGAGCTGTTCTTCTCCGGCGTGCACCTGCACGGCGGTCCCGCCCCGGTCCGCCGCTTCCTTCCCGAGCTGATCGGGTTGATCATGAATGACGACATCGACGCCGGAGCGGTCTTCGACCTCACCCTGCCGCTTGAGGAGGCGGCAGAGGGGTACCGGGCGATGGATGAGCGCCGCGCCACCAAAGTGCTGCTGGAAACGGAGAACGCATGAACATCGAACCGACCACTCCCACCGTCAAGAACCCGCCGGAGCAGTTCGCCGGCGACGTCTGGGTCGACCCGATCGCCGCGCCGCACGAGGCGGACCAGCGGATTACCGCAGCCCTCGTGCGCTTCGCGCCGGGCGCCCGCACGGCCTGGCACTCGCACGCGAGAGGCCAGTACCTGCGGGTCACGGCGGGCGTCGCCCGGTTCGGCGACCGCGACGGCACCATCATCGAGGTGCATCCCGGCCAGACGCTCTACACCCCGCCCGGCCAGGACCACTGGCACGCCGCCGCCCCCGGATGCTTCATGGAGCACATCGCGCTGCTGGAGTCCGCGGACGACCCCGCCGACACCACCACCTGGAAAGAGCACATCACCGACGACGAGTACGAAGGACGGCGACCGTGAACGACGAGACGACCGGCTGGACTGGCGGCCAGCGCGCCTTCGGGGACTTCGCCCCCGGCATCGCCCACTACACGGACCGCGTGCTGTTCGACGAGGTGTGGGAGCGACAGGATCTCAGCAAGCGCGACCGCAGCCTGATCACCGTCGCCGCACTCGTGGCGGGCGGCAACGTCGACCAGCTGCGCTTCCACCTGCCGTTCGCCCGCGACAACGGGGTGACCCGGGATGAACTGGTCGAGGCGATCACGCACCTCGCGTTCTACTGCGGCTGGCCGAAGGCGATGTCGGCCATGACGGTCGCGAAGGAGGTCTTCGGCGGCGACGAGGCCACGGCGGGGTGACGGCGGGCGGGTGACGGCGGCTGGGTGACGGCGGCTGGGCGCTAGGGTCAGCGCCCGACGGCGGTCCTCAGGATGGCGGCGATGTGCTCCTTGTCCGCGTCGTCCATGCTGGTGACGGCGAAGCCGACCGGCCACAGGTTGCCGTCGTCCAGCTTGGCCGCCTGCTGGAACTCGATCGTCGCGTAACGGATCTTGAACTTCGAGCCCGGCTTGAACGCGACGACCGTCTTGCCGTCCGCGTCCGCGTACGCGGGCATCCCGTACCAGGTCTTGGCGGCGAGCGACGTGTTCTCGGCCACCAGCGCATGGAACGCCTCGGCGAGCTTCTTGTCCGTTCCGGTCATGGCGGCGATGGCGGCATCGCACGCCGCTGCGGCGTCTGCACCCTCCTGCGCGGCCTTCTTCTCTGCGACGGCCGCCTTCATCGCGGCCTTCTCTTCTTTGCTGAAGGTGGTGGTTGCCATGGTGTCTCCTCTGCCAGGGTTCCGGTGAACTGCCGCCAATCTACGACGGGGCCGGATGCGGCCGCTTCTCGAAACCTGCTCGATCCGTTCAGCGGCGGTGCGGGCGTGTGGCGCGCATCCCGTGTCGTCGGAGGATGCGGCGAGGTCACACCCCGGCGGCCTGCCTCACGCGCGTCGCCGCCCCGGCGGCCCAGGTGCGGTAGCCGCCGTCGAGGTTGACGACGTCGAACCCGTGCTGGGCGAGGATGCGGGCGGCGGTGTGACCGCGCTGGCCCACTTGGCAGTGCACGACGAGCGGCGCATCCGGAAGCTCGGCGAGCCGGGACCGCAGCTCGTCGACTGGGATGTTGAGCGCATCCGGGATCGCGCCGGCCGCATGCTCGCCGGCCGTGCGGACGTCGATGAGCGTCGCTCCCGCCGCCACGGCATCCTCGAGTTCGTGCCACTGGATCGCGGCCGTGGCGCCAGTGCGCAGGTTGTCAGCGACGTAGCCGAGCTGGTTCACCGGGTCTTTGGCGGAGCCGAATTGCGGTGCGTACGCGAGTTCGAGCCGGGCGAGTCCGGAGGCAGTGATGCCGCCCGCCATCGCCACCGCCAGGATGTCGATGCGCTTGTCGACACCATCGCCGCCGACGATCTGGGCGCCGAGGATCGCGTCGCTCTCCGGATCGACCAGCAGCTTCATCGACATCGACTGCGCGCCGGGATAGTAGGTCGCGTGCGACGCGGGATGCGTGTGGATGACGCGGTGCGCGCGCCCGGCGGACACCAGCTGCCGCTCGCTCCAGCCGACCTTCGCGGCGACCGTGTCGAACACCTTCACGATGGCCGTGCCCAGTGCGGGCGTGTTCCGCTCCGGACGCCCGGCGATCACGTCGGCGACCGAGCGGCCGTGCCGGTTGGCGAGTCCGGCCATCGTGACCAGCGCCTCCCCGCCCGACAGCGCGTCGACCTTTTCGACGCCGTCGCCCACCGCGTAGATGTGCCGGTCGCTTGTACGGTTGCTCTCGTCCACCGCGATCCCGCCGGTCGGGCCGATCGTCAGCCCGGCCGTGCGCGCCAGGTCCACGCTCGGCACCACGCCGGACGCGTCGACGATGAATTCGGGCCGCAGCACACTGCCGTCGTCAAGCACGACGACACCGTCCTGCACCGTGTCGATCGTGACCGAGGTGCGCACGTCGACGCCGTGGCTGCGCAACTCGGCCTCCAGCTGCACCACCATCTCGGCGTCCAGCGGGGTCAGGATGTGCGGGCCGCGCTGGATGAGCGTGACGTGGATCCCGCGCCGCACCAGATTCTCGACGGCCTCCAGGCCGATGAACCCGCCGCCGACGACCAGCGCGGACGGGTTGCCTGCGCCGTCCGCCGCTGTTTCCAGCAGCGCGCCGATCGCATCCACGTCCTCCACGGTGCGCAGCGTGTGGGTGGGGATTCCGGGATGCCCGGCCGCCTCGCGCGCGGTCGCTCCGACGGCCAGAATCAGCTCGTCGTACGCCTCGGTCGAGGTCTCCCCCGACGCGTGATCGAGGACCGTCACCGTGCGGGCTGCGGCGTCAATGGAGAGGACTTCGTGGCCGGTCCGCACATCCAGCCGGAACCGGGATGCGAGGGACTGCGGCGTCTGCAGCAGCAGCGCCGACCGGTCACTGATCACGCCGCCGACGTAGTACGGGAGGCCGCAGTTCGCGTACGAGACGTACGGGCCACGCTCGAAGACCACGATCTCGCGCTGCTCATCGAGCCGACGCAGCCGGGTCGCTGCCGACATGCCTCCGGCGACGCCGCCGATGATGACGGTTCTCATTCCTGTCTGCCTCCTCGGGCGGTTTGGTATACCCTCCCCGGTATCGTACGATACGGAGGGGGGTATACGAAATCGCCCCTCAAACCCGAGAAAGAGGATCCACCCCGTGTGTTACCCCGTCACCTGCACCACCTGCGGCAAGACCACCTGGAACGGCTGCGGCCAGCACGTCGCCGAGGTCCGCAAGCGCGTCCCGGCGAACGAGTGGTGCAACGGCACCCACACCGACGCGGAAAAGGCGGCGGCGGCACCCACCAGTGGCTTCTTCGCGCGCCTGTTCGGCAAAAGCTGAGCACTCCCCTCCCTACTGCAGAAAGAAGGAACCGTGGCCGAGAACCCCACCCCCGCCGACATCAAGCCCGTCCTCAACCGGCTGCGCCGCGCCCAGGGCCAGCTCAACGCGGTGATCGCCGCCGTCGAGAACGGCGGCAAATGCCGCGACGTCGTCATCCAGCTCGCCGCAGTCTCCAGCGCACTCGACAAGGCCGGCTTCCAGATCATCTCCACCGCCATGCAGAAGTGCCTGAACGACCCGGACGACACCACGGACCCGATCACGGTCGAAGAGCTGGAGAAGCTCTTCCTGACCCTGGCCTGACACACGCCGGATGCGTCGGGAGGCAGAGGTTTGGCCACAGACCGCCGCCCGGTCGGCTCGCATCCGGCACGGCCTCACCGATCGAGCTGAAGGCGATGCCAACTGACGATGGTCGCAGCGATACCCGCACCGGGGAGCACGAGCGACCAGAGCAGGGTGCCGACAGTCGAGGGGGAGGGCGCGAGGGCCCAAAGCGCTGGAGCCGACGGTGGATACCAGCTGCCTCCGCCAGAGAAGACGATTACCTGGGCGCTCGCCATGAGGACGACCGTTGTGGCGATACCGCCCATCAGCCCGCGACTGAGCGTGGACACCCACGCGGCGGGCACGGTCATGCCTGCGGTCGTCAGCAGCAGCACCGGCAGACGCCCGACCACCGTCTCCAGATCTGTCGCCCGCGGAGCACCTAACCCGATCAGGAAACCCGCGGCCAGCAGGGCTGCAACGAGGCCGGCCGCCACGCAGACCGTCCACACGAAGAAGGCAGTCAGCTTGGCTGCGGCGAGCGACATCCTGGAGACCGGGAGGGCGAACAGTCCCGGGATGGTCCCTTCGGCGAACTCGCGCCCGAAGCTCCAGCTGATCAGGATGCCACAAGCGCCGGCTCCCGCCGCTCCGGTAACCTGCAGCGCGGCATCGACGTAGCCGGCCCATCCGCCACCCCGGACGACGGGGCCCAGCTTCGCGACGACCTCGGGCGGCCCGTCCGCGACCGCGACGATGACCGAGGCGCTGATGGCAACGACGCCGAGGACTAGGAGCGCGGCCGCCACGATGGGCACGCGAGCACGGACCGCCTTGCCCACCTCGACCGCGATGGCCGTCGCGAACACCCCGCTCATGGTGCTTCCTCTCCACGCGACCGGCGCTGTTCGTCGTCAGCGAGGACAAGAGCGAAGAAGGCCTGCTCGAGCTCGGAACCGCCGGGCGTCAAGCGGCCGATGATGCGTCCATCGTTGATGACGGTGATGCGATCGGCGACGCGAGAGACCTCATCGAGGTGGTGGCTGGAGATGAGGATGGCCGCGCCTGCTCCGGCACGTCGTCGGAGCTCTTCCCGGAGCAGGATGGTCCCCGACGGGTCGAGACCGGTAGTCGGCTCGTCAAGGACCACGAAGTCCGGGTCGTGCTGGAGGGCGGCAGCCAGTCCGAGCCGCTGCCTGTTACCGAATGAAAGGGTACGTGCACGGCGGCGCGCGTATCGCGACAGCCCGAACTCTTCGATGCTCGTGCCGACAAGCGCATCCCGCCTGCTCCTGGGGACACCGTGCAGGGCGGCCGACATTCGCAGATTGCCGGCAACGGTGAACTCACCATAGATCAACGCGCCCTCAACGAGATGCCCTACCCGCGACCACACCCCGGCGGGCGCCGAGCGTACCGGGTAGTCGCCGATCCGGATGGTCCCTGACGCCGGCCGAATCATGCCGAGCAGCACCTTCATCAGAGTGGACTTGCCAGCTCCATTCAATCCGACCAAGGCGTGCACCTGTCCCGGCGCCACCTTCAGATCGACACCGCTGATGCCGGCTCCGCCCGCATAGGTCCGGGTGACTCCGGACAGCACCATGCCGCTCGACATCACTCGTCCGCTTCTTCTTCGGCCTCCGCAATATTCAGCCGCAGCGACCCAATCCGGCGCTCACGCCACGTCGGGCCGGACCGGAGACGTCGGGAAATCGCGCGAGTGGCTGTTGTCGAGGTTGCAACCGGGGGCATGGGTGCTCCGTCCTTCACGAGGACGACCAGTCAGGTCTTCCGCCGACCAGACTTCCCGGCACACCAGGCGACATAATACCCCCGCCAGCCTTCTCCCGGACGCTGCAAGACTGCTGGCGGATGGCGCGATCCTGGACGGAGACGCTGTGGCACCGGTTCACATTCGAGACCGGTGAGGACCGAGGTCACGTGTGCGAGCGGTGGCTTGATCGGATCCTTTCGTCGCCGCGAGCGAGTCGTGTACAGTTGCAACTGTTGCATGAATGCATCAGTCACCGTACCCCAGCTGCTCTCCGGGTCAACGCCTCCCGTCGACCCGCCATCCGTGCACGCCATGAGCGGTCTTATGTGGATGCCAATGGCGCCGCCCACGTTCGCTCGGATGGTCGCACTCCATCCGCAACCCATCCCGGTCATCCCCGTGCTGATGCTCGCCTTGGCGGGACTCTATGTCACCGGCACCGTCGTTCTGCGGCGCCGAGGAGACCGTTGGCCGGTGAGCCGGATCGCGTTCTGGTCGCTCGGAATCCTGACGGTGCTCGCCATGACGGCCACCGGTATCGACGGGTACGGGATGGAACTGTTCAGCGCGCACATGATCCAGCACATGGTGCTGTCGATGCTCGCCCCGATCTTCCTCGTGCTCGGCGCCCCGATCACCCTCGCTCTCCGCGCGCTACCAGCCCGGCCGGCAGGTAAACGGTCGGCGAGATCGGTTCTGCTCGCCGTGCTCCATAGCCCCCCGGCGCGGTTCGTCGCGCACCCCGCCACGGCGCTGGTGCTCTTCCTCGCCAGCCTGTACGGCCTGTACTTCACACCGATCTTCGACTGGCTGATGGGCACCATGTGGGGCCACAACCTGATGCTGCTGCACTTCATCGCCATCGGGTTCCTCTACTTCTGGTGTGTGCTCGGCGTCGACCCCACGCCACGCCGGGCCTCCCGCGGGCTGCGGAAGTATGCGGCCCCGACGGTGCGGATCCTGGAGCTGGCGGCGACAGCGCCCTTCCACGCCTTCTTCGGCGTGATGCTGATGATGGCGGTGAGTCTCGTGGTCGGGTTCTACCGTGTGCCGATCCCGGGCTGGGAAATCGCACCGCTGGCGGATCAGGCGGTCGGCGGTGGGATCGCCTGGGGCTTCACCGAATTGCCCACCTTGTTTGTGCTCGGTGTCCTGTTCCTGCAGTGGCAGCGTTCGGACGAGCGGGCCACGCGACGGGAGGAGCGATCGGCGGCGCGCGCCGAGGGGGAGCGGCTGGCCTACAACGAGTACCTCCAACGTCTGGCAGCTCACGACCGAGGTGGCCCCCGATGATAGGGCCAGCGATCGTCTACGCGTTCGCACTCGGGCTGGCCGCGGCGGTCAACCCGTGCGGATTCCCCCTGTTGCCGGCCTACCTCGCCGCGTTCCTGGGGTCCGAGCCGGCTCCGGTGGGGATGCGGCTGCTCCGGGCGTTCCGGGCGTCGGTGGCGATGACGGGTGGTTTCGTCGCAGTGTTCGCGGTCGTCGGGATCGTGGTCGCCACGGGGGTGCGTCTCGCGGTGGCGTGGGTGCCCTGGTTCACCGCGGCACTCGGCATGGTGCTTCTCGTGGCCGGTGTCTTCGGAGTGGCGGGCCGTGAGCTTCGGATGCATACGATCGCCCTCCCGTTCAGGTCCGGACGCGGGGTGCTGGCGATGGCGGGTTATGGTGCGGCGTTCGCGGCCACCTCGCTCGGCTGCGCCTTCCCCCTCTTCGCCGCTGCCGTCGCGCCGTCCGCCACGGCCGGTTCCGCTCCACTCGACGTAGCGATCTCGGCGCTCTCGTACGCCCTGGGGATGGGTCTGTTCGTCGCTGCCTGCAGTATCCTCGCTGCCCTAATCGGCGCCGAAGCGGTCCGCGCCGCCGGGAGATATGCGAGGCATCTTCCGAAGGCCGCGTCCGCGCTCCTGCTGTTCGTCGGGATCTACCTCCTCGCGTACGGAATGCGGCTGATCCTCGAACCGGGCAAGGAGCCCTCCCTGGGGGTTTTCGTCTCGCAAGCGAGCAGTTGGCTCACCTCGGCGCTGTCCGCCCACCCGCTCGCTGTCGGCGCAGGGGCCGCCCTCGTCGTCCTCACAGCATCGGCCATCGCTGCGGTGACCGTCCAATCGAATCGCCACCCTCCGGAGGAGCCATGACCCGTCGCAACCCACGCACCTGGCCGATCGTGGCCGCCGCGACCGTCGTGCTGGTCGGCTTCTGCGCCGTTCTGGTAGCCGCGGCACAGCCGCCGTCCGGAAGCGAGGTCGCCCCCTCGTCGGCGCCCGCCGCCCCCGGCATCTCGACCGCGGCGGCAAGCCTGCTGCAGCTCGACCCGCTGGGGAACGCCGCGACCAAAGCCCCCGCCTACTCGCTCACGGATCAGCACGGAAACGCGATGATCCCGGACACATTCCGTGGTCGGAGCGTCGTGCTCACCTTCAACGACGACGAATGCCAGGACCTCTGCACCCTCCTCGCCCAGGACGTCGCGCTGGCCGACCACGACCTCGGCGCTGCGGCCTCCCGGGTCGCGTTCGTCTCGATCAACGCCAACCCGTACCATCCGGCGGTCTCCGACGTCGCCTCCTGGAGCGCGTCCCACGGGCTCGGCGACGACGCGAACTGGTACTTCGGAACCGGCTCCCCAGCGACTCTCGCCGCCGCGGCCCAGGCCTACGGTGTGCCGATCCAGCTCGATGCGGCAGACAAGTCGGTCGTGCACGGCACGGAGATCTTCTTCATCGACCCGTCCGGAGTCGAGCGTGCCCTCGGCCAGTTCGGCACCGACTCCGCCAGCACCGCACCGTTCGCGCACACGATGGCGCAGGAGGCCGTCGACCTACTGCCCGCCGCTCAGCGTCGAACCGTGGCGGGGTCCGCCGCGGTCGACCTCTCCGCCGACGGCACCGGCGTCGGCGCGAAGCCGAAGCCGTTCTCCCTGCCGGCCCTGAATGGGTCGGGGCACGTCGGGGCCGCCGCGCCTGCCGGCCGCTACACGGTGCTCAACTTCTGGGCCAGCACCTGCACCGCCTGCATCGGCGAGCTTGCCGACCTTCAGAAGATCTCGAACGAGTTCACCGGCAGAGCCGACCTGATCGGCATCGACGTCTCCGACGATACGACGGCCGCCCGCGCCACGACGCGGCAAGCCGGTACAGGGTATCCGCTCGCGGTCGACGCCAACGGTTCGGTCGCTGGTCAGTACCGGATCTCCGGGCTCCCGTACACGGTGATCCTGGACCCGACCGGTCGCGTCGCCATCCGCCACCCCGGGGCATTCACCGCCGAGCAGCTCGAGTACGTGCTCGACTCGCTCGTTCCGCCCGCCACGAAGTAAGACGGGACCGGGCGCTCGTTCACGGCCGGAAGTCGGGCAGCTCGATCCGGTCGTACAGGCGGCGGCCGACCGCGAGGTCAGACACTCCGGGCAGCGTCATCAGCCGCATCACCGTGTTCCGCAGCCGTAGCAGCGCCCGAGTGCGCGGCGCGAACGCGCCGCCCATCCGGGTCGCACCGTGCTGCTTGGAACCGATGAACACGCCCAGCCGCTCCTGGTATGCCGCGAAGGCCGTGGCGTGGTCGCCCCCGGCCGCATGCAGTTCGGCCGCCAGCACGTACGCCTCGATCATCGCCAACGCCGTGCCCTGCCCGGCCAACAGCGATGGCGCGGCGGCGGCATCACCGACCAGGACGATCCTTCCGCGACTCCACGACGGCATCCGGATCTGGCTGGCGGAGTCGAAGTAGAACGTGCGCGCCCGCGGCAGGGTCGCGAGGATCGAGGGCACCTCCCAGCCGAGCCCGCCCAGCCGGTCACGGAGCAGCGCCTTCTGGGCGTCGACATCATCGAGTGGGATCGGACCCTCGTGACGGAACGTGAAGACGAACATCGACACGTCGTCGTCCAGACTCAGCCGCAGTGTCTGCGCGCCGACCTGAGTGCGCATGACTGCGACCAATTCGTCCCGCGGCCGGTAGCCGGCGACGTCGAACACCGCCACGGCGATGCCCAGACCGCGCTCGAACTCCGACTCGGGTCCGAACGCCAGGCGCCGAACAGCAGAGTGCAGCCCGTCGGCGCCGACCACCAGGTCGAAATGCTGATCGCCGCCGTGGGCAAGTCGCACCGCGACATGGTCACCCTCGTCGCGGAGCTCCTCGACCGTGTCGCCGAACACCTGTTGGACGTCGTCCGGCAGCGCGTCGACGATGATCCTGGACAGATCCGAACGGCCGACGCTCACATAACGGGCCCCGTGCCTGCCGATCAGCTTCACCGGGTCCAGCGACAGGATCCGGCGCCCGCGCTCGTCGACCTCGCGCACCTCCCGCATCCGGTACCCCGCCGCCTGGACACGGTCCGCGATGCCCATCCGGTCGGCGACCTCGAACCCAGCACCCCAGAAATCGACCAAGTATCCGCCACGGCGCAACTCGGGCGCAGACTCCAGCAGCACCGGATCGTGCCCGCTGCGCCGCAACCAGTACGCCAATGTCGGGCCGGCGATCCCGGCTCCAACGATCAACACCTTCATGACGACCTCCTCGCCGCCTTACCCTCACCACACGAGCGGGATATACCGCCTCGTCTTCGCCGCCCAGGCGCTAAACTCCTCGCCGTAGTGTTCCTGCAGCCGTCGGTCCAAAGCTGGGATCGCCGCGAAAACGAAACCGGCGGCCATGATCGCCGGGATCATCAAGGCGACCCACGAGCCGGTGACAGCCGCGAAACCAGTGAACAGTAGAGTGTCGCCCAGATAGTTGGGGTGGCGGCACCAGCGGAATAGCCCCCGTGTGTACAGGTGCCCGGCGTTCTCCGGACGCGCTTTCCACGCCCGCCGCTGCAGTTCGGAGTAGCTGTTCATCCAGGACCCGAACACGTAGAGGACGACGCCCAACACTGTCCAGCCGTCCAGAACGGCGCTCACGTGCGCGGCGACGAACCCCATCGTGGCGTGGATGACGAACATCCAGCCACCCACCAGCCCGGCCTCCGCGTAGGTCACCGGACGTTGCACGGTCACATACGTGGTGACGAGCACCCGCAGCACATACACCAGTGAGAACGCCACCACCAGCCACGCCCGTGCCGGCGACGCCGCCGAGATCGGGCCGAAGACCAGGAAGGCAGCGGCAGCGGCGCCCAGAATGTCGGCACCGGTCAGCACAGCGCGTGGACCGCTACTCGTCTCAGGCGTATTCATCGCCGACCTCCTGAAGGTCACCGGAATCGTCGACCTCGAACCACACCGGATCCGGGTAGAGCCCCGGGCCGCGCTCCATCGAGCGGCCGGACGTAGGGAGTTCTGAACGCTCGCCTGCGTTACGGCCGTATCCGTATCCGGATCCGCCATCGCATCTCTTTTCTGGTGGGTGAAGGCCGCGTCCCCACACGGCCAGGGTCAGAGGCCCAGCGTCAGCAAGTCCTCCGGAGTCGGCTCCCCCGCAGCAGTGGAGAAGACCTCCATGGCGTCGATGATCTGTTGCTGCTCCTCGCCGGTGAGCGACGTCAGCACGGAGGCCACCTGACGGCGACGCCGCTCGGTGACCTGATCCACGAGCCGGCGGCCATCGTCCGTGAGATCGACCAAGATCTCCCGCCTGCTCTGCGGGCTCTCCTGCCGGAGCACCCAGCCGCCGTCCACCATCCGGTCGATCGTGCGGCTGAATGTCGACGGCACGGCCCCGACCCGTGCCGCGAGCGCCCCCATCCTCATCGCGCCGGAGCCGGAGAGCACGACGAGCACGCGGAACTGCGGCAGTGTCACCTGCTCCAGCGCATCGGACACGGACCGGGCGACGATTCCCAGCAACGCCCGGGACGCGCGCAACGTCGCCTCGGTGGCCTCGTGGGGGAATCCGTGATTCTGCATGGTGCCTCCAGTGTTACGCTTTTGATGCACTTGTGCAACAGTTGCATCTCTACACGATTGGAATTCAGTGTCCGCCAGCACCACGAGCATCCGTGGAATCGTCGACGGCTCACGTGACAGCATGACGCACTGGTGGCGGCGCGTCCTCGCGACGCCCGCACCCTTGATCGCGGCAGCGGTCGTGGTCGGAGCCGGCGCCGGGCTCGCCGCCGTCGTCTTCCGTTGGCTCGTGCAGACTGCCACCTTGATCTTCACCGGCACGACCGACTACTCCGCCACCACCGGGCATCCCGCGAACCCGTGGGTGCCCTGGCTCGGCGGCGCGTTCGTCATCCTCGCCCCCGCCATCGGCGGCCTGATCTACGGCCCGCTCGTGCACCGCTTCGCCCGGGAGGCCCGTGGACACGGCGTGCCCGAGGTGATGTACGCCGTGGCACGACGCGGCGGCCATATCCCTGGACGCGTCGCGGTCGTCAAAGCGCTCGCCTCCGCGATCACCATCGGTTCCGGCGGTTCGGTCGGACGCGAAGGGCCGATCGTGCAGATCGGCTCCGCTCTCGGCTCCACCCTCGGGCGGATCGCCCGCATGTCGGAGTCCCAGTTGCGCACCCTCGTCGCCTGCGGTGCGGCCGGCGGTATCGCCGCCGCGTTCAACGCGCCCATCGCCGGCGTCTTCTTCGCCCTCGAGCTGATCCTCCGCGACTTCGCCACCCGCTCCTTCGCCGCCGTGATGCTCTCCTCCATCACCGCGTCCGTCGTCGGACGGGCGATCCTCGGCGACCACCCCTTCCTCGTCCTGCCCGCCTTCCGAGTCAGCCAGCCGAGCGAATACCTTCTCTTCGCCGGCCTCGGGCTGCTCGCCGGCGCGGTCGGGGTGCTGTTCAGCAAGATCCTCTATCTGATCGAAGATGTCTGCGATTGGGCCTGGCGTGGACCCGAGTGGCTGCGCCCTGCCGTCGGCGGCCTCCTCCTCGGCCTGCTGCTGTTCGCGATGCCGCAGCTGTACGGTGTCGGATACCCGGTGCTCGAAGCGAGTGTCGCGGGGAAGTACACCATCGCGTTCCTGCTGCTGCTCGTCGTCGCCAAGATGGCCGCGACCAGCCTCACCATCGGGATCGGCGGCTCCGGCGGAGTCTTCGCGCCCAGCCTCGTCATCGGCGCAGCGTTCGGTGCTGCTGCGGGAGAGGCGATCGGTTTGGTGATCCCCGGTCTCTCCGGGCAGGCCGGGACATTCGCCCTGGTCGGAATGGCCGCCGTGTTCGCCGGGGCGACCCGCGCGCCCATTACGGCCGGGATCATCCTCTTCGAGCTGACCGGCGAGTACACGATCATCCTGCCCCTGCTGCTCGCCGTCATCGTCGCCACCGGCATCTCGCGGCTGCTCAGTCGCGACACCATCTACACGCGGAAGCTCAGCCGTCGAGGAGTCGACCTGTCCGCACCTGCCGTTCCGGCACTCCAGGGCGTCACGGTCGCTTCGGTGATGTCGGCGGCCCCGCCCACGGTCACGGCCGACGCGGATGCGCGCGAAGCGATCGCGTGGCTCGCGGACTCGCGCCTCCGAGCCGCCCCGGTGGTGAATCGCGACGGCCATTTCGTCGGAATCCTCACCTCGGCCGATGCGACCGAAGCCGTCCGCACCGACGACGCAGCGACCGATCGCCGCGTCGAGGAACTGATGGAGGTCGCGTCGACGGTATCCGCCGACGACCACGTCGCCGACGTCCTGGACCGCGTCGTCGAAGCCGGCGCGACCGACGGGGCGCCCGTTGTCTCCGGCGACGCCCTCGTGGGCTGGCTTGCGCCCGCCGACATCCTGCGCGCAACCACCGGGTGAGGCCAGCGCCGCCGGACCAATGGCGACCGGCTTGCTGCCCGGCGGCCTCAGCTCGTATGAATCGCGAAGGCTTTCGCCCCCATCAGCATCGCAGAACTCCGCAATAGGCCGCGTCCCCCGTATCGGTGAGGGCGACCAGCCGCGCGCATAAATCCCAAAGCGGGGAGTAAACGGTGAGTTTGGCCAAAAACCACTGACCGGGTAGTCTGGGCCGTAGCCTCACTTCCCAGTGTTTATCTGGGATTCCAGGCCATGCGAGTGTAGTTCAATGGTAGAACTTCAGCTTCCCAAGCTGATAGCGCGGGTTCGATTCCCGTCACTCGCTCTGTCTTTCACTTCTTGAGCGCTGTGGGCCTTCGTTGCCGAGCGCGGAGCTGGTGCTCAGCGCTCGATGTCGGCTGTGTGGTTCCCAGCTTCGGTGAGATAAGCCTCCAATTCCCCGATGGTAGGCGGATTCGCGCCCGTCCGGCTCACCGTGATGGCTGCGGCTGCCATTGCCTCCGTCGCCAGATCGGTCGCCTCTCCTCGGCCGAGTCTTGCCTCGCGAAGCGTGTCGACGAGGTCGCGGCGGATGATCCCGGCCAGCAACGCGGAGGTGAAGGAGTCGCCCGCGCCGACGGTGTCGGCCACGACCGCGGAGAACGCAGGGAGCCGCAGCGCGAAGTCGGGGGTGTGAACGATGCTGCCGTCCGCGCCCAGGGTGACGATCGCGAGCCGTGCGCCGGCGGCGATGAGTGCGCGGCAGACGACGTCAGCGCCAGCGCCGGGGTAGAGCCACTCGGCGTCCTCTTCGCTCATCTTGACGACGTGGGCGACGGCGCTCGTCGCCTCGACCATCCGGCGGACCTTGTCGGGGGTTCCCATGATGCCGGGGCGGATGTTCGGGTCGAAGCTGATGAGAGCCTGGGGCTGGCTCTCGATGATCCGATGGACGCGGTGTGCACCGGGCTCCAAGATGGCGCCGATCGAGCCGGTGTGGATGACGCGCTGCGGTCGCAGGCTGGTCTCCGGCAGCCGCCAGACGATGTCGAAGTCGTAGGTGGCGGAGCCATCGGCTGCGAGGGTGGCGCGGGCGCGGGAGGTGGGATCGGCGGTGTACGAATCGTCCAGAACACGGACACCGGCCAGTTCGAGGTGCCGCGTGATGGCATGACCGGCGGGGTCAGCTCCGAGGTTGGTGAGGAGTTCGACACGGTTTCCGAGCTTGGCGAGACCGACGGCGACATTCATCGGGCTGCCGCCGGGACGATGAAGCTCCTCGTCCCGGGTCAGGATGATGTCCATGACGCTTTCGCCGATGACGAGGACGTCCGCAGCGGCGGACGCGGGCGCGGCGGTCACCGCCCTCCCTCGAGCGGCCGGTGCCGGTCCTGCCGAGCCCAGCCACTGTACGGGTACTCGTCGAACCGCGGCGCGCTGACGCGGTCGAGTTCTTCCCGTTCGGTGTCGCTCAGCTCGATTTCGGATGCCGGGAGGTTCTGCGTCAGCTGGTCGAGAGTGCGGGCACCGAGGATGACGGAGGTAACGATGGGCCTGCTGAGAAGCCAGGCGAGTGCGATCTGCCCCTGGGTGGCTGAATGTGAGTCAGCGACGCGCGCGAGGACGTCGAGGATCTCCCACACCCGGTCGTCGCGGTCACGTTCCTCGCGGGCCGCCTGGTCCTGCGGCTTGGCGTACCGGTTGCCGGTCGTGGGGAGGACGCCGCGCTGGTACTTGCCGGTGAGCCAGCCTCCGGCCAGCGGCGACCAGGGAAGGATTCCGAGGCCGGTTTCCGAGGCCGCGTCCACGATCTCCAGCTCGATGCCGCGCGAGAGGAGGTTGTACTGAGGTTGGAGGGTGACAGGTGGTGCCCAGCCGTGGCGGGCCGCCACTCCCGCGGCTGTGGCGATCTGCCAGCCGGTGTAGTTGGAGAACCCGTAGTACCCGATCTTCCCGGCACGGATGGCGTCGTCGAGGAAGCGCAGGCTCTCCTCAATGGGGGTGACCTGTTCCCAGGCGTGGAGCTGGTAGAGGTCGATGTGATCGACGCCGAGGCGTCGGAGCGAGGCATCGAGTGCGCGCGCGAGGTGTCGTCGCGACACTCCGACGTCGTTCGGGTCATCGCTGGTGGGGAATCGTGCCTTGGAGGTGAGGACGACCCGGTCTGCCCGTGCCGCCTCCGCCTTCATCCAGCGGCCGATGATCTCCTCGCTGCGGCCTCCGGCGTACACATCGGCGGTGTCGACGAACGTGCCACCCCCGTCGACGTAGCGATCCAGGATGGCGCAAGACTCGGTTTCGTCGGTTTCGGCGCCGAAAGTCATCGTGCCGAGTGCGAGTTCGGAGACGACGGTTCCGGAGGTGCCGAGTGTGCGATAGCGCATGGCTTCTCGATTCAGCGTTCGGTGGTGAGGGAGAGGGAGGCGGCGCTGTGGGAGGCGGCTGGCGCCATCTCCCAGAAGTCGAACCGCCGGACGAGCGTGTCACCCCGGACGCCGGCGAGCCGGATCCCGGTGGCATCGTGGCGAGTGGGGTACACCCGAGCGGCGAGGGGAGTGCCGTTGGCGAAGATCTCCAGGGCGGACCGGTCGATCAGGATGCGCAGGTGAAGCTCGCCGTCTTCGATCTCGATCTCTCCGCCGAGAGGCGTGCTGTCCGTCGGGGTGAGTGAACTCCGGCTGCGGTCCAGGGCGATCGTCCGGCGGTCGACGTCGATGGTGAGGCTGGTGACCTCGGCGCCATCGGGGCTACGGAGCAGGTCGACCTGCACGATGGTCCCGGGCTCGACGGCGAGTTCCAGCTCCAGGTCGGCGGCTCCGGCGGCATCCAGCA
Organism: Leifsonia sp. NCR5; assembly: GCF_002105485.1. NCBI lineage: Bacteria > Bacillati > Actinomycetota > Actinomycetes > Micrococcales > Microbacteriaceae > Leifsonia > Leifsonia sp. NCR5. Next base: position 109,665 of record NZ_NCSR01000003.1, read on the forward strand.
CCATGTCCTGACCGGCGGTCAGAGACTGTGCGGCGACGCTCGTGTGCGCAGCTCGGATCACGGTGAGCTCGGGGACCGGAGCGTGGTGCAGCCTCCCGGAGGGGGTCAGGCTGAGCACGCGGGCGACGCTGAGGACTCCGGACCATCCGGCCTCGCCGGTCTGCCGGTCGTCGCGGCCCTCCTGCATCCAGCCCATGATGATGCGGCGGCCGCTCTCGTCGCGGAAGCTCTGAGGTGCATAGAAGTGGCGCAGCCCGAGGTCGAGGGGGCGCGCCTCCTGAGGAGTGAACACGCCGTCGGCGTAGTTGCCGGTGAAGTAGATGGGATAGTGGGTGTCGCCTTCGTCCCAGACGGACACGACGAGGATGTGGGTGCCGTCGAGCTCGAACAGGTCGACGCATTCCCACATGGTGCCGGTCCACAGGGGCTCGGCGTCGGAGGCGCTGCCGACCAGGATCGGGCCGCGATAGGTCCAACTTCGCAGATCCAGCGATTCGTAGAGCAGCGCCGCACCACCGATGCCGCGGAATCCGCTGCCGATCAGCTGGAACCACGTGTCTCCCTCCCTCCACACGCAGTGATCCCGGAAGGCGGTGACGTCGGTCCCGACAGGGGGGCCGGAGAGCACCGGATTGGCCGGGTCCTTCGTCCACGTGTCGAGGGTGCTGTCGCCGATGGCGAGACAGGGCAGCTGGACGTCGCCGGCGTGACCGGAGTAGACAATGGTCGGCACGCCGTCGTCGTCGACCAGGACGCCCGACCAGCATCCGTCGCGGTCGGGGCCGTCGGCGTCGGGGGTCAACGCGATCGGCCGGTCCTGCCAGTTCACCAAGTCTGTGCTGGTGGCGTGCCCCCACAGGATGTTCGCGTGGCGAGGCGCATCGGGATTGAACTGATAGAAGAGGTGGTAGGCGCCCTCCCACTGAGAGAGCCCGTTCGGGTCGTTCAGCCAGCCGGTCGGCGCGCCGAAGTGGAAGCGCGGTCGGGCGGGGTCGTTGTCGTATGCGAGGCGGCGGGGCACGAGGGCGCTGTCGGTCACGTGGTTGCTCCTGAGGTGGTCTGGGTGGCCGGAAGGTCGCTGGTGGCAACCCAGTGGTCGGCGCTGATTCGGGTGCGGTCGAGGTCGGGGCTGGTCTTCACGGCCTTCACCCACGCCGTGGGCGTGCGGTTGGCGATGAGCTCAGCGATGGTCGCGCGCGTCTGCGCGCGCTCGTCCTTCTCGTACCGGGTGGTGCGTTCTGGGTCGGGGGCCGCGGAGACCAGAAGCTGGGTGTACGGGTGGATGGGGTTGTCCATCACGACGCCGCTCGCGCCTCCCTCGACGAAGGATCCGCGCAGCATGACGATCGTGGTGTCGGCGATGAAGCGGGCCGATGCGAGGTCGTGGGTGATGTAGAGGATGGAGATGCCGCGCTCGTCGCGGAGCTTCTTCATCAGCTGCAGCACCCCCATCCGCACGGAGACATCGAGCATCGAGGTGGGCTCGTCGGCAAGGATCACCTGCGGTTCCGCGGCCAGGGCACGGGCGAGCGAGACGCGCTGTCGCTGGCCACCGGAGAGTTCGTGCGGGTAGCGGTCGAGGAACGCGGGATCCAGTTCGACGGAGGTCATCAGGTCGGCCAGTACGGCGTCCATGTCCTTGCGCGGCTTCCGTCCGGAGTGGATCAGGACGGCCCTCTCCAGGAAGTGGCGGATGCGATGGGAGGGGTTGAGGGAGCCGAAAGGGTCCTGGAACACCATCTGGACCGCGCCGCGGTAGCGGCGGGATGCGCGCTTGGGCTCGGACTGCAGGATGTCGGTCCCGTCGAGCAGGATCGAGCCGGCACTCGGCGATTCCAGCCGTGCCAGCATTCGGGCGACTGTGCTCTTGCCGCTGCCCGATTCACCGACGAGGGCGAGGATCTCTCCCGTATGGAGGTCGAAGTTGACGTCGTTCACGGCGACGTTCTCGCTGCGCGAGAACAGGCCGCCCTGGTGGAAGCTCTTGGAGAGCCCACGCACCGAGATCACGACATCGCGATCGTCTCCGCTTTCGGGCCCCCGCGCCGGATTGTGCTCGGCGGTGCCGCGGCTGACGGGAGGGAAGGCGGCGATGAGTTGCTGCGTGTACGGGTGCTGCGGGTCGCGGTACACCGTCCGCGATGGGCCGATCTCCAACAGTCGGCCTGTGCGCATCACGCCCAGGTTCTTGGTGACTTCGACCATGAGGGAGAGGTCATGCGTGATGAACAGGATGGCGAATCCGAGCTTCGCCTGGAGATCCTGGATCTCCTGGATGATCTCCTGCTGGACCACGACATCGAGCGCGGTCGTTGGCTCGTCCATGATCAGCAGCGCTGGGTTGAGCGCCAGCGCGGTGGCGATGACGGCGCGCTGTCTCATGCCGCCGGAGAGCTGGTGCGGGAATGCGTTGATCCGGCTCTGGTCGATCCCGACCAGCGTCAGCAGCTCGCGGGCTTTGGCTTTGGCCTGGCTGCGGGAGAGGTCGGTGTGGGTGGTGAACACGTCGACGATCTGGTCGCCGATGGTCATGACCGGGTTGAGAGCATTCATGGCGCTCTGGAACACCATCGACACACTCTTCCAGCGGAAGTTGCGCAGGTTCTCACCGGTCAGCGTGGACACGTCGGTGCCCTCGAACAGGATGCGGCCGGAGGTGACCCTGCCTCCGGCGAGCAGCCCGAGGATGGCATTGGCGATGGTGGACTTGCCGCTGCCGGACTCGCCTGCGAGGCCGAAGGTCTCACCGCGTCCGATGGTGAACGAGACGTCGTCGACAGCGAGGAATTGGCCGTCGTCGGTGTCGTAGGCGATGGAGAGGTTCTGGACGTCGAGGATGACGCCGTCGTGTTGGGTGGTCATGCCTTCTTCGCCTTCTTGTGTCGCGCGAGGCGGGGGTTGGTGATCTGGTCGACGGCGTAGTTCATCATCGCCAGCGCGAACGCCACGAGGGCGATGCAGGTACCGGCCGGGACGAAGGTCCACCAGGCGCCGGTGATGAGAGCGCCTTCGTTGTTCGCCCAGTAGAGGTCGGTGCCCCAGCTGACGGAGGCGAGGTCGCCGAGCCCGAGGAACTCGAGGCCGGCCTGGGCTCCGATGCCGAAGATGACGCAGGCGAGGAAGGTGCTCATCACCACGGAGGCCATGTTGGGGAGGATCTCTCGGAACATGACGTAGCCGGGTCGTTCGCCGGTGACGATGGCGGCGTCGATGAAGTCCTTACCGCGGAGGGACAAGGCCTGGGACCGGATGACGCGGGCGGAGCCTGCCCAGCCGGTGACGACCAGGACCAGGACGATCGTCCCGGGGCCGGGTGGGAGGAACGCGGCGAGGATGATCAGGAGAGGCAGGCCGGGGATCAGCAGGAAGATGTTGGTGACCACCGAGAGGACGTCGTCGACGGCCTTGCCGAAGTAGGCAGAAGCGAGACCGACGATCAGGCCGACCAGGGTCGCCACGAGTCCGACTGCGAATCCGATCGCCAGGGAGCTGCGAGATCCCCACAAGGTCAGTGCCAGGACGTCTTCGCCTTTGGCCGTGGTCCCGAGCAGGTACTGGGGTGACGGCGGGTTGGACCCGCTCGCGACAGGGTTGGTCGGATCGCCGGGGAAGAGCACCGGTGCGAGCAGGGCGAGGAGGACGAAGATCAGGATGACGACGGCGCCGAAGATCGCCTTTTTGTCCCGCAGGAGCCGGTGCACCAGGCTGCCGCGACGACGCTGGGCCGCCGGGGCGTCCCGGCTGGTCTCGGACTCCGAGATCTCCTCGTCGATGAGGGGTTGGAGCTGGTCAGGGATGGTCATGATCTCACCTCACTCGCACGCGCGGGTCGAGCCGGACGTACACGATGTCGACTAGGAAGTTGGCCACGAGGACGGCGGCCGTGATGCTGAGGAAGATGCCTTGCATGAGCGGGTAGTCCAGCGCTTGGACGGCGGTGAGCAGCTGGTAGCCGATGCCGGGGTAGGCGAAGACGACCTCGGTGAGAAGGGCGCCGCCGACGACGAAGCCGATCGACATGCCGAAGGAGGTGACCGAGGGGAGCATCGCGTTGCGGGCCGCGTACCGGAACATGATCCGGCCTTCCTTGAGGCCCTTGGCACGGGCCATGGTGATGTAGTCCTCGGCGGCGGTCGCGATCATGGTGTTGCGCATGCCGAGCATCCACCCGCCGATGGTGACGATGACGATGGTCGCCGCCGGCAGCACGAGATGGTAGAGGACATCTCCGATGAAGTCCCACGAGAAGCTGGGGGTGGTGCCGAGGGTGAACGCCTGCCCGATCGGGAACCAGCCGAGGGCTGCGCCGAAGATGTAGAGCGCCGCCATGGCGACGAAGAAGTACGGGAACGAGCCGACGAAGACCAAGATCGGCGGCAGCAGCGAGTCGAGGGCGCCACCGCGTCGCCACGCGGCGAACACGCCGAGCAGGTTGCCGAGGACCACCGCGATGATCAGCGCTGTGCCGCCCAGGAGGATGGTCCAGCCGATCTGCGATCCGATGACGGTGCTCACCGGGGTGGGGAACGTGGAGATCGAGATGCCCAGGTTGCCGGTGAAGACGTCGCCGATGTAGCGGAAGTACTGCTGCCAGACCGGTGTGTTGTCGAGGCCGAACAGGTGCCGGTAGCCGGCGACCTGGGAGTCGTCGAGGGTGCCCTTCATGGAGGAGAGCATCCTGCCGACCGGGTCGCCCGGCATCAGTCGGGGCAACAGGAAGTTCAGCGTCAGAGACGCCCAGAAGGCGATCAGGTAGTAGCCCAATCGGCGGAGCACGAAGATCATCGCGGCCTCCTCAGTTCTCTCGAGGCGATGGGGGTGCGGTCGGTGGCGAGCGGCGTCTGATACCAATAGGCGACGGCCGCGACGTCGTCGGAGCGCTCGACGATGTCCGTGCCGACCTGGCCGATCTGCTGGGCGGTCACACGGAGGTTCTCGCTGAACAGGATCGGGTCCTGCACGTGCCAGCGGTACATCCCGTGCACGGGCGCCATCGCGGTGGAGTAGACCGCCTGCTGCGAGGTGTCGTTGGTCGAATAGGTGGGGTAGCCGCAGTACGGAGCCGAGAATGTCAGAACCTCGGGCTCCGACTCTGAGGAGAGCCGGTCCTGGAACGCCCAGGCGCCGCCGAAGTAGTCCTCGGTGCCGGTGCCACAGATGGTCGGGTACTCGGCGTCTCCGTCGATGAAGAACTTCACCTCGCCCTCGCCGTACCAGTACCGCTCGAGGGCGACGATGTTCAGATAGGTGCCGAGGAAGGCGCCGCGGCCGTGGACGGTGTCGAGGATGGTGAAGTCCTCCCCGATCGTGGTGGGGTTCTCGCGGCGCCAGGTGGCGTGGAAGCGCAGGTCGGCGACCGTTTCGGGGTCCGGGCTGCTGAGGTAGTCGATCTGGTAGAACAGACCGCCCACATCCACCGGGTGCTGGTTCTCGATCGTGATCCTGGCGCCATCGCGGAAGGGCATGGTGAAGTACGCGTTCATGCCGCCGGTCGGTGCGACGACGACCAGGTCGGACGTGACCAGGGCGCGCTCGCCGTTGCCGTTGCAGAAGAAGTCGCCGAGCGGGACTTCGACGGAGGGGGTCTCCGATCCGTCCCAGTACATCCGCAGCACGAGGTCCCGGAGGACGAATCCGACGGCCTCTGTGTGGGTGGCGACGGTCATCCAGATGTGGCGGATGGTGCCCGCTCCGTCGATGTTCGCGAGCTCGGTGGTCTCCCCGGCGGGAAGGGTGATGCACGGACGTCCTTTGCGACCGGGACCAAGCGGGGAGGATGTCTGCCCACCGGCGCCACGTGCGCCGGTGGGGTTCTCGGCGGTGATCGACGCGGACTGCTCGCCACGCTTGATCCGCTCCTGGATGTCATTGACCCAGTCGTTGTTCATCGCTGGACCTCCTCGTCCTGCTGGATGACGGTCAGCTCCGCGTCGGAAACGGCCACTTCGCCTTCGGTGGCGAAGACACCGAACTCGGTTCCGGTGCGGTCGTAGCCGCGGAGCGTGATCGCCTGCTCGTCGTTGATGTAGATGACGTAGAGCTCACCCTGCGTCTCGATGCGCAGCTGCACTTTCGAGCCGCCGGTGTATGGGCGGACGTCGTATGGGCGATCGGCGCCGAAACGGTCGAGGCGGTCGACCAGGATTCGGGAGAGCGGCGGTTCGAAGGTGACGGAGTAGCCGTGGTCTCGTTCCGGTGTAGTGCGCAACTCGATGCCGAAGGCCTTCGTCTCGGGCTCGGCGGTGAGGGCGATGTCGATCATCCCGGCGTGAGGCAGCCAGGCGATCGTGCTGGTCGCGAACCCGTTCGCCGAACCGACCTGCTTCGCAGGCAGCGGGGTCCGTGACTGCGCCCGGCTCTCGAGCACGGCGCGGCTGATCTCTGGCTGCTTCACGAGGAGCCGTCCGTCGTCCTGCTGGACGAGTTCGTGGACGACGAGGTTGCCGCCCCAGAGCCACCCGGCTCCGTCTTGACCGGCGGTGTTATTGGTCGCCCACCCGACGAGGTAGCGGTTGGCTCCGTCGGAGATCGTCTTGGCCGCGTAGAGCCCGAGCCCATCGAGCTCGTCGTCGGCGGGGCTGATCCACGGGCCGTCGAGTGTGCGGCTCATGCGGTAGCGGGTGACGGTGCGGTCGGTGAGTGTGGAGTAGACGAGGTACCACCAGTCGCCCATGCGGAACAGGTCGGGGCACTCGTGCATGGAGTAGATGCCCGGAGCCCAGAACGGCTCAGGGCTGATGGTCCATTCGTCGGTGGTCTCGGATTCTGCGAGCACAGTGGCGCCGCGGCGCAGGACAGGCCCGGTGAGGGTCTGACCGGCGACCAGCATCTGGTAGCGCTGCCGTTCGGTGTTGAAGAACACGAACGGGTCGCGCCATTCGTCAGCGTTGTAGTGGTCCTCATCTGACACCAACGCGAACTCCGGGTCCTTGGTCCACGTGATCAGGTCGGTGCTGCGGGCGCGAAGAACCGTCTGGTGCCGTCCAGCGCTCGTGCCGTCCCACTTTCGGAACCCGGTGTAGTAGGCGTGGAATTCGTCGCCGACGCGGATGACGCTGCCCGTGGCGGCGGAGAAGTCGGGGTCACTGACGCCGCCCTTCGGGATGGCGACCCCGTGGTCGACGAAGTCGACGAAGTCGGTGGTGGAGATGTGGCACCAGTCCGTTTCTACCCGGTCGTGGGTGTCGTCGGCGAAGCGCTTGAGGAAGAAGACGTGGTACACGCCGTCCCAGTAGAAGGGGATGGTGTCTCCGAGTCGGGCGCCGACGGGCTTGTAGAAGCGGGTCATCGTTGTCTCTCTGTTTCGATATGGGCGAAGGGGGAGGGTGCCGCGGCCGGTGGGGGGCCGACCGCGGCACTCCGGGTGTTCAGCCGCGCGGCTTCACGGTGGTCAGCACGAGAACGGTGCTCGACTCACCCGGGGAGAGCGTCGCGTACGGGTTCTTCTCGCTGGGCCAGCCGGTGAAGTTCTTGCTGTTGTAGATCCCCCAGTCGGGGCCCGGGAACAGTGGAACGGTCGGGGCCAGCTGGTTGTAGAGGGCCTGCAGCTTGTTCATGATCGAGTGCTGCTCGCTCTCCGAGGTGGCGGCCGCGAACTGGTTGAGCAGCTCGTCGGCTTCCTTGCTGCAGTAGCGCTGGAAGTTCTGCGAGGTCTGCTCGCCGACCGGCTTGACCGTCTGGCAGGACATGGCGCTGCGGTAGTACTCGAACGGCGTCACGCCCGCCTGGCTCCAGGCGATGTTGCCGGTGAACGTACCGCCGAACAGTGCGGTGTTGATCTGCGACCAGTCCTTGACGTTCAGCTTGGCGTCCACGCCGATCTGCTTCAGGTTGCGGGAGATGACCTGGGCGACCGAGATCCAGTCGGTCGAGGCCGAACCGACGCCGATGGTGAAGCTGATCGGCTTGCCTGCCTTGTCGGTGCGGATGCCGTTCGAGCCCTTGGGGTAGCCGGAGTCGTCGAGCAGCTTGTTGGCGGCAGCGACGTCCTTCTTGGTCCAGGTGCAGTTGTCGGCGATGCTTGCATCGCGCCAGGACTTGTATGCATCGCTGAGGCCCGTGCAGTCGGCGGGGTGGGCGTAACCGCTCATGCCGGTCTTGACGACCTCGTTGCGGTCGATGGCCATACTGATCGCCTTGCGCACGTTGGCATCGTCGAACGGAGCCACGGTGGTGTTCAGGGTGAGGGCGATGGTTGAGCCGACCGGCGGGAACCAGTAGCCGCGGTACTTGGGGTCCTTGTCCACGTAGGTCTTCTGGACGTCCTGGATGTAGCCAAGGCCCCAGTCGAGCTGCCCGTTGATGCCGGCGATGTTCGCCGCGTCGTTGCCCGAGTATGCGATCAGCCGGATGCCGGAGTACTTCGCCTTGTCCTTCTGCCAGTAGTGCGGGTTGCGCAGCAGGTCGAACGACTGTGCCGAGAAGTTCGTCACCTGGGTGAAGGGGCCGGAGCCGACCGGGTCCGGGTTCTGCCAGGTCGACGGGTTCTTCTGCGATTCCCAGACGTGCTTGGGAACAATCACCTGCTGCCCGAGCTCGTAGAGCCCCGGCGTGTACTTCCGGTTCAGAGTGAAGACGACCGTCGCGGGGTCCTTGGCCTGAACATCCGACACGTAGTCGAACGTGGTCGGGCCGAGCACCGTGCGCGCCAGCCCGAAGGTGTAGACGACATCCTCCGCGGTGAGCTTCTGGCCGTCCGACCAGGTCGCGTCCGGCTGGAGGTGGAAGGTCAGGCTGAGCCCGTCGGAACTCCAGTCGTACGACTTCGCCAGCCACGGCACGACGTTGCCCTTGGCCAGGTTGGTGACGATCATCGACTCGTAGACCGCGTGTGTGGTCATGCCGAGGGCGGTGGGCGAGAACGGATTGAAGTTGCGGACGAACGACGCGTTGCCGATCGCCGCGATCCGGAGGGTCTGCGAGGACCCCTTGTTCGCCGTGGACGAGCACGCGGCGAGTGCGCCGGAGACTCCGACGGCTAGGGCCACGCCGAGAACTAACGCGCGCCAGAAGCGGCGCGTGCGAGTGGGTTTCATTGCTTGCCTTTCGTCTTTGAAGGGGGATGTGTTGCGGTGTTAGATGGACTCTCGGATCACGGTCGGGCAGTTGACCACGACGGTTTCGCGAGGGCCTTCCTCGCCGCGCTCCATCTGCATGAGGAGCTCGGCGCCGATCCGACCCATCTCCCGGAACGGGAGGGAGATGGTGGTCAGCGAGGGGCGAAGGAAGCTAGAGATGAGTTCTTGGTTGTCGAAGCCGACGACCCCGATGTCTTCGGGGATGCGCAGCCCGGCCTCGCGAATGGCGTCGTAGGCGCCCATCGCGAGGCGGTCGTTCGCGCAGAAGATCCCGTCGGGGATGAGCGGCTGCTGCAGTAGGTGCTTAGCAGCCCGGTAGCCGTCGGTCGCGTCGGCGCCGCCGGTGACGATCAGTGCGGGGTCGACGACGAGGCCGGCGTCTTTCAGCGCTCGTTCGAAGCCGACGCGTCGGCCCTCCGCCGCCGTGAGGCCCTCGGGAAGATTGATCATGGCGATCCTCTTCCGGCCACTGTCGGCAAGCAGAGACCCGGCTTCGTATCCGCCGGCGACCTCGTCGGGGAGGACGGAGGGATAGTGCCCGTCGATGTCCGAGCAGTGCACCAGCGCCATGGGGACGCCGCTCAGCACACTGGGGACCTTGATCGTGCGGTTCCACGTCGTCGCGAAGAGGACTCCGCCCACGCGGTGCTCGAGCATCATCTCGACGGAACGCCGGTCGGGATGATCCGGCGTGTTCGTCCCGGCGATGATCAGGGACTTGCCGTGCCGCCAGAAGGTCTCCTGGGCACCGGCGATCAAGTCGCCGGCGAACGGGGTGGTGACGATGTCCGTGACCAGTCCGTAGAGACCGGTCGTCTGCGAGGCCAGGGCGCGAGCGCCGGCGTTCGGTCGGTAGCCGAGCTCCGCCGCCTTTTCGACGACGCGGCGGCGAGTCTCCTCGGACACCTGGTTCTCGTTGTTCAACGCAAAGGAGACAGCGGATCGCGAGACACCCAACGCTCGAGCGAGGTCGCTCATGGTCACGGGGCGCGTCATCGCGGTGGTCCTTTCCGGAAACTAACCCGCGTTAGCTGCGGGCGTGATGGGACACTAACACGCGTTAGTGGGTTTGGTCAACATCCACCGACCGCCGCGTCGAAGTCCTCCTCCACCAGCGTGCCATTCACCGCGCCGCCCGCTAGCGCTCCGGCGCCGACGGCCATCGGGACGGTGGCCATCGGATTGGTCACGTTGCCTGCTGCCCAGATGCGGGGGTGGCTGGTTTTGCCCGCCTGGTCGACGGCGAGGAAGGAGCCGAGGTCGGCGGGGAAGTCCGTGCGTGCCAGGGCGAGGCCGGTCAGGAAGGTGTCGTGCGGGCGGGGCGCTCCGGCGGTGAAGAGGGCGTCGAGGGGGGTCAGCGTTCCGTCAGCGGTGCGGACACCGGTGAGCTGTGGGCCGTCGCCGAGCACCTCCGCGATCGGGGAGGTGACGACGATCACGCCTCTCGCACGCAGGCGGGCCTCGTCGGCCGGGGCGAGTTCGCCTGCGGCGGCGGAGAAGAAAGTGACGTGGTCGCTCCACTGGCGCACGAGCTTGGCTTGGTGCAGGGCCATCGGCGACGTCGCCAGCACGCCGAGGCGGCGGTCGCGGACCTCCCAGCCGTGGCAGTACGGGCAGTGCAGCACGGTCGTGCCCCAGCGCTCCGCCAGGCCCGGGATGGTGGGCAGCTCGTCGGTGATGCCCGTCGCCACGACGAGGGCGCGCGTCGGCAGTTCGCGGCCGTCGGTGAGCGTCACCGTGACGGTGGCGCCGTTGTCGGTCACGCTGTCGACGGTGGCATCCAGGAATTCGACCCCGTATGCGGCGGCCTCCGCGCGGCCCGTGCGTACGAACTCCGAGGGCGGCGTCCCGTCGTTGCCGAGGACGCCGTGCATGTGATCGGCGAAACGATTACGCGGGAGGCCGGCGTCGATGACGAGCACACGGCGGCGCGCCCTGCCCAGCATGAGCGCGGCGGAGAGGCCGGCCGCGCTGCCGCCGATGATGATCGCATCCCGAACGGTGGGGGTGTCTGCAGTGTTCATCTCGACAGTCCAGACCACGAGTGAGAGAATGGCAAGGCAGATTGCGGAAACAGCAAGACTGGCCACGGCAGCACAGACGGGAGACAGTGGATGCGCGACGAGCTGGCACAGGTGGGCGCGAGGCTCAGGATCGTGCGGCGGTCGCGCGGCTGGACCCTGGATGAGCTCGCGTCCCGCGCCGGGATGTCGGCGAGCACGCTGTCCCGGCTGGAGTCCGGCAAGCGGCAGGCGAGCCTCGAGCTGCTGCTGCCGCTGACCAGGCAGCTGGGCATCCGGGTCGACGATCTGATCAGTGTCGACGCGAGCGATCCGCGCATCCATCGTCCGGTGATCCGCCGCGACGGGCTCGTGATCGCTCCGCTCGCGCCGGAGAGCTCGCCCGTGCACACGTACAAGATCACGTATCCGCCGGTTGCCGTGCTTCCCGAGCTGCGGGTGCACGACGGATACGAGTGGATCTACGTGCTCGCCGGCCGACTGCGACTGCGGCTCGGGGACCAGGACCTCACCCTCACCCGCGGCGAGGCCGCCGAGTTCGACACGCGCACACCGCACGCCATCTCGGCAGCGGGCGGCAAGCCGGCGCAGGTGATCAGCATCTTCAACGACGACGGGGTCAGGATGCACACCCACGCCCCCGAGCCGCAAGGCCCCTGAGCAGCGGCGCGCATCCACCCCGCCACGCTGCGATAGCGTCGTCCCGTGCCCGCCGCCCTCACGATCACCCGCGCCGACTTCGCCTCACCGTCCCTGCTCGCGTTCCTGCAGGCGCACCTCGACGACCTCGAGCCGACCGCGCCGCCGGAGAGCAAGCACGCGCTCGACCTGGCCGGGCTGCAGCTGCCGCGAGTGCGGATGTGGACGGCGGTCGACGGCGACGACGTGGTGGGCACCGTCGCGCTCGCCACGCTCGACGAGCCGGGGCACGAGGAACTGAAATCCATGCGCACCGACCCGGAGCGGCGGGGGCAGGGGATCGCGGCAGCGCTGCTCGCCCACGCGCTCGACGACGCTCGGGCACGGGATGTGCGGAGAGTGTCGCTGGAGACCGGATCGATGGACTTCTTCGTGCCGGCCCGGCGGCTGTACGCCAAGGCCGGGTTCGTGGAGTGCGGGCCGTACGGGTCGTACACGGACGACCCGAACAGCGCCTTCATGACCCTGGACATCGACGCCCGACGAGAGGACCGAGCATGATCACCGTTCACCTGCGCTACGAGATCGACGCCGACAAACTCGAGGAGTTCACCGAGTACGGCAGGCGGTGGATCCGGCTGGTCGAGAAACTGGGCGGACAGCACCACGGCTACTTCATGCCGAGCGAAGGGGACAGCGACGAGGCGTTCGCGCTGTTCACGTTCCCCTCGCTGGCCGAGTACGAGAAGTACCGCACAGCCGCCGCGTCGGACCCCGAGTGCATCGCGGCCTTCCAGTACGCGCGCGACACCGGATGCATCCGCCGCTACGAGCGCCGCTTCACGACGCCGGTCTTCGAGTAGGGAGGCACAGGGTCACCCGAGTCGCGCATCCAGCCAGTCGAACATGCGCTGGTCGACCAGCGAGCGGGCGAGCGGCTCGCAGTGGAAGTTGGCGCCCTCGTCCGCGGTGAACGGGACGACGGTGGAGACGCCGGGCGTCAGCTCGGCGAGGCGGCGGGACTGGCCAGGCCAGAACTGCTCGTCCTCCGGTTCGGTGATCAGCAGCGGCGTGGTGATGGAGGACGCGACGTTGTCCAGGCGGTAGTTGAGGACCGCCTTGACCGTCTCGAAATAGCTGTCCTTCCTGTACGGTCTGGCCCGGAACTCCCACGTGCGGGCGAGATCCGGGGAGAACTTCATCGCGAGCTCCATGTCGCGGTCGAACTTCTCGCTCTCGCCGTCGGCCAGGAGCTTCAGCATGCTCTTGGGGAGGTGGCCGGTCCACGAGGTCGACACATCCACGACGCCGGGGTCGACGACGGCGGCCGCGATGCGGTGCTCGAACGCGAGCGCCCTCGGCACCCAGTAACCGCCCTGGCTGATGCCGCAGATCGCCAGCTTGTCGCGGTCGACGTCGTCGCGGCCGAGGAGGTAGTCGACCACCGGGGTGATCACCGCCTCCCAGTCGTGACGGAACGGCATCCCGCGCTCGAACAGCATCGACTGCTGGCCCGGGCCGTCGAACATCAGCACGTTGTACCCGCGCTGCAACGCTCCAGCGCCTCCGCTCGCCCACATCGAACTGATCGCGCCGTCGCTGCCGTTGTTCATGATGAGCGTCCGGCCCGACCCCGCCGTGCCCCACGGCCGGAAGAAGTATCCGGGAAGCGACGTGCCCTCGTACGGGATGTTCACCCGGTGGATCGAGACGGGAGTCGTGTCGACGAAACGGTCCCAGGCCGCACGGTGCTCGCGGAACGTCGGCAGCAGCGCATCGGACGACGGCAGAGAGGCGACCGCGTTCAGCGCCGCACCCAGATACGTGGATGCGCGGAGGTACGACCGCGAAGCGCTGATGTCGTTCCCGGCAGCCGCTTGATCGTCCCCGGCGGCGCGCAGCCGCGAGCCGAGCGCCAGCCACGCGGCGAACCAGGCCTCGTGGTCCCGCTCCCCGACGGACTCCACCGCGGCGAGCACCTCACCGGTGTCCGCCGCCCCGGAGAACGCGTGACCGAGCACGACGCGGAGGTCGTAATCGAAGTCGTGGTTGTGGAAGAACCCGTCGGTGAACGGGCAGTGCGGGTGGTGCAGAGGTGAGCCGAGAGCCATGTCCGGCCTCCTTCGACGAAGCGGCTGACATTTCGGAGCCTAATCCTGCCGTGCGCTCTGCGCCAGGAGGTCCCTTCCCGGCCGCCGACGCCGACCCCTATGCTGTGCGCATGAGCACCAAGAGCAGGCAGGGACCCCACAAGGAAGAGACGCTCGACATCAGTGCCGGTGTCGGTCGGGGCGCGTGGGGCGCCTTCGCCGGGCTGATCGTCGCCGTGCTGATCGCGTACCCGCTGTCCGCGTGCATCGCGTTCGCCACGCATCCCGCGACGCAGAAGCTGTTCGGCGGACGCCTCGAATCGGCGTCTCAGTTCGGCTTTCAGGCGTTCTGGTGGATCCTCGCGCTCGGCTGCCTCGCCCTGCCGTTCCTCGTCGGGTTCGGCATCGCCAAGCTGTCCAAGCGCACCCTGGGCGTGATCGGCGGGATCGTGGGCGTGTTCCTCATCCTGGTGATCGTGTTCGGCCAGGTGTTCGCGTTCTGAGGTCGGCCGGGAGCCGGACGGTGACGATTGCGCCGCCGTCCTTCCCGTCGCTCGCCACCGCGACGGTGCCGCCGTGCCTGGAGACGACGTCGGCGACGAGGGCGAGACCCAGGCCGTAGTGCCTGCCCGCCCTGTCGGCGGTGCGCGTCGACGCGAACCGCTCGAACACGCGGCGGTCGGCGCCGTCCGCGAATCCGGGGCCGTCGTCGCTGACGGTGAGCACCACGTCGCCTCCTGCGCGCCCGACGTCGACGACCACTCGGGATGCGGCGTGATCGACGGCGTTGTCGACCAGCGCCACCACCATCCTCCTCAGCGACACCGGGGTCCCGGATACCTCGGCGGACTCCCCCGCGCCGCCGACCTCGATCACCACGTCGCGTTCTGCGGCCCGCGCCTCCGCCGCCCGCGCCACCGCGGCCGCGACAACCGCGAGGTTCACCCGTTCCGCCTCCGCCGCCTGCCGGGGGTCGGCCGCGATCAGCAGGTCTTCGACGATCTCCGTGAGCGCCTTGCTGTCGTCGACGATCTCGTCGATGCCGGACCTGACCTCCTGGTCGACGGCGGGGGACGCATCCCGTGCCCGGCGGCGGACCAGCTGGGCGCGCGTGCTGAGCAGGGTCAGCGGGGTGCGCAGCTCGTGACTCGCGTCGGCGACGAACCGGCGTTGCAGGGCGAGGGCGTCGGCGAGCGGCCGCATGGCGCGGCGCGCGAAGAAGACGGCGAGGAACGCGCCGGCCACCACGGCGACGACGCCCGAGATGACGAGGGCCCCGACGAGGCGGCCCAGCTCCTCCGCCTGCTCGCCCAGCCCGTACGACACCTGCACCACCTTCCCGCGGCGGATGTCGGTGACGGTGAGGTAGCTCTGCCCTCCGGCCTCGACGGTGGAGGTCTCTGCCGGGCCGCCTGCCTGCACGCGCGCGAGCGCCGCTTCGTCCGGCAGGCCGTCCGGCAGCCCGGGCGAACTCTCCCTGCCCTGTGGCGAGATGACCGTGACGAGGAGGTTCCGTGGAGCGTCGTGCACCGAGTCGACTTGGGAGGCGTCGGCCAGCGTGCGCTTGGCCGCTTCGGTCTGCCCCGCCGACACGACCAGCAGGACCACGGCACCGAGCACCACGAACAGCACCAGGATGGTCGCTGTGAACTGGAGTGCGAGCCTGGTGGCCGCCGAGCGGGCCTCCGTGCGTTCGGGCGAGGTCACGACGCTGCACCCATCACGACAGCGAGCCCATCCGGTAGCCGAGGCCGCGGACCGTCTCGATGAGGTCGCGGCCGAACTTCTTCCGCAGGTGGTGCACGTAGGTGTCGACCACTCCCGGGTCGTCCGCATCGGCGAACACGGTGTCCAGCAGCACGGCGCGCGAGAACACCTGCGTCGGCCGCCGCGCCAGCTGTTCGAGCAGCGCGGACTCGCGTTCGGAGAGCACGACGCGGTCACCCTGGGGGGTGACGACCGTGCGGTTGCCGGCCTCGAGCATCCCGCCCGGGAACCGCACAGCGGGGGTGGTGGAAGTGCTCCTCCGCCTGAGCACCCGCAGCCGCGCGAGCAGTTCGTCGATGTCGAACGGCTTGGCCAGGTAGTCCTCCGCTCCGCCGTCCAGCCCCTCGACCCTGTGCGCGGCGTTGCCGAGGGCGGAGAGGATGAGCACGGGAACGGTGACGCCGTTGTCGCGCAGGCGGCCGAGCACATCCAGTCCGTCCAGGATGGGCAGCCCGCGGTCGAGGAGGACGACGTCGACCTCCTCGGTGAGGCCGAGGTGGAGGGCGCGCTGGCCGTCCGTGGCGACGACGACCTCGTAGCCCTCCGAGGTGAGGAGTTCGGTCAGCATCCCGGCAAGGCGCGCGTCGTCCTCGGCTACCAGCACCCGGGGCATCCCGCTCACTGTCGCAGTATAGGTCGCGGGCTCGGTCATGCCGCCGGCCGCGCGAAGTGGATGGTGCCGGAGACGAGGAGCTGCCCGCTGTCGGTGAGTGCGAGCACGCCGGTGGCGCCGTGCCCGATCGCCCAGTCGACGCCGGGGCGGCCCAGGGCGAAGACCGCGGTGGCGAGGATGTCGGCGGTGGTGAGGTCGCCCGCGACGACGGTGGCGCTGAGCAACCCCGCGGCGGGCGCGCCCGTGCGACCGTCGACGATGTGGGCTCCGCGCTCGTACGCGCCGGAGGTGGCAACCGCGGCGTTCTCCGCGGCGAGCACGGCCAGGACCGCGTCGGGATCGCTCGGTGCCCGCACGCCGACGTTCCAGGCCGGCGCAGCATCCGGAGCGTCGCCGACCACCACGTCGCCGCCCGCGTTCAGACAGAACCGGCGCATCCCGTGGTTGCGCAACGCCTCGGCCGCGCGCGCCGCCGCCCATCCCTTGACGACGCCGTCGAGGTCGAGCGTCCCATCCGGCTTCCGGATGCGGAACGCACCGCCCGACGCCCGCGCCGCCTTCTCGCCCAGCGCGATCACGGCGGTCAGCTCGTCGCTGAAGGCGGACGATGGATGCTCGCCACGGTTGGCCGCGCTCACCTCGGAGTCCGGACGGTAGACGCTGAACCGCTCGTCCGCCCCCCTCAGCACCGCGAAGGCCCCGGTGGCAGCATCCGCCGCCGCGTTGTCCTCCGCATCCCGGAGGTCGATGGACATCGGGATGCCCATCACCGTCTCCACGAACCTCACCGCTGGTCGATCGCCGATTGCAGGGACCGCATGTAGCCCTCGGACGTGTACGTGGCGCCGGAGACCGTGTCGATGGACGCCGACTGCGAGGCCAGCGCCTCCTGGGTGAGGATCGGCACCGCCTGCTCGTTGATGGAGACGCTGCGGCCATCCTGATCGGGGGTCTGCAGGGCGGTGATCGCGGTGATCGTCGTGCCGGAGAAGGTGACCTGCAACTGGATGGGGCCGTAGCGGGTGTCGACGGTGCTGCCGGTGACCACTCTGGTCGCGGAGGCGGGCGCGGTCGCGGGCGTGGAGGTCGCGGACGAGGACGGGGACGGTGTGGTGGAGGTGCCGGTGGTTCCCGACGAGCCCGTGCCCGTGCTCGCACCCGCGCTCGTCCGCCCCGCCACCGCCGCCGTCGTCGCGGTCTGCGTCTCCCCCAGCCCGTACAGCTTGAGGCCGATCGTCCCGCCCATCACCACCACGATGATCGTGAACAGGATGGTTCCTCGCCACTTCTTCTGGCTCATGACATGCTCAGTTCTTCTCGGTGGATGAAGCGCCCGGGCATCCCGAGCTCTCGGAGGGTCTGCTCTGCGCGGTCGGCCATCCCCTGCGGTCCGCAGATGAACGCCTCCCAGTCGCGCAGCGCAGGGATGAACCGCTGCATCGGCTCGACGTCGAGCGGGTCGTAGCCGAGTTCGCTGCGGCGGCCGGGCACCGGCACGACCGTGACCCCCGGCATGGCCTGCAGTTCGGCGGCCAGCGCCAGGTGCGCCGTCGAGTGCGCCCGGTACAGCACCACCGGCTGCGCCCCGCGGGCCACGAGTTCTTCGGCGAGCGCCCTGATCGGCCCGATGCCCGCACCACCGGCGATCAGCAGGATGCGCGGCCTGGTCGCCCTGTCCGCGGTGAAGTGCCCGAACGGGCCTTCCGCGAACACCAGCGTGCCCTTCTTCAGCCCGGACAGGCGCGTCGAGTGGTCTCCGAGCGCCCCGACCGTGATCCGCAGATACCCGTCGGTGGGCAGGCGCGACACCGAGTACGGGTGCGCCGTGAGCAAGTGGCCCCAGGCGAGGAAGCGGAAGTTCAGGAAGTTGCCTCCGCGCACGCCGAGTTCGTGCATCCGGTTGCCGGTGAGCCAGACGCTCGACATGCCCTCGCCCTCCGGCACCACGGCGGCGACGCGCATCCTGTGCCGCCACGCATCCATTGTCGGCAGGACGAAACGCCAGGTGAGCACGGCGGCGGCGGTCCCCAGGTACAGCGCGATCCACAGGATGCGCGCGAACGGCTGCTCGACGAAGTGCGTGCCTCCGCTCAGCTGGTGCAGGAAGGTGAGGAAGATCGCGACGTAGGTGGTCAGGTGCAGCCAGTACCAGACCTCGTACGTCAGCTTCGCGCGCACCAGCCGCGCGCTGCTCAGCCCGACCGCGAGGAACGCGATGGTGCCGACGAGGGCGGTGAGCATGTCCGGGTAGTCCCGCAGCATCGCGACGAACGCATCCCACGGCATGGTCTTCGACAGGATCTCTGTGCCGAGCACCATGAACACGACATGCGTGATCACGAGCAGGACGACGGATGCGCCGAGCGACCGGTGCCACGAGACCAGCCGGTCGAGCCCGACCGCCCGCTCGAACCACGGCACTCGCGCGATCAGGAGCACCTGGGCGCAGACCAGGTATGCGCCAAGCAGCCCGCTCAGCTCGCCGACGGTGGTGGCGAGGCTGGCGGGCGTTGCGGTGAAGCCCGCCGGGACGCCGACCCACCACAGCCAGAGCACGCCGACGAGGCCCGCCGCCAGCACGACGCGCACGGTCACCGAACCGTGGCGCCTGGCCGGACGGCTCGTCTCCGCAGCGGCCGCCGGCGGTGTCGCGATCGCGGTCATGGTCTGATCTCCATGCTTCTAACGATCGCGGCTGATTCTTGCCGGATTCTTAGTTCTCCTGGGGAGGGGCTGCGGGGTTGCTATGGGTTAGCCCAGTGACGCGCATCCGGGTGCGGCCGCTGCTGATGCCGACCACCACGATGATGGCGACGAACAGCGCCAGACTCACCTGGCCGGTGCCGAGGCCCAGCCCGTGGCGCGCGTGCGACACCGCCAGCCAGTCCGAGATGGATGCGCCGAACGGCCTGGTCAGTACATACGACGCCCAGAACGCGGCCGTGGCGCCGAGCCCCCACCACCGGTACGCGGCACCCGGCAGTGCGAACAGCACCAGGAAGACGACCCCGGATGCGAGGTAGCCGAGCCCGAAGGTGACGGCGGTGAGGTCGCCGACCGCGGTGCCGAGCGCGAACGTCGTGAGCACGGCGCACCAGTAGAAGAACTCCCGCGGCCGCGTATTGATGCTGTGCACCGAGAGGGTCCGCTGGGTCGCGTACCAGAGCGCGAACACCGCGGCCAGGACCACCAGGAACACCGTCGTCGACACCAGGTACGGCACCCCGAACTGCACGTGGATGACGTCGGCGACCATCGTCCCGAATACCGCCACCATCAGCACCGCGAACCAATACACCCACGAGATGTACCTGCGCACCGCGAACTGCAGCACAAGGGCGACGGCCAGCACGACGGCGGCCCCGGCGACCGCCACGGGAGGGTCGATCCGGTGCACGAGGAAATCGGAGGTCGTCTCGCCCATTGCGGTGGTCAGCACTTTGGCCACCCAGAACAGGGCGGTCACCTCGGGGACTTTGTTGCGCAGCACCAGGACACTCTGGCGCTGCGGTTCCCAGAAATCGCTAAGAGGCGGGGATCACACGCGTCGCGGCGCCACTCCCGATCACTGGATGCTCTGCACCTGCACGTGCGGCGTCCCCCGCGTCAC
The DNA here is from genome assembly GCF_002105485.1 of Leifsonia sp. NCR5. Taxonomy (NCBI): domain Bacteria; kingdom Bacillati; phylum Actinomycetota; class Actinomycetes; order Micrococcales; family Microbacteriaceae; genus Leifsonia; species Leifsonia sp. NCR5. The sequence goes on from NZ_NCSR01000003.1 coordinate 129,482, forward strand.
CGCCCACACGGTTCCCGCGCCGGCCGCGCGCAGCGGACCGGACCCGACAGACAGCACCGTGTGCTCGTCGATGGCGACGCCGCCGTCGACGAGTTGCGCATCCACTGCCGCGATCAGCCGCGAGAGGTTGCCCCACTGCACCGCGTGCACGTCGACGGTCACGTCCACGAGCCCGAGTCCGGGGACGACGGTGACCTCGTCCAGCTCCTCGGAGCCGTCCTCCGGGGAGACCTCGACGCCACCGATGCGCCAGCCTCCGATGAGGGCGCGATCCGGCGCGATCATCGCGCCCGCGGAGAAGCCGAGGTACGGCATCCCGTCGACGACGGCCGCCTGGATGGTCTCGGCCGAGGGGAGCAGGGCGTCGAGGTAGGCGGGCGTGAGGCCTCCGCCGACCACCAGGGCGTCGATGCCCTCCAGCGCGCTCGGGTCGACCAGCTGGCCCTCTGCGAAGGCGGCGATCACCGGCTCGATGCTGACGCCACTGGCCGCTTCCGACGCCGCGGCGGTGGTCAGCGCCTCCGCGAGCCGGGCGGCGTGGTCGGTTTCTCCGCCCTCGCGGACCGTGATCACGGCGATTCTGGCCGTCGCATCCGGTTCGCGCCTCGCGGCACGCTGCGCCGCCTCGATCACGAAGCCTGTGTACACGTCGATGTCGTAGCGCGGGTCATTGCCGCCGCCGACCAAGTGGATGCCCATCCCATCACGCTACCGTCGATCGCTGTTCGCGACGCGGGGGCGCACTCCGGAGCAGCGCACCGTCACGGTGGGCATGTAGATTCGCTGCATGATCGAAGCCGTGCGGGGGAACAAGGGCATCACTGCGCTGCTGGTGGTGGGTGCGCTGGCGACCATCGGCGGCCTGATCGTGACCTGGGTGGCGAGACCGGTGGACACGATCGTGGTGATCTCGAAGGGCCCGATCCCGACGCTCCCCGTGAACACGTACACCCAGTACACCCAAGCCGGGACCTCGATGCCGGTCATCCCCGTTGCCGACTACTCCGGCATGTGGATCGGCATCGTGATCGGCGTCATCGGGGTCGCTCTGCTGCTGACCGGAGTCGTCCTCGCCGCGAGGAGGGCGCGGAGCGCTCATGGAGCGTGAACGGCAGCGCGTGCTGCTGGTCGAGGACGACCAGCGCCTCGGCCCGCTGATCGAACAGGTGCTCGCGGAGACCTATGAGGTGACGCTGATCGCCGACGGCGACGCCGGGCTGCGCGCCGGGCTCGACGGGACGTTCGACGCCATCGTGGTGGACCGACGACTGCCCGGCACGGACGGGGTGACCATCGTGGAGACGCTGCGGGCGCGCCGCGTCGTCACGCCCATTCTCATGCTGACGGCGCTCGGTGGTCTCGCCGACCGCGTCGGTGGGCTGGATGCCGGGGCGAACGACTACCTCGTGAAGCCGTTCGAGTTCGACGAACTGCTCGCGCGACTGCGCGCCATCACGCGCACGTTCACGGGCGAGGGGCCGGTGATCGCGGTGGGCGATTGGCAGTTCTACCCGGAGAGCCGCTGCATCTACTCGCCGTACGACGGGCGCATCCAGTTGACCGCGCGGGAGACCGCTCTGCTGCGCCTGCTGGCGGAGAACCCGCTGCGCACGTTCAGCCGTCGCCAGATCCTGAGCGAGGTGTTCGAGAACGACGAACAGCCCGGGACCGTGGACACCTACGTGCACTACGTGCGGCGCAAGACCGACAAAGACCTCATCAGCACGGTGCGCGGCGAGGGATACCGGCTGGGGGCGCTGTGAGGCGCAGCGGGCGTGCCGGGGTGGATGCGACGGATGTCGACGCGACGGCCGTAAGGCGCGCATCCCGTGTGGTCGGGGTGCAGCTGACCATCGCATCCGGGGCGCTCGTGGTCGCGGCGATCGGAGTGGCGTTCTTCTTCGTGCTCGATCAGCTGCGGCCCGCCGAGCTGGCGGAGAAACCGCGGCCCGGTGAGCACAAGATCTACATCGACACCACGGAGGCGATGATCGCTTTCGTCGTGGTCGGTGTGCTCGCTGTGGCGGTGGCCGGGGCGGCCAGCCTGATCATCACCCGGCGGGCCGTGCGCCCGCTCGGCCGGGCACTGCAGATGCAGCGGACGTTCGTGCAGGATGCGAGCCACGAACTGCGCACTCCGCTCGCCGTGCTCGACGCACGGTTGCAGATCCTCCAGCGCACGCTGCCGCCCGACGACCCGTCTTCGCCGGTCGTCGCCGAGCTGCGCACCGACGCGCGCGCCCTCATCGACATCGTCGACGACCTGCTGCTTGCCGCAGAGCCAGTCCAGGATGCGCACGGAGACCCCACATCGGTGCTCGCGGCCGTCGACCGCGCGGCCGACGCGATGCGGGTGCTCGCCGTGCCGCGCGGCATCGACGTGCGACTGGATGCTCCTGCCGGGCACGACGCGCTCGTCGCGATGCCCGCCGCGAGCCTGCAACGCTGCGTGACGGCGCTGGTCGACAACGCGCTCGCGCACTCGCCGGACGGGTCGACGATCACCGTCGCCGTGCGGGTGCAGGGGCGGACGGTGACGCTGACGGTGGCCGACCAGGGGACGGGCATCTGGGGCATCGACCCCCGGCGGATCTTCGACCGGTTCGCGCGGGCGCCGCAGGCGTCGGCGGGCGCGGCGGGCGCGGGCGCGTCGGGGACCAGCCCCACCCCCGTCCGTCCCAGCTTCGGCATCGGCCTCGCCCTCGTGCGCGACATCGCGGCGCGGTCCGGCGGCAGCGTCGATGTCGCCGCCACCAGCGACGCGGGAACAGTGCTCAGACTGACCCTGCCGACGCTGTAACCCTGAACACCCTGCCGATCCGCTCAGGTTCGTAGCGCATTCCTCCGTCTTGGAGGATTCTGGGACTCAACAGGATGAACTGAGGGGAAGAGTTCGCCTGTGAGGGTTCGCCTGTGAGAGGGGAGGTCGCCCCGTGTCACTCGTCGCGACGCGCCAAGCGCCTCTCCGAGCGCGGCCGCTCACCGGCTCGCTGTGGTTCGTCGCCACCCTCGCCGGGCTCCTTTCGACGCTGCTCGCCGCTGCGGGGTCGTGGATCCCGTCGCTGTGGGGCGACGAGGCGGCCAGCCTGCTCTCCGCCGAGCGCTCCCTGCCGTCGCTGGCCAGGATGCTCGGTCACGTGGACGCCGTGCACGGCGCTTACTATCTGGGCCTGCACTGGTGGATCAGCGTGTTCGGAACGTCGCCGTTCGCCCTCCGCTTCCCGAGCGCCGTCGCGGTCGGGCTGACGACCGCCGCAGTCGTGGTGCTCGTCTGGCGCCTCGACGGCCGCCGACTGGCCGTGCTGGCCGGTGCGGTGTGCATGATCCTCCCGCGCGTGACCTACATGGGAGAGGAAGCACGGTCGTACGCGTTCAGCGCGGCCGTCGTCGCCTGGCTGACCGTGCTGCTGGTGGAGATCCTGCACCGCAGAGAGGTCGGGACGGGCTGGTGGGTCGGCTACGCGGCCCTCCTGGCGGTCGGCACGTACGTGTTCCTCTACGTGGCGCTCTTCGTCGCGGTGCACGCGGTGATCCTCGCCACCCTCCGGGTCCGGCGTGCGACCCTGATCGGTTGGGCGGCGGCCGTCGCCTGCGCGATGCTCGCCGCCGTTCCCCTCGGCGTCGTCGGCCTGCTGGAACGCAACCAGATCTCCTACCTGGCGACCACCGACCAGTCCTCGTTCGAGACGATGTTCCGCTCGCTCTGGTTCGGGTCGTGGTGGGTGGCCACTGTGGCGTGGGCGCTCATGGTGGCCGCGGTGTGCATCCCGTGGATGCTGCGCGTGCGGTCCGGCGTCCGCAACACGTGGATGCTCACCCGTAGCACCCCGACGCCGCTCGCCCTGGCCGTGGCCTGGCTGGTCGTGCCGACGGTCATCCTCGTCTCCGCGCAGGCGGTGATCCCCGGCTTCACGGCCAGGTATGTCTCGTTCTGCGCGCCGGCGGCGGCGATCCTGATCGCCTGCGGGGTGCGCTCGCTGTTCCGTCTGCGGGCGTGGGCCGGGATCACGGCGGGGGCGCTGCTGCTCGCCCTGATCGTGCCGGTCTACGTCGGCCAGCGGACGGCATACGCGAAGAACGACAGCGACTGGGCCGAGCTGAGCGCGGTGGTCGGCGCCCACGCGCATCCGGGAGACGGTGTGGTCTTCGACGAATCGGTCCGCCCCTCCCGCCGCCCCCGGCTGGCGATGCACACGTACCCGGCCGGGTTCGCCGGGCTGGTCGACGTGACCCTCCAGACCCCGTACCAGCAGAACGACACCTGGCACGACGCCGCGTACTCGGTCGACCAGGCGGATGCGCGCGACCGCCTGGAGGGCGTCGAACGCATCTGGCTGATCGAATACGTCGATGCCGAGACACCGAAGCAGCCGGACAGTTGGGGGCTGCTGCCGCTGGAGCGCGAAGGGTTCGTGCAGACCGGGCTGCGGGTCGCGACGCATCGGGAGCTGGTGATCGAGCTCACGCGGTGAGGGGTGGGGGCGGGTGCTTTGCGGATCACTATCGCGGAGCGTGGCCGAGCTCCTGGCTCTTCAGAGCAAGAAGCACACCGACAGCTTCATCCGCACCCGGGGTGGTGACAGCGATCTCGGCCCCACTGTGAAGTGTCGCGACAATAGCTGGACCGCCCCGAAGAACGAGAGCCATACCTCGAGGGCCGACGCGATAGCCCCATCCAGACCACCGCGAGGGTTCGAGTCGGGTCACAGCCGCCTTGTCAATCTCGTTCAATCGAACCGACATGAGCCGAATTCCTAGCGTTGCGGACCGTGCACGAAGCCCTCGAATGTCCACCGATACGCGAACTCGAGCACATACGCAGAACATTGCGGCGAGGCTCGACGCCACGATCGCGACGCTGAGATTGGACGCCACGATTCCTGTCATCACCATCGGCAGGTAGCCGAGCGCGATCGCCACCAGACCGCTGATCGCGGTCGCCCAGGCAAAAAGCGGTACAAACTGCGCTCGCGACCACGCAAGGGTCTCGTTGGCTTTCAGCACGATCTCAGCAGGTTCACCGGTGGAGTCCGCCCGAGCGCGAGACGGTGCGAAAGCGAAAGGGATGAAGCCGTAGAACACTGCAGCCACCGCCACGAGCCCGGCGGCACCGATCTCCTGGCCGGACGTACGAGCGGCGCTTGCGCTGATCAGCCACGCCGCGGCGGTGACTGCCCCGACCGACCCCGCGATGAGGAAGGCCCGCCGGGGGCGGTCGTAGTGTTCGGGCCGGACTGCAGCGTGCCAGGCAAAGGCCGAGGCTACAGCGGAAATCACGACTGCCATCCCAGCGAACACCCACGTGGGAAGTCGCGAGACCACCTCTGCTCCCGACCACTGTGAAGGCAGCTCAGCGGGCAGAGAATCGCCCCAGACAACGAGCGACCACACGATCGCGACGGATGTGGCCGTGACCAACATCGCCGCGAAACCTCTTCGTGCACCATCGAACCGAACCACGGGGCTAACACTCATGTCGACGTTTCCTCCAGATACCTGACCAGCTGCGGGAGCGAGACGCCCCGCCTTGCTGCACCCCTGACGAGGGCATCAATGGCGGCGACGACATCCGCGGGCAGATCGTCCGGAGATGGGAGCACACGAGCCCCGCGGCCCTGGCGAGCCCATCGAGAGGACCGCGACCATAGCTGTCTTTGCCATCTTTTTCATGAATTGACTCCAATCTCGATACATCGCCATCGACCGCCTGGGCGCTTCATCGCGATACCAACACGGTATATGCGGGTCGCACGCATCTAAAATTTATCTATAAGAATGCAACGTTTTGTGTGAGAAGCGGGGCCGTTTTCACTTATCCAATGCGGCGTGCAACCGACTCCCGCGGGGCACCGGTAGATTGCAGTGCAGAGACGAACGGGGGACGTGGATGCGCGCGGTCGTGCTGGGCGGGACGGGGGCCATCGGAGGGGCGACGGCGGAGAGGCTCGCGCTGAGCGGCTGGACGGTCGACGTCACCGGTCGCGACGCTGCGGCGATGCCGGCCGAACTCGCCGAGGCTGGGGTGCGGTTCCATGCGCTGCCGCGGACCGACGCATCCGTGATCGGGCGGCTGGTCGGCGACGACACCGACCTGCTGGTCGACCTGGTGGCCTACTCGGCACGGGATGTGCGCAGCCTGCTCCCCGTGATGGGCTCGGTCGCGCACACGGTCGTCATCTCGACCAGGGCCGTCTACGTCGACGCGGACGGGCGACACATCAACGGCGACGAGCCTCCGCGGTTCGCCGTTCCGCTGCGCGAAGACAATCCGACGCTTCCCCCTGCCGGCGACGACGTCGACCCGTACACGCGCGACGGGTACGCGCCGTCGAAGGTCGCGGTGGAGTTGGCGGCGCTCAGCAGCGGACTGCCCGTCACGGTGATCCGGCCGTCGAAGGTGCACGGTCGCTGGGCGCGCAATGCACGCAGCCGGCACTTCGTCGAGCGGATGCTGCGCGGAGACGAACGGATCGAGCTGGCCGAGGGTGGGCGGTCCGTCGACCATCTGACCGCTGCGGCGAACACGGCCGCGCTCATCGAGGCCATCGCGGGCACGCCGGGGACGCGCATCCTGAACAGTGCCGACCCGGACACGCCGACGGCGGAAGAGATCGCGCGGGCGATCGGCGACCGGGTGGGCTGGCAGGGAGCGCTCGACCTCGTGGATGCGCCGGACGACGGCGAGCGCGGACACCACCCGTGGCGCACGGTGCACCCGATCGTGCTCGACACCACCGCATCCACGTCGCTCGGCTACACGCCGGTCGGGCGCGGGATCGACCTGCTGATGGACGAAGTGGATTGGGTGGGCCGTGGCTGAACACGTCATCCGCCCGCTCCTCTCGCCCGGGAAGCTGCGGCCCGGCGACAGGATCGCGGTGCTGTCTCCGTCGTTCGCCGCGCCGGGGTTTGCGCCGGAGGTGCACGAGCAGGCCATGCGACGGCTCGCGGAGGCGACCGGACTGGTGCCGGTCGAATACCCGACCACCCGGATGCTCGGCGCGACACCGGAGGCGCGCGCCGCCGACCTGAACGCCGCGTTCGGCGACCCGGACATCCGGGCGATCATCGCGACGATCGGCGGCGACGACCAGATCACGGTCGTCCCGCATCTCGACGCCGCCCTCGCCACCGCGAACCCCACGATCTTCCTCGGCTACAGCGACAACACGAACATCCTGAACTGGATGTGGCACCTCGGGATCGAGGCGTACTACGGCGGTTCCACCCAGGTGCACCTCGGCCCAGGACCCGGCATCGACCCCATCCACCTGGCGTCCCTGCGGGCGGCACTGCTCGACGGAGGCCGCCTCGAGGTGACCGATCCCGGCGACTCCGAAGACTTCGGGATCGACTGGCGTTCGCCGCGCGCGCTGACCGACCACGGCGACCGCGAGACGACCGAACCGTGGGTGTGGGCCGGACCCGCCGCGCGCGTCACCGGACGCACCTGGGGCGGATGCATCGAGGTGGTCGACCAGCTGGCGGTCGCCGACCGGCTCCCCGCACTCGACGCGCTGCGCGGCGCGGTGCTCATCCTCGAGACGAGCGAAGAGGTGCCGCCCGCGCGACTGATCCGGCGATGGATGCGCGCCCTCGGCGAGCGCGGCATCCTCGGCGCGGTGGCGGGCGTGATCGTCGCGCGGCCGGCCGCAAGTGAGTTCGGCGACGTTCCGCCCGCGGCGGACCGGGCCGCATACCGGGCCGAGCAGAGCGCGACCGTCATCGACGAGGTCGCGCGGTACAACCCAGATGCGGTGGTTTGCGCGGGCGTGCCCTTCGGGCACACGCGGCCGCAGTGGATACTGCCGTACGGCGGCGTGGTGGAGCTGGACGGTGCGGCGCGGACGCTGGTGGCGGACTACGGGACTGTAGACAACGGTGTTGTGGACGGGGTGACGCGGTGACGCCGGAGGAGGCAGCATCCGTGCTCGGGGTGCCGCTCACGGCGACGGCCGACGACGTCGATCGGGTGTACACGTGGCGCGTCGGCTCCCTCGGGCCGGGCGACACGGCGCGGCGCGAAGCACTGACGCAGGCCAGGGCGGTGCTGCTGAGGGGGCCGTCGCGGCAGCGGACGGGCGCGATCGTCGCGTGGTCGCTCGGCGGCGTGCTGGGGGTGATGGCGCTCCTCGCCGTCGTGGCTGTCGTCACGACCTCGGTATTCGGGCTGGGGCCGGGTGGTGCGGCGGCCCCGCAGCGCAGCGGGGAGCCCGCCCCGCTCAACAGCTCCGCCTACGACGGTGTCAGCGTGCAGTATGCGGGCGACGGGTGGTCCTTCATCCTCACCTCCCCCCGCGACTGCCCGGCGGCGAAGGTGGTCGTCGGCTTCGCTGACGCATCCGGCCAGGACACGATCGACCAGCTCACCGACACCGCGCCCCTGCAGGCCGGCATCGCGTACACCTACACCGCACCCGACGGCGCGTCCGTGCACCAGTACGCGCACATCGACGAGATCGTCTGCCACGCCATGTAGCTGGCCGCGAGATGCCAGCATCTGTCGCGCATCCCGGGCGTTTCGCGACAGTTACTGGTGTCTCGCGTGGGGAGGAGTTAGGAAGGCTGCGAGGAGGGCGGAGGCGCGGTATCCGTAGGTTCCGCCGATGTCCGGGCCCTCCTGCCGGATGAGGCCGGCTTGGTCCCAGCGGAGGATGTGAGCCTCGGGGATGCCTGCGACCGCGGCGAAGTCTTCGGCGGTTATGAGGCCGTCGACGGTGCTTCGGAGACGAATCGAGTTGGAGCTGGCGCCGAGGGAGGCGGCGATCGCCGCGTTCGTGTGCCCGAGCTGCACCGCTCCGCCGAGCAGGTGCCTGGTGGTTCGATACGCCACCCGTCGCCCCGGACCCTGCGCGAGGTTCTCCGCAGTGGCGGCAGCGTGGAGCAGCTCGACGATCAGCTCGAGGTTTTCGGCCAGGGAGCGTACCCCCACGCTCATGTCTAGTTCTGCGTCCCGCGTCGCGGGCGCGTGCGGTTGCGCACGGTGAGAACGATCGCGGCAGCGGCGATGATGACCAGGAGGATGCCGCCGCCGATGATCCACGGGAGCACGGTCGGGGCGCTGCGGGTGGCGGCTGCTCGGGCCGGCTTCTGGTTGGGCGTGTCCTTCACGCCCTGGATGAAGCTGGCGTTGGCCGTGCGGACGACGGGCTTCTTGCCGTCTCCGACGTAGACGCTGGCCACCGCGGTGACGCGCCGCTCGGTCGATGGGATCTTTCCGATCGTGGCGCTGATGGTAAAGGAGTTGTCCGCTCCTGGTGCGATGGTCGGCGTCCAGGTCGCCGTGTTCTTGTCCACAGTCGCGCCGGTGGTCGCGCCGAGCTCGAGGTAGCCGGGCGCCTCGAGGGCGATCGTGACGGCTGCTTCGGCGGCGCCCAGGTTCTTCACGTGCCCCGTGTATGTGACCTTGTCGCCCGTCGTGACCGTCTTCTCACTGTTCGTCAGCGTGACGGAGAGCTGCGCGGCGGGCTCCTCCGCGCGCGCGGGCGAGGTGGGTATGACGGCTGTGGGGAGCAGCGCGACCGCGATCGCAGTTGCGAGAAGAGTTCGGGAGATGGTGCGCATCGGGTTTCCTTTGCATGCGACAGACGGGTCGGGTCCTCCTGGCATGCGCGGAGGAGGGCGCATGGTCCTGGGTGAGCCCCGCCCGAGGGGCCCACCCAGGACTGTGTTTCGGCTACTGCTTGGTGGAAGCAGTACGGCGGCGGCGGCTGAAGAACACCAGCGCAGCTCCACCGAGCGCCAGGAACGCGCCGACGATGATCGCCGGGACGGCGAGCGTCGAACCGGTGTGCGCGAGGCCCGCGACCGGCGGGTCGCCGATCGTGGTCTTCACCGAGCATCCCGTTCCGTCCGATTCGGTGATGCAGTTGCCGCCGTTCGGTGTGACGACCGCGTTGGCGAGCACCTTGTCACCCGTATCCGGCGTGTTGACCTTCACCGAGTATGTGACCGCGGTCGTCGATCCGACCGTGAGCGCTCCGGACCAGGAGAGCACCGGCTTGACGTAGGTCGCGCCACCGGTTGCGTCGCCGTTGTATGTGGCGTCGTCCAGCACCTTGGACAGGTCGTCGGTGAAGGAGGCCGGGTTGGCGGTCGTGTAGTCGACCTTGCCGGTGTTGCTCACCGTGATCGTGTACGTCACGGTCGCGCCGGGCATGGCGTTGGCCTTGTCGACCGTCTTCTTCACGGTGAATCCGGCGACCGGATCGTTGGTGGTGCAGGACGCGGCCGGGTCGCATTCGCCACCCGTCCCCGGGACGACCGTGTTCTTCAGCTCGTGGTCGCCCGTGTCTGGGCTGTTCACGGTGACCGAGTATGTCGCCGTGACCGTGCCACCGACGGGGATCGCAACCGCCCAGGCCAGCGTCGGTGCGCTGTAGGTGGCACCGTTGCTGGCGTCGCCGTTGTATGCGGCGTCATCCAGCACCGAGGACAGGTCGTCGGTGAAGACGGCCGGCTTCGCGGCGGTGAAGGCCGCGCTTCCGGTGTTGGTGACGGTGATCGTGTACGTGATCACGTCACCAGGGGCAGCGCTGGTCGAACTCGACGCCTTGGCCACGGTGAAGGACTGGACGTTCGTCGTCGTGGTGCACTCTCCTGCCGGATCGCAGGCGCCTCCACCGCCGGTGGGTCGCACCGCGTTGGTGAGCGTCTTGTCGCCGGCATCCGGGTTGTTGACGGTCACCGAATACGTGACTGTGACCGTCTGGCCGACCGCGAGCGGACCCGACCAGGTCAGGTTCGGCGTTGCGAACACGGCTCCGCTGCTGGCATCACCGTTGTAGGTGGCGTCATCGAGCACCGAGGACAGGTCGTCAGTGAAGGAGGCCGGCTTCGCCGCGGTGTATGCGACGCTTCCGGTGTTCTTCACAGTGACCGTGTACGTCACGACGCCACCGGGCGCGGCCGTGGTGGAGCTGGCCGTCTTGGCCACCGTGTACGAGCCTGACGGGATGTCGACCGAGCACGCCGGGTCGGTGGAACCGACGGCACAGCCGCCGTCCGGCGGGGTGACCACTGCGTTGTGCAGCTTCTGGTCACCGGTCACCGGGTCGTTCACCGTCACGCTGTACGTGAACGTCTCCGACGCCCCGACCGCAAGGGGGCCCGACCAAGACAGCGTCGGGGCCGCGTACGTGGCGCCGTTGGTGGCGTCGCCGTTGTATGTGGCGTCATCCAGCACCTGGGTCAGGTCATCCGTCCACGAGGCCGGCCCGGTGGCCGTGTAGTCGGCCTTGCCGGTGTTGGTCACGGTGATCGTGTACGTGATCACGCCACCCGGGACCACCGTGCTGGTGTTCGCGGACTTGGTCACGCTGTAGGACTGCACCGGAGTTTCCGTGGTGCAGTCGCCCGGGGCGCAGCTGCCGTCCGGCCCGGTGGGCACGACAGCGTTGCTGAGCGTGTGGTCACCGGTGTCCGGGTCGTTCACCGTCACCGAGTATGTGACCGTGACGCTTCCGCCGACGGGGATCGCGAGAGCCCAGGCCAGGGTCGGCGCCGTGTATGTGGCGCCGTTGGTGGCGTCGCCGTTGTACGTGGCGTCATCCAGCACGGCCGTCAGGTTGTCGGTGAAGCTCGCAGGAGCCGCCGCCGTGTACGCCGTCTGACCGGTGTTGGTGACCGTGATCGTGTAGCTGACCACGTCGCCGGGGTGGACGGTCGTGGAGCTGGCCGCCTTGGACAGGCTGAACGCCTTCAGCAGGGTCGTCGTCGTGCACTCGCTCGCTGGGTCGCACCCGCCGCCGGTGCCCGGGGTGGGGGTGACGGCATTCGTCAGCCTGCCGTCACCGGATCCTGCGGCTCCCACGGTCACCGAGTACGTGACGGTGGTCGTCGCACCGACACCGAGGGGGCCGGACCAGCTCAGGATCGGAGCGGCGTATGTCGCCCCGTTGTTCGCGTCGTTGTTGTACGTCGCGTCATCCAGCACCGCCGACAGGTCGTCGGTGAACGACGCCGGGGCCGCGGCGGTGTATGCGACAGCACCCGTGTTGGTCACCGTCACCGTGTATGTGACCTTGCCAGCCGGGGAGACGGATCCCGTCGGACTGGCGGTCTTCGAGACCGTGAACGACGCAACGTCGTTCGTGGTCGCGCAGCTGCCGGTCGTGGCACAGCTGCCGCCGTCGCCGGGCACGACCGCGTTGGTCAGCACCTTGTTGCCGGTGTCCGGGTCCTTCACGGTCACCGAGTATGTGATCGTCGCCGTTGCACCGGCCGCCAATGCGCCCGACCAGGTGAGTGTGCTGCCGGTCACGGTGGCACCGTTGCTGGCGTCGCCGTTGTACGCGGCGTCATCGAGGACCTTCGACAGGTCGTCGGTGAACGAGGCCGGGTCCGCGGCGGTGAAGTCGCCGGTGCCCGTGTTCGTGACCGTCACCGTGTAGGTGACCGTGTCGCCCGGATGCACGTTCCCGGCCGGGCTCGAGGACTTGGCGACCGTGAAGGTGCGGACCGGTGTGGTCGTGGTGCACTCTCCAGCCGGATCGCAGCTGCCGCCGCCGGTGGTGGGACGCACGGTGTTCTTCACCGACTTGTCGCCCGTGTCCGGGTCGTCGATGGTGACGGAGTACGTGACGGTGATCGTCTGCCCGATGGCGAGGGGGCCCGACCAGGTCAGGTCCGTGCCGGTCACGGTGGCGCCGTTGCTGGCGTCGCCGTTGTACGCGGCATCGTCGAGCACACCCGAGAGGTCATCGGTGAACGAGGCCGGCTCGGCTGCGGTGTAGTCGCTGTCGCCGGTGTTGGTGACCGTCACCGTGTACGTGATCGTGTCGCCGGGCAGCACCGAGGTGGTGCTGGCCGACTTGGCGACGGTGTACGAGCCGGAAGGGATGTCGACGAAACAGGCCGGGTCGGTGGAACCGGCCGGGCAGGTGCCCCCGTTGGTGGTGACCACCGCGTTGTGCAGCTTCTGGTCGCCCGTGTCCGGCGAGTTCACGGTGACGGAGTACGTGAACGTCGCCGTCGCGCCGATCGCCAGCGGTCCAGACCACGACAGGGTGGGAGCTGCGTACGTCGCACCGCCCGTGACGTCACCGTTGTAGGTCGCGTCGTCGAGCACCGCGGTCAGATCGTCGGACCACGACGCCGGGTTGGCGGCGGTGTAGTCGGCCTGTCCGGTGTTGGTGACCGTGATCGTGTACGTGATGGCGTCACCGGGGATGACCTGGTTGGTGTCGGCCGTCTTGGTCACGCTGAAGGACTGGACCGGGGTCGTCGTCGCACAGTCACCCGGAGTGACACAGCTGCCGCCCGTGCCGGGGACCACCGCGTTGCTCAGGATGTGGTTGCCGTTGTCGGGGTTGCGGACTGTCACCGAATAGGTGATCGTCTGGGTGGCCCCGACGGCGAGCGGACCGGACCAGGACAGGGTGTTCCCGGTGACCGTGGCGCCTGCGGTCGCATCACCGTTGTATGCGGCGTCATCGAGCACGCCGGAGAGGTTGTCGGTGAAGGACGCCGGATTCGCCGCCGTGTATGCGACGTTTCCGGTGTTCGTGACGTTCACGGTGTACGTGATGGTCCCACCCGGCTGCACGGACGTGGCCGAAGCGGACTTCGACACCGTGTACGACGGGTCAGGGCAGAGCGCGGTCGAGCGCACCTCAGCGTTGAAGCCCTCGGCGACGTAGTAGCTCTTGATCTGCACCAGGATCGTGTTCAGCCCCGTCTGCCAGTTGCCCTGCAGGGACGTGGTCGCGGCAGCACCGGCAAGGAAGCCGCCCCCCGTGTACGGGTTGTTCGGGCTCTGCGGCAGGTTCGCGCCGGTCTGCGCGACATTGTTCACCCAGACGCCGGCGACACTGTTGTCGGCCAGCCAGGACATGTCGAGCTGGAACGAGGAGGGGTCGACTGCGGGATCGAGATTGAACTGGTACCGGTAGTACCAGTCGCCGTATCCGGTCGACTGGTTGACGCCGTTCGCCGGGGGAACGTAGTCAGCGGTGATCCACTGCGACTTTCCGGATTGGCTCGACGCCCACAGATTGTTGACCTTGCCCGCATACGCCGGAGCGAAGGTCGTGCCCGCTGGGGGAAGAGCCGCAGCCGACGGACCGGTCGGGGCGGTCGTCGTGGTCACGTGATTCAGGCCGTCGAAGCCACCCGCGACGGTCCATCGCTGGTCCGCGGCGCCGTCCGCCATCTGGCTGCCGGTCGCTGCGTTGTACCCGGTGTTGAAGATGACGGGGTCGGTCGTACATCCGACCGTCGGCGCGGTGATCGTCAGCGTCGTGTCTCCGGGCGGGTTCAGCCCGGTCTCGGTGACGTTTCCCGGGCCGTTGGTGTAGCTGCCCGCGTCGACGCCCGTGACCTTCACCGTGAACGTGCACGAGGTCTGGCCTGCATTGAGGTTGCCTCCGGCGGTGATGGCGGTGCCGCCCGCCGCTGCCGTGATCGTGCCGGCGGCGCAAGTGGTCGTGGTGCCTGCCGGGTTCGCGACGGTCAGGCCGGACGGCAGGCTGTCCGTGAACGACCAGCCGTTCTTCGCCGCGAGTTCGGAGGTGTTAGTGACGGTGAAGGTCAGCGTGCTCGACTGACCGATCTCGATATTGGTGGGGCTGAACGCCTTGTCCAGCTGCGGGGTGACATCGAGGATGCGGATGTTGTCGAACGCGGCGTCATTGCCGGCGCCGGAGCCGTTGGCGTTCTGCATGCGGATGCCGAGGCTGGAGCCGGTGAACAGCAGCGACCCGTTCGAGGTGTACGTGCCGACGTTGACCGACTTCGCGGCGACAGAGCCACTCGCGGGGACCGCGACGGTCGTGCCGGACGAGCATGCGTTGAGCTGGCCGCCGACGTTGGTGGCGGCGCCTGCCTGGTTGAGGAAGGCGAACTGGTAGAGCGGCGCGGACGCGACCGGCGGGCAGTTCACGGCGGCGGTGTCGACGCTGAAGGTGAGGAACCGGCCCGAGGACGAAGCAAGGGGGATGTTCGTCGCGGTCTGGAACTCGGTGGCGTTCGCTCCCGGGGTGTTCTCGGTGTACGCGGTGACGGCGTGGTTTGCGCCCGGAGTCGCGGAGCCGCCGTGGACGCCCAGGGCGTATGCCAGCTGGTTGAGGTTGGCGGAGTCGTTCTCGATCTGACAGTTGCCCAGGGTCGTCGAGGGCGTGTTGTAGTTGCGGACCTGACCGTTGCAGTTCGCCAGCCACACGGCGTCGGCGGTGTACTTCTGCCCGGTCGCCCCGGTGTACGCGGCCAGGCCGACAGGCGTGTTGCCGACGCCGTTCTCGAAGTTCTCCTGGAACGCGACCGTCGGCGCCTGCGCGGTGCCTGGTGTGCCGGGTACGGCCTGTGCGGTTTCGGCAGAGCCGACGGACACCCAGCCCGCGCTGATCGTCGCCGCCACGACAGCGAGCACGACAGTGGTCGCTGCTGTGCGCCCCGGCCACTTCATCGTCAGCGTGTTACCGCCTCCACCTCGGAAGGCTTTCTTCAACCAGCGCACGCTTGTTCCCCTATCGATCAGCGGCATGAGACCATTCGGCCAGCTCACAGCTAATCGGTGCCGACACGCCGTTGTCTGCCGCCGTGAACGAATCCCACCCCGAGCGCCCGAAACTCACTCCCTTGTGACCCCCGAATGGGGCACAGGAATAGTGCGGAGTGCCGTCGCCTTCGAGGTGTGGAGGGCCGTCCGGTGCACGCTGGGGCAGCGCATCCCCGGGCCACCGGTCCCTCGGTGATGGCAATACTGGCAATGGTGAGATTCTGATCGGGTGAATGCCGAATGACCGACGAAAACGTCGAAACCGATCCGTTGATAGTGGATGCCAGAAAGAAACCCCGTCGCCTGGAAGCGCTGGTCCGCGAGGTCGCCGCTCGTGAAGGGTGGCAGAAGGCGGCGGCGGTCATCGAGAAGAACTGGGATCAGTTCGCCAGCATTGCGCCGGAACAGTTGTTGACCGCGATCAAGCGGCTTCCCGGCGAAGCGTTCGTCGAGAATCCCGGGCTCCTGGTGGCCGCGAACTATCTGCAGAACGTCAGCATCGGCGGGGATCCACGGCGGTTCTTCTACGAAGGCAGGCTGATCCCGTCGGTCGAACGGGAAGACGACCCGGACCTCGCAACACTGATCCTCCTCACCGGGCAGGCCGCCGGCGCCCGGACCAACGGCCGGCTCGACGAGGCCCGCGAGGCGGCCGAAGCAGCACAGGCGAAACTGCGCAGCCTCTCGGACGCGGCGCGCAGCCCCATGACCCACTCCCTCCCGCATCTGCGTTTCCAGTGGGGCCGCTCGCTCGATGCAGCGGATGCTCCTGGCGCCCTTTCCGAGTACGAAGAGGCGTACGACCTGGCCCTGTTCACCAAGCAGTCGGTCATCACCCGCCGAGCGGCCGGACACATCGCCTGGCATCACGCCGAAAAGGGCCGCCTGCAACTCGCCGAGTTGTGGCTTGCGCGCGCGCACGCCGAACCATCCACAGACGGACGCTACGAGGTCATCGTCTTCCTTGCTTCCGCTCTTCTCCGTCACGACCGTGCCGACCCGGCCGCGGGAAACGACCTGGCTCGCGCGCTCGCGCTCCCCTTGGGCGAGCAGTGGGCTGCCGCCCTCTGGGTGTCCGCCATCCTGGCCCGCACGGCCGCAGCGGCCGCAGCGGTTGGCGCCCGGCTGGAGAACGAAGTCCACCGCCATCCGGAAATCGCCGATCGGCGCGGGGCGAACGGACGCTACCTCCTCGCTGCGCAGAACCGTCTGGCCCGGGTCCGGCCCGGACTGCGCATCGAGCGGACGCTGCCGAGCTCGCCGACCGGACTGGATCTCGTCCTTGCCGCGTCCGACGCATACGGGAAAGGCGAATACGCTGCTGCCCTCGACCTGACCCACCGAGCCACTGCACACAGCAGCGCGCCGCGCGTGGAAGCCTCGACCCAGCTCATCACCGCGGCCGCCCATCTGGCTGTCGGGCACCCGACCGCTGCAGCGGAAGCGTTCCGGCACGCGAACGCCATCATCGAACGCGAACGCATGTTCTCCGCATACAGCTTCCTCCGCCCCGCGGATGCGACCAAGCTCGCCCGCATCTCCGGCGAACCGATCCTCGACCCCCGCCACCCGACACACGACGATCCCGCCCTCCCCAAGCTCAGCAAGGGGGAACAAGACGTCCTCCACCTGCTCGAGGCCGGCCACACGATGGGCCAGATCGCCGCGGAACTCTATGTCAGTCCGAACACCCTCAAAGGCACCGTCCGAAACCTCTACCGCAAACTCGGCGTCAACTCCCGCGACGCCGCCGTAGCGACAGCCCGCAACGCCCGCGGCCCGCACGCGTCGTAAGGTGCGGCGGCGCTGAAGGGCGTCAGCCGCGCAGGTGCTCGTAGAGGGCGCGGGCAGCGGCGCCGAGGGCGGCCTCGGCGGCCGGCTGCACCGATGCGGGGACCGTGGATGCGCTCAGCGCGACGATCGCGAAGCGGGAGCCGTCCGCGCTCTCGAGCACACCGGCCTCGTGCCGCAGGTTGAGGAGTGTGCCGGTCTTGGACGCCCAGCGGGCGTCGTCGGCGGCCAGGTCGGGGGCGAGGCGGTGGCGGATCGCGTTGCCGTGCAGGTGCTCGCGCAGCCGTGACGCGGCCACGGGCGGGATGCCGCGCTCGCGCCAGATCGCTTCGAGCAGGTCGGCGAAACCGGCGGCGGTGACCGTGTTGGTGCGCGCGACGTCGAGCTGCCGCACGGGATGGCCGTGGGCGGGGGTGCTGCCCCGGATGGCGAGGGTGTGGGCGAGGTGCGCGTCGTCGGGCGCGAACCGTTCGAGCGGGGTGTCGGACAGGTCGGCGAACGGGTGGCGGACGGCGATGCCGCGGATGCCCAGCGCATCCAGGTCGGCCATGACGTCGGCGGCGGGCACCAGGGCGAGGAGGGCGTCGGCTGCTCCGTTGTCGCTGATGGTGAGAGCGAGCGAGACGAGGTCGTCGACGGCGATGGTCGACGGGTGACGGAACCGGCCGGTGCCCGGGGTGCCCTCCGCCGGGTCGCCGGGCGGGACGGTCACGGGCGCAGCGCCGTCGATCCGGCCGTCGGCGATGCGGAGGAGGACGGACAGCGCGATCGGCACCTTCGCGAGCGAGGCGGCCGGGGTGGGGACGTCGGCGTCGATGGCGACCTCGCGGCCGGCATCGATGTCCCGGACGACGATGGATGCGCGCAGGCCCGCCGCAGCGAGATCGGCACGGACCGTGGAGAGCACGCGCTGGTCAGGCATGGGGTGCCTCCGCCCCGAGCGCTGCCGCCAGCTCGTCGGCGACCGCCGCGCGCACCGCATCCACGTCGTGGGCGCTGTCGCCGGCAAGCGCGAAACCGCGCGCGAGCGGCAGGCCGGTGAACGGCCGCCAGTGCAGGCCGAGGTCGTGGGCTTCCGCGCTGGTGCACAGCAGCAGGTCGCCGTCGGCGAGCACCGCGGCGAGCGCGGACGTGACCGACGCATCCACCGGCAGCTGCCCGGGGAGCAGGCCCGCCGCGTACGCCGCCCTGGTGAGGGGGTCGCGGAGGTGCGGCAGGTCGTCCTCGGGGGCGATCCGGATGCGGGCGCCGGCGTCCGCATCTCTGGTGCTGCGCCCGCGGCGGCTCGGCCGGAGCGCTTCGAGGCGGAGGGCGCGGTCGGAGGGGCGACGTCCGGCTGCTCCGAGTTCGGCGACCCACTCCGCCTCGTCGACGGGGACGGCGAGCACGGCGACGCGGACCGCGAGCGTGCTGGCGAGCTCTGCTCTGCGCGGCGGCGGCGCGGCGCGGAACTCGAGGCGCAGGCCGGCCGCGCTCCCGGCCGCGACGGTGACGGCGAGATCGCGTGTCGAGCACCCGGTGGGTACGGCGACCGTCACCGGCCGCAGTCTGGCGCGCTCGGCATCCAGTTCGACCTCGTCGGCGAGCCGCACCAGGCGACGGGCAGACGGCACGAGGTCGCGCCCGAACGCGGTGAGCACGGCGTGGCGGGCGTTGCGTTCGAGCAAGGGAGCGCCGAGCTGCCGTTCGAGGGCCAGGATGCGGCGGCTCGCGACCGACTGGGCAACATCCAGGGCCGCGGCGGCACGCGTCACCGACCCGCGTTCGTCGATCTCGACGAGCACCCGGTACGCCGCGATCAGGTCCACGCCAGCAGCCTAACGTCATGCTGTTTGCACATGAGTCGGCGCGATCCGGTCTTGGACGGGATGGGTGGCGGCGGGTGAGGCTGGAGGCATGAACGCTCGAACACGAATCGTCCTCCGCGCGGCCGCCGCCACCGTCGCCGCCACCGTGCTGCTGTCCGGGTGCCAGGCGGCGCTCGCCGCGACAGGGGTGGGGGTGTCCGCGGCGGCGTCCGGGGCGGTGTCCGGGGTGCACGGCACGGCCGGGGCGCCTGCCGCATCCGGCGCCCTCGCTGCATCCGCGGTGCCCGCCGCCCCCGGCGCATCCACCGCCACCAGCCGCGCTTTCGCGGCCCTCGAACGCACGCACGGCGCCACCCTCGGAGTGACCGCCGTCGACACCGGCAACGGGCGTGCGGTGGGCTACCGGTCGGGTGAGCGGTTCCCGTTCGCGTCGTCCAACAAGACGTTCATCGCCGCCGCCACCCTGCAGCGCACGACCACCGCCGACCTCGGCACGGTTATCCACTACACGCGCGCGGACCTGCTCGACTACGCGCCGATCACGAGCCGTTTCGTCGACACCGGCATGACGGTGCGCGAGCTCCTCGACGCGATGCTCCGCTTCAGCGACAACACCGCGGCCAACCTGCTGGTCGCCCGACTCGGCGGCCCGGATGCGGTCGAACAGTGGATGCGCGGCATCGGCGACCGAGTCACCAACGTCGACCGCGTCGAGCCCGACCTCAACGAGGCCCTACCCGGCGACCCCCGCGACACGACCACCCCCGCCCAGTTCGCCGCCGACCTGCGCACGGTGGTGCTCGGGAAGACGCTGGAGACGGCCGACCGGACGCTGCTCCGCAACACGATGCTCGACAACACGACAGGCGACGAGACGATCCGCGCCGGGGTGGACCCCGCGTGGCCGGTCGCCGACAAGACGGGCACGGGCGAATACGGCGTGCGGGACGACATCGCGGTGGTGTACCCGGCGGGCAGGGCGCCGGTGATCGTGGTGGTGCTGACGCGGAAGGACACGCCGGATGCCACGCCGGACAACGCGCTGGTGGCAGAGGCGGCGAAGGTGGCGGTGCGGGCGCTGGGGCGGTAGGGAGCGCTACCGCAGCCGATCGCGGAGGCGTCGCAGGCTGGCGATCTCGGCGGTGTTGCCCGCCAGGTCGATCGCCCTGTCGTACGCTGCGCGGGCATCCTGAGTGCGGCCCAGCCTGCGCAGCACGTCCGCGCGGGTTGCGTGGAACGCGTGATAGTCGCTCAGGCTCTTCTCGAGCCGGTCGACGGTCGCGAGAGCTGCTTCCGGCCCGTCGAGTTCCGCGACTGCGACGGACCTGTTCAGCTCGACGATGGGCGACGGGTCGAGCGTGACGAGCTGGTCGTAGAGGGCGAGGACCTGTGACCAATCGGTGTCGCGCATGTCGCGCGCAGAGGTGTGAACGGCGCCGATCGCCGCAAGGATCTGGTACCGCCCCGGGGCCACCCCCGCCGCGGCCGCAGCAAGACGCTCGCGCACGATCCGGTGACCCTCGGCGATGAGCACGGCGTCCCACGCTCCCCGGTCCTGCTCAGCGAGGGGAACCAGTTCGCCGTCCACCGAGATCCGGGAGGCGCGGCGGGCCTCCGTGAGGAGCATCAGCGCCAGCAGCCCGGCCACTTCGCCATTGTCCGGCATGAGGTCACGGAGCAGGCGCGTGAGCCGGATCGCCTCGGCGGTCAGGTCGGCGCGCACCGGGTCGGCGTGGGGGCCGGTCGCCAGGTAGCCCTCGTTGAAGACCAGGAAAAGCACGGCGAGGACACCGGACACCCGGTCGGGGAGGTCCGCGTCAGAGGGCACCCGATAGGGGATGCGGGCCGCCTTGATCTTCGCTTTCGCGCGGGTGATCCTCTGCCCCATCGTGCTCTCGGTCACCAGGAAGGCGCGAGCGATCTCTGCCACGGTCAGACCGCCGACCATGCGCAGGGTCAGTGCCACCCGTGCGTCCATCGCCAACGCCGGATGACAGCAGACGAAGATCAGCCGGAGCCGGTCGTCAGCGATGGCGCCGACCGGCTCGGCTGGTACGTTCTCGTACACCAGCTGAGCGTGCTTGTGCTTATCGTCTCGTTTGTTCTCGCGTCGCATCCGGTCGACGGCCTTGCGGCTGGCGGTGAGGTGGATCCAGGCACCGGGATTGGGCGGCACGCCGTCGCGCGACCACCGCTCGACGGCGATCGCGAATGCTTCGGCCGTGGCTTCTTCGGCGATGTCGAGGTTGCCGAAGCGCCTGGTCAGGCCGGCCACCACCCTGGCCCACTCGTCCTGGTGTGCCCGAGTGATCGCTCGCTCGACGTCGTTCACGCGAACGGCCGCACCTCGATCTTCCGGTCGCAGACCTTCGACGCCTCCGCGGCGAGGGCGAGTGCCACATCCAGATCGGGCGCCTCCCACACCCAGACACCGGCGAGGTATTCCTTCGACTCGACGAACGGCCCATCGCTGAAGATCGGCTGCTCGCCCCGGTTGTCGATGACCGTGGCCGTCTCGGTGTCCGCGAGTCCCCCCGCGAAGACCCAATAGCCCTGGCTGATCAGCCGTTCGTTGAACGCGCTGATTTCAGGCCGCCTGTCCGTGCTGCCGGGATCGTTCTTGTCGTCGATCACGGATACGAGGTACTGCATCTGCCGATCCTCTCCTTGGTTCCTCTATTCGATCAGAAGGTCGCGTAGCTGGGGCGGCCGACGGGGCGGAAGGTCTGAATCATGACCCCCTTCGAATCGGAACGCGCATCCACGAGGTCGAACGCGATGTCGGGGCCCGGCCGAGCGAAGAGCCGGTCACCCTGACCGAGGACCACAGGGACGGTGATGAGTTCCATCTCGTCGACGAGGTCGTGCTCCAGCAGCCACTGGATGAGACGGCTGCTTCCGTGCACCTGCAGCTCGCCGTCCCTGCTGGCCTTCAATTCCGTGACGGCGGCGAACAGATCGTCCCCGAGGACCGCCGTGTTCGCCCAGTCCGGCTCCGTCAGCGTCCTGGATGCCACGTACTTCGGCTTCGCGTTCAGGGCAACTCCGATGGGATGCCGTTTCAGGTCCTCCATCGTCCCCCAGAATTCGAGGAAGACGTCGTACGTTCGGCGGCCGAACAGAAACGCGTCGGCGCGCTGGAACGTCGCGGCGATGTGATCGCGGGTCGTGTCGTCGCCCGCTCCCCGCGCCCAGCCGCCGCGCTCGAAACCGCTGGCGCGGTCCTCCTCGGTCGAGCCGCCGTTCCCCTGAGTCACTCCGTCGAGTGTGAGCTGTGTGATCGTCGTGAGCTTCATTCTTCCGTTCGTCTCCCTGAGTCTGGGTGCCCGCTCGTGCGGCACCTTCTACCCAGACAACGAACGAGTCCGCTCGGATCCGACAACAGCCGAAAGAAATTCTCCCTCACCGCCGCGACAGCATCGTCTCCTCTCCCACGCGGGTCAGTTTCTGCGGGTTGCGGACGAAGTAGAGGCCGACGATACGGCCGTCGGCGACTTGGGCGGCGAGGACGCCGTCCATCTCGCCGTCGACGCTGAGGACCAGAGCCGGGTTGCCGTTGACGGTCGTCGCCGCCCCGGTGACGGATGCGCCCGTCTTGCGGATGCCTCCTGCGATGAAGCGGGCGACCTTGTCGGCGCCGACGATCGGGCGGAGGGCTGCCTGCTTGACGCCGCCGCCGTCGCTGACGAGCACCACATCCGGGGCCAGCACGGCGAGGACGCCCTGCGTGTCCCCGGTCTCCACCGCGACCCGGAAGGCTTCGAGGGCCGCTCGCGCCTCGCCGGCCGTGACGGTGACGCGGGGGCGCCGCGCCTCCACGTGCCCGCGGGCGCGGTGGGCGATCTGGCGCACGGCGGCCGGGGTCCTGTCGACGGCGGCGGCGATCTCGTCGAAGCCGAAACCGAACACCTCGCGCAGCACGAACACGACCCGCTCGGTGGGGCCGAGGGTTTCCAGCACCACCATGAGCGCAATCGAGACGGACTCGGCGAGTTCGGCGTCGTCGGCCACATCCGGGGCGGTCAGCAGTGGCTCGGGCAGCCACGGGCCCACGTACGCCTCGCGGCGGCGCTGCACGGAACGCAGGCGGTTGAGGGCGAGCCTGGTCGCGATCCTGACCAGGTACGCACGCTCGTTGCGCACCTCCGCCCTGTCGACCCTCACCCAGCGCAGCCAGGTCTCCTGCAGCACGTCCTCCGCGTCGGCGGCCGAGCCGAGCATCTCGTACGCGACGGTGAACAGCAGGTTCCGGTGGGCGACGAAGAACTCGGTGGCGTCACCGGATGCGTCGGCCGCCGGGCCGTCCTGCCGGTCCGCGTCCTCCGCCTCGTCGTCGCTCACGCCAGCTCCCCTCCACCCGAAACCGCACCAGCACCAGCACCCACACCCGACGCGGCTCCCGCATCCGCACCCGCTTCTGCGAGCATACGGCGGCGCTCCCGATCTCCGAAGGCCGCCGGGAGTCGCGTCGCCCCGGGATGGCGCGCCTCGATGACCAGCGACTCGACCGTTCCCCAGCACACCACCTCTTTCACTTTCGCTCCCGCGCGCCCGGAGATGTACACCCCCGTCGCGGTGTCGTTCCTGTGCTCGAACTGGAAGATGCCGCTGCGCCGTCCGAGGCTGATGCACAGTCCGACGAAGCCGAGCACGAACGGCGCCGGCTGCCCTCCGGCGATGCGGCGCAGTACCGTGTCCGCCGCCGAACCGCCGAGCGGGCCGGCTGCCTGGCAGCTCATCCGCACCGCGAGCCCCGACGGGGCGGCCGAGTCTCCCGCCGCCACGATGCGGTCGTCGTCCACGCTGGTCAGCGTCTCGTCGGTGACCAGGCGGCCGATGGCGTCCGTGGTCAGCCCGCTGCTCCGCGCCAGTTGCGGCACGCCGAAACCGGTCGCCCACACGGTCACCACGCTCGGGATGCTGCGTCCGTCCGCCAGCTGGACCGCATCCGGTGTCACAGCGGTCACCCGCGAGCCCTGGCCGTCCTCGATGCGGACGCCGAGCGCCGCGAGCCGTCGCTCGACCGTCCGCCGGGCGCGCTGGTGCAGCGTCGGACCGAGCGGACCGGCGCAGAACAGCACGACGTCGCGGCCCTGCTCGGCGAGCTCCGCCGCGGTCTCGATGCCCGCCGGACCACCGCCCACGACGGCGACGGGAGCCGCCTGGCCTGCCGCCGCGAGCGCATCCCGCAGCCGTTCGGCGTCGGCGAGGTCGGCGATCGGATGCGCGTGCTCGGCCGCACCGGGCACCTCCAGCACCGCGCGCCCGCTGCCGAGGGCGTAGACGAGGTAGTCGTAGCCGAGCACGGCACCGGATGCGAGCTTCACGGTCCGCGCATCCCGGTCGATGCGGTCGGCGGTGTCGACCACGAGCCGGATGCCGTCGGCGAGCACTTTCGCGTATTCGACCACGGCGTCGTCCGAGCCACCGGCCAGCTGGTGCAGCCGGATGCGCTCGACGAAGACGGGCCGCGCGTTGACAAGGGTCACGGCGATGTCGCCGCGCGTGGTGAGGCGGTTTGCTGCTGTCACTCCTGCGTATCCTCCGCCGATGACGACGACCTGGATCGGGGTGGTCATGAGATCTCCTTCGTTCGACTCTCTGCCCCTTGAGACACCGGTGGATGCGGACGTGTGACACGCGCGGCGGAACAATTCCCGGTTGCCGAGTTAGGTAAGGCTGCCCTAAGCTCTTGCATCGTGACCTCCCGCCGCCCGACGCATCCCGAGCATCACGCCGGGCTTCGGGCCGCCGCCGTCACGGTCGCGTACGACGGTGTGGATGTGGTCCACGGCGCCGACCTCGACCTCCCGGCCGGGCGCGTCACGGCGCTGATCGGCCCGAACGGGAGCGGGAAATCCACCCTGCTGCGCGCCATCGCCCGGCTGCACGCCGCCCGCGCCGGACGTGTGACGCTGCACGGCGACGGCGACCCGACCGACGCCCTCACCCTCTCTCGCACCGCCTTCGCCCGCCGCATCACCCTCCTCGCCCAGAGCCGCCCCACCCCCGCCGGCCTGAGCGTGCGCGACGTCGTCGGTTTCGGCCGCCACCCGCACCGGCAGCGGTTCCGCGGCACCGACCAGGACGGTCCGGCGACCGTCGAGCGCGCCATGTCGCTGACCGGCGTCTCCGAGTTCGCCGAGCGCGGCGTGGAGGTCCTGTCCGGCGGGCAGCTGCAGCGGGTATGGCTGGCGTGCTGTCTCGCGCAGGACACCGATGTGCTGCTGCTCGACGAGCCCACCACCTACCTCGATCTGCGCTACCAGGTGGAGATCCTCGACCTCATCCGGGAGCTCGCCGACGTGCACGGCGTGACCATCGGCGTCGTCCTGCACGACCTCGACCAGGCGGCGGCCGTCGCCGATCAGGTCGTGCTGCTCTCGGCCGGTCGCGTCGTCGCATCCGGCACCGCCGAGGAGGTCTACGACCCCGCGCTCCTCACCGAGACGTACGGCATCCGGATCGACGTGGATGTGAACCCGTCGACCGGCATGCCACGAACACACCCGATGGGCAGCCATCACCTGAGAACCGAAAGGACCCCCACCCCCTCATGATCAGACACCGGATCGCAGCAGCGCTCGCCGTCGCCACCGTGCTCGCCCTCACTGGATGCGGCACCACGGAGGCACCGGCGGCGAACGGCTCAGCAGCGAGCGCGCTCACCATCACCGATGCGCGCGGCGAGAAGGTGAAGCTCGACGGCCCGGCCAAGCGCGTCGTCGGGACCGAGTGGGGTGTCGTCGAGACGCTGGTGAGCCTGGGCGTCGACCCGGTCGGCGTCGCCGACGTGAAGGGGTACACCGCGTACGACACGGCCGCGCCGCTCCCCAAGGACGTGAAGGACATCGGCACCCGCGGAGAGCCCAGCCTCGACACGGTCGCCGCGCTCAAGCCGGACCTGATCGTCGCCACCACCGACCTCACCGACTCGGCCATCGCGCAGCTCGAGAAGGTGGGCCCGGTGATCGTCGTGCGGTCGGCGGACGCGTCGAAGCAGATCGACCAGATGATCGAGAACACCGAGCTGATCGCCGAGGCGACGGGCACCGAGTCCCAGGCGAAGACCGAGATCGAGGCGTTCAAGAAGACGGTGAGCGACGGCAAGGCGAAGCTGGAGGCGGCCGGTCTCGGCGGGACGCCGCTCGCGTTCGCCGACGGCTGGCAGGAGGGCAACCAGGTCTCGGTGCGCCCGTACGTCACCGGTTCGCTGATCGCCGACATCAACACCGAGCTCGGCCTCACCGACCCGTGGAAGCTCGAAGGCGACAAGGCGTACGGCCTCGCTGCCACCGACGTCGAGGGCCTCACGAAGCTCGGCGACGTGCGCTTCGCATACATCGCCAACGACTCCGACGGAGGAGACCCGTTCGCGGACGGCCTCAAGGACAACGCCGTCTGGAAGTCCCTGCCGTTCGTGCAGAAGGGCACCGTCTACCGTCTGCCGGACGGCATCTGGATGTTCGGCGGCACGGCCTCCGCGCAGCAGTACGTCGACGCCATCGTGAAGGCTCTGACGAACTGACCGTGAACGTCCGCTCCCAACGAAGCGGCCGCCTCCCCGTCCTCGCGGGCGTCGCCGTGCTGGCGATCGGCGTCCTCGCCGTGATCCACCTGGGCCAGGGCACCGCATCCATCGACCCGTCGGCGCTCTGGAGGGCGCTGACGGGTTCGGGCGCAGGCACAGTGGATGCGCAGGCCGACGCCGTGCTCCTCAGCTCGCGGCTGCCCCGGCTCGTGGTGGGCCTGGTCGTCGGCTGCGCGCTCGGCGCATCGGGTGCCGCCCTGCAGTCGGTCTCGCGCAACGTGCTCGCATCGCCGGACACGCTGGCGGTGAACGCGGGAGCGTACCTGGCGGTGGTCTCCGTCGCGGCGTTCGGCATCGCGCTGCCCGCCCTCCCCGCCGGCGGGGCGGCGTTCCTCGGCGGCCTGATCGCCGCCGGGATCGTACTCGGCCTGTCGCGCGCAGGGGCGGGACCGATCCGGCTGGTGCTCGCCGGGTCGGCGCTGACGCTGGCGTTCAGCGGGGTGAGCGGGATGCTGTTGCTCCTGCGCCAGCAGCAGACCACCGGACTGTTCGCCTGGGGCAACGGCTCGCTCGCCCAGATCGGGATGCAGGGCGTGCAGCAGCTGGCGCCGGTCGCGCTGGTCGCACTGGCCGGGCTCCTGGTGCTCGGGCGCCGGCTCGACATCCTCTCCATCGGGGACGACGGCGCTGCCGCAGTGGGCATCAATCCGCGTCTCACGCGCAGCGTCGCCGTCGTCCTGTCGGTGCTGCTCGCCGCGGTCGCCGTAACCCTCGCCGGTCCGATCGGGTTCGTGGGGCTGTGCGCTCCCGCGATCGTGCGGCTGGTCGCCACCCGCGTGCCCGGCCTGATGAAGCACTACGCGTTCATCCCGGCCTCCGCGGTGGCCGGTGTGATCGTGGTGCTCGGCTCCGACGTGCTGTTGCGCGCGGTGTTCGGGGCGCAGGCGAGCGTGGCCGTGCCGACGGGCATCGTCACCACGATCCTCGGCGCCGGTGTGCTGGTGTGGCTGGCGTACCGGTCGCGGGACGCCAGCCAGAACACCGCATCCACCGCCTTCACCCGGCTGCGCAGCCGCAGGGCGTTCATCCTGACGCTGGTGATCTCGTCGGCCGCGCTGCTGGCCGCCATCGTCGCGGCGACCCTGCTGGGGGATGCTCGGCTGCTGCTCGGCGACATCGCCAACTGGGCGACGGGTCAGGCCGGACGCGTGGTGACGTTCGTGCTCGACACCCGCCTGCCGCGCGTGGCCGCAGCACTCCTGGCAGGGGCGGCGCTCGCGGTCGCCGGCGCCGTGGTGCAGGCGGTGTCGCGGAACCCGCTGGCCGAGCCGGGCATCCTGGGCGTGGTCGGCGGGGCGGGTGTCGGCGCCGTGGCGGTGGTGACCGCGATCCCGCTGGCGAGTTTCTGGCTGATCGGCTCGGCGGCGCTGGCCGGCGCGGTCGCCGCGGCGGCCGTCGTGTTCGGCCTCGCGGCCCGGCGCGGCCTCGAACAGAACAGGCTGGTGCTGATCGGCATCGGCGTCTCGGCGGGGACAACCTCGATCGTGAGCCTGCTCATCGTGCTCACCGATCCGTACAACGCGGCGAAGGCGCTGGTCTGGCTGTCCGGCTCGACATACGGGCGCACGTTCCCGCAGGTGCTCCCGGTGCTGATCGCCCTGGTCTGCGCGCTGCCGATCCTCGCCGCGATGAGCCGCAGACTCGACCTGATCGGGCTGGATGCGGACACCCCGCGCCTGCTCGGCGTGCGCCTCGGCTCCACCCGGCTCGCCCTGCTGAGCATCGCGGTCGTGCTGACGGCCGCCTCCGTCGCCGCGGTCGGCGTGATCAGTTTCGTCGGGCTGGTCGCGCCGCACGCCGCCCGCGCCCTGGTCGGACAGCGGCACGCGCGGGTGATCCCGGTCGCCGCGATCCTCGGGGCGCTGCTGGTGTGCGTGGCCGACACGGTCGGCCGCACGCTGATCGCGCCCGCGCAGATCCCGGTGGGGCTGGTGACGGCCGTGATCGGGGCGCCGTACTTCCTGTGGCTGCTGTGGCGGTCGCGGCGGGAAGGGTGAGGGGCGGGGCCGCCTACTCTGCCACTCTCAGGAGGTCGTCAGGCCAGCCGTTGCCCGCGAAGTATGCGCACAGCCGGGTGCGGATGTCTTCGTCGGTCACATCCGTGTCGTTCAGCCATCGTTGCCGCGCCATCGCGATCAATGCGGCAACAGCAACAGGCCGGAACGAGTCGATCGCATAGGCGAGGAACACCGGCAAGGCCTGCGCATCCAGCAGTCCACTCGCGAGGACTTCGTCGCGGAGAACGACGTCATCGGTGAGGATCACATCGGCGCGTCCCCACAGGGCCGCCGCGACGACGTGCCGATCTTTTTCGTTCACCTGCAGTCGAACGTCGAGGTCGACTGCGCCCGGCCAGCTGACGGACGCCTCCGGAAACGCGGCGTCCATCGTCTCAAAAAGATGCTCGCGATCTGTCGCGCTCATCGTCTCCGGGAGATGGCGTCCCACCTCTTCGAGCACAAGTGGGCTCCAGAGAACGTCGTACAGGCCGGCGGACGCAAGAGTGAGAACGATATCGCGCCAACGCCCGGGAATCAGGATGTTGGCGTCGACGAAGACGCGGAACGGCACGCTAGAACGGGTCGCCGTCGTATCCGCCCGTGCGGGCAGTGAGCGCAGCGATCGCGTCCAGCTTCGCCTCCCGCTCTCGCTTGGCATCGTCTGCGTAGCGGGCAGCATCCACGAGCGGCACGCGGCGATGTGTTCCGCGGTATTCGACGCCGAGCTTGCCTGCGTCGATCAGCTGGATCACGAAGGTGCGTGACACACCGAGGAAGTCTGCGACCTGCGATGTCGTGAGGAGTGTGCCGACCGATCCGATCACGACGCTCTCGCCGTTGGCGAAGCGCGCGAGGACGTCACGGAACGCATCCATCACTTCGGCCGGGAGCGAGACGGACTGACCTCCGGCGACGAGGCGGGGCGCCGAGGATGGTTCCGCGAACAACGCGATCGCATCGCGCAGTTGGGAACGCACGGTCGTGTCCTCGACCGCATCCACTGCGTGCGGACTCAGTAGTGTCATCGTCTCCTCCTTGTCTTCGTCAGCCTATCGGGTGTAAACGACATAAGCAACACAAGTGACATAAGTGACACATCGGCACTTCACCGCTCACCCGTCCAGCAGCCCCCGGATGTCGTCGGCACTGAAGCTCGCATCGAACGCGCCGCCGGGGTCGTCCATCAGTGCCTCGAAGAGGCGCGCCTTGCGCTCTTTCAGCGCCATCACCTTGTCTTCGATCGTCTCGTCCGCGATCATCCGGTAGACCATCACGTTCGAGCGCTGGCCGATGCGGTGGGTGCGGTCGATCGCCTGCGACTCCGCGGCCGGGTTCCACCACGGGTCGAGAAGGAAGACGTAGTCGGCCTCCGTCAGGTTGAGGCCGAAGCCGCCCGCTTTCAGGCTGATCAGGAAGGCGGGGGCGTCGCCGTCGCGGAAGCCGTCGATCACCTCGGCGCGACGGCGCGTCGACCCGTCGAGGTAGCTGTACCCGATGCCGCGCTCGTCGAGCCGTTGCGCCACCTTCCGCAGCAGGCTGGTGAACTGGCTGAAGATCAGCGCGCGGTGCCCACCGGCCACCACGTCGTCCAGCTCCTCCAGCAGCACGTCGATCTTCGCCGACGGGATGCTCGCATACTGTTCGTCGACGATGGAGGCGTCGAGCGCCAGCATCCGCAGCAGCGTCAGCGAGCGGAACACGATGAACCGGTTGCGGTCGAGGTCGTCGACCAGGCCGAGGATCTTCTGGCGCTCGCGCTGCAGCACGAGGTCGTAGAGCTTGCGGTGGCGAGGCGCCAGCTCGACGCGCAGCACCTGCTCCTGCTTGGGCGGCAGCTCGGACGCGACCGCCTCCTTGGTGCGGCGCAGCATGAGCGGGCGCACCCGTTGCCGCAGCCGCAGCAGCAGGTCCGGCCGGTCTCCGGCGGCGAGCGGCTTGAGGTACCGGTCGGTGAACGCCGAGCGGGGAGGCAGCAGGCCGGGCGAGACCACCCGGAAGATCGACCACACGTCGAGCAGGTCGTTCTCCATCGGGGTGCCGGTGATCGCCAGCTTGAAGGGCACCCGCAGGTCTTTCGCGGCGTCGTGCGCCTTGGAGGTTCGGTTCTTGATGAGCTGCGCCTCGTCGAGCACGAGCCCCGCCCATCCGGTGGCGTGATAGCGGGCGATGTCGAGCCGGAACAGCGCGTACGAGGTGACGACCACGTCCGCCCTGTCTGCGATGTCGCTGAGCGGGCGGCGGCTCTTCGCCTGGGTGGCGGTGACGGCGCGCACGGTGAGCCCTGGCGTGAACCGGGCGGCCTCGCTCACCCAGTTGGGCACGACGGAGGTGGGCGCGACCACGAGGAAGGGTGGAGCATCCGGGCGCCTGCTGCGGGCGTGCGCGATCATGGCGAGCGTCTGCAGGGTCTTGCCGAGCCCCATGTCGTCGGCGAGGACGCCGCCGAGCCCGTGCTCCCAGAGGAACGCCAGCCAGCGGAACCCGTCGACCTGATACGGCCGCAGGGTGGCGGTGACCGCATCCGGGACAGCCAGGTCGCCGGGCGACTCCCCGTCGCGGATGGCGCGCAGCCCGTCGGCCGTTCGGCGCCACGACTCGGCCTGGTGCGCCTCGTCGGCGAGCTCCACGAACTCCGACCAGAGGCTCGCCTGATACCGGCTGATCCTGAGTGAGCCCGGCTCCCACTCGTCCAGCGACTTCGCCTCGTCGATGAGCGCCCGGAGCCTGTCGAACACGGGCTGCTGCAGCGACAGATAGGACTTGTCGACCAGCAGCAGCTTCGGTCGCCCCTGCGAGAGGGCCGTGAAGAGCGGAGTGAACGGGATGGTGCGCCCCTCCACCGTGACGAGCACGCCGAGGTCGAACCAGTCGCGCTTGTCGGTCTCCACGGTGGTCACCACGAGCTTCGGCGTATCCACCAGCTCGCGGTAGTCCGGGCGCTCGCCGACGATGTCGACGCGCACATCCCTGCGCCGTTCGAGGGCCGGAAGGGTGGTGGCGGTGAACTCGGCGGCATCCAGGCCGGACAGCTCTGCCGGATGCGGCCGCCAGCCGAGCATCTCGGTGACCGCATCCGGCACGGGATGCGCGCCGAGCGGCTCCGCGCCGGTCGCGGACACCCAGCCCCAGTCGAGTTCCAGCCTGTCGTTCGCGCCGAACGTGGCCGTGAGCACGAGCACGGGCGGCAGGACCTCGGGGAACACGACGGAGGCGTCCGTGCTGGTCACGCTGACCAGGCTCTGCAACCGCGGGTAGTACTGCCCGAGGAACTCGTCGGTCTCCTCCGCGGGCACGTCGATGGTGTCCCCGGCGGCGAGCAGGCGCCGCTGCTCGGCGGTGAGCGGGGCGGCAGCGCGCGCCAAGGTGAACCGCGGTTCCGGCTTCAGCGCCCACAGGTACACGCCGTGATCCCCGATGGCACCGACCGTCGATCCGGGATGCGCGGCGCCGTCCACCACGGCGACCGTTCGCAACCGCAGCCCGCCATCCGGAAGCTTGGTGGCGTCGACGGCCACGCGCGCGCCGTCGGTCACGAGCACGTCGGTCTCCCGCTTGCCGGTGACCAGGGCGACACCGACACGCTCCGCCTCGTCGAGCAGCGGCCAGAGCAGCGGACTGGCGAACTCGTCGACGAACAACCAGTCGGCCTCCCCCGGCACGTACACGTCGCGCCCGGCACGGTGCAGCGCGGCGAACTGCCCGAACCAGGCATGCTGCGCAGGATCGAGCGCTAGCCGGTTGAGCAGGTGCGGCAGGGCAGACCAGGTGAGCGACCCGCGCACCCAGTTGCCGGTGGCGCTGAGCATGACCGGGCGCACGCCGAGGCGGAGGAGGCGGGGGGTGGTTGTGCCGGTAGTGGCTGTCGCGGCCGCGGCCGCCGTCGCGGGGCGCGACTTGGGCGCGTCCCATCGGCCGGTGGATGCGCGGGTCCGCTCCCGCAGCTCGAACTGCAGCCCCATGCGCGTCGCGCCGGTGGCGGGTCGCGGGGCCGAGCGGGTGAGCCCGGAGACGCTCGCCTTCCACCCGGAGGAGGCGGGGGTGTCGGGCATGCCCTCAGCCTCTCACGGGCCGGTGACAGCCGAGGGCGCGCTGGCCAGGCTCGGCGCGCGCGGGCTCACGCGACGCGGGTGCGCCGCATCGCCGCCTGGATGCGGCGGTCCAGGTCGTCGAGCTCCGCGATCAGGTCGGCTGCGACCCAGACCCTGCCGCGCTTCCTGCCGGTGATCTCGCGGATGATCCCGGCACCGGCGAGACGGTCGAGCGCCTTGAACGTCTGCGATTCCCCGGAGCCGGACAGCCGCTCCGCATCCTCCGACGTCATCACCGGATGGTCGAAGAACGCCGGGATGAGGTTGAAGATGGCCGAACCTCTGCGGGTGTCCATCTCGGCATGCCACTCGTCCGGCAGCAGCGAGAGCTGCCCGATGGACACGCGCGCCTCCACTGCGGCGACCCGCGTCGCCGTCGCGATGAGCCGGATGATGTCGGTCGGAGAGTTTCCTCTGTGGACAAGTCACTTCTCATTTCGCGAGATGAGCCACGGCACCGCGATACCTTCCAGGTTCGAAACGTCAGTCGGTAGACCTTCGATGTTGAGGATCACCAGATACTCGCCGTCCGGTGTGATCCCCAGAAGTCCACTTGCATGCTTGATGCGAAACGTGGTTGCGGCGACCGCGGACGCAATGCCCGCGGCTAAGCGCGCTCGGACTGCGGCGTCCTCCATGTCGAGGCTCTCGACAATTCCGAGTTGATGCAGCACGCCATTGATCTCGTTTGCGAGGTCGTCGATGGGGAACAGCACCTTTACCTCAAAGGGCTTGTTGAACGAGATCGCCATGCGGATCTGCTTGATCAAGCCCGTGAGGTACTCGAAGGCATAGCCGCGATCGCGAGAGTCATGGGCGATGCTGTGGGACAGATCCTTCAACATCGACTCATTCGGTGCGATTTCTCTCACGAGGATGAGCAACGCTACGTAATCAGATCTGGTTAGCGTGTCATCCCCGCCGGACACCCGCGCGACAACTTCCCGGATGTGGTTCACGTCGCTTTGGCGCATGTCGGCACGTTACCGCAGCGGCCGCCAATTCCAACGCGGTCCACTCGGCGCCCACAGACCGCGATGAGGTCGCGCGTCAAGACCCCATCCCTCGATGTAGGAGGTTGCCAGGAGGTCATACGTCGAAGTAGCGCTCGCGTTACTGTGGTTTATGACCGCTAAAGCACAGTAACGGTGTCGTTACTGTGCTTTATCGCGCTGGCGACCTCACCCCGCCGCCCCGCCCCCGTTCGCATCCAGCCACTCCAGCACGCGCGGAATCGCCTTGTCCGCCACCGTCCCGTGCGTCGCGCCGGGGATCCTGTCGTACGAGACCGCGGTGCCCTCCGCCTTCTCGCGCGCGACGAACGCATCCGTGGCCGACGGGCGCACCAGCTTGTCGGAGAGACCCTGCGCGACGAACAGCGGAACCGCGATCCGGGATGCGCCCGGCGTATTCGCGGCGAGGAGGCCGGACCACGGTTCCGTCGTCTCCGGATCCGCCGAGAGGAACGCGCCGATCAGCGGCTTCGCGACCGTGTGGAGGGCTGAGTTCTGGGTGAGGAGGCAGAAGGTGTTCATGGTGGGCAGCGCATCCACTGCCGCCGGGGTCAGGATGCTCTGCAGGGGCTGGTCGTACACCGCCGCGTATGCCGCGAAGGCGTACGACGCGATGCTCACCCCGGAGACGTCGCCGATGTCTGCGCGCATGAGGCTGGCCAGATCGGTGGCCGGGGCGGCGACCGCGGCGGCGCGCACGTCGAGGTCCGGCGCGTATGAAGCGGCCAACTGCGCAGCGAAGAGCACGGCCTGGCCGCCCTGCGAATGGCCCCAGAGCACGACGCGGTCGCTCGCCTCGGGGCCGAGCACGGTCCGAGCCGCGCGGGCGGCGTCGAGCACGTTCCTTCCCTCAGTGTCGCCCACTAAGTAGGAGTCCGGGCCCGGCACGCCCATCCCGGTGTAGTCGGTGTAGACCACGGCGTAGCCGCGGTCGAGGAGGTCGGCGAGGCCCTCGACGAAGACGTACGGGTCGAAGAAGCGGGACGGCGCGCACTTCTCCGCGCTGCCCGTGGTCGGGTGGCCCCAGGAGACGATGGTTCGGCCGCCCGCCGGAGCAGGCGTATCGGGAACGACGAGGAGGCCGCTGTTCACGACCGGCTTGCCGGTGAGGTCGGTGGAGCGGAACAGGATACGCCAGGCCGCTGCACCGTCCGGCTGGCCGGGCGCCTGCTCGGTGGCGATCAGGGTGCCGGGCGCGCCGCTCGGCAGCGGGGACGGAACCGTGTAGAAGTCGCCGACATAGGGCCTCGCGCCCAGATCCTCCTCGATGCGCACGGGCTGGCTGGACGAGCATCCGGCCAGCACGGCCACCGCCGCCACCACCACGGCGACGGCCCCCAAGCGCAACACTCGCCGGCTCACACCCCGACGCTACCGTTCCCTGCCGCCTCTCCCCAAGCAATCGAGCCGGGACTTATGCACGCGACACGCCGGGCGGGAGCGTGCATAAGTCCCGGCTCGATTTTCGCGGGGTGGTGTCGGGGGTCGGTGGGAGGATGTGGGCGTGCTGGTTGATGAGCTGGTGAAGACGTCGAGTGCGGTCGCGGGAACGCGGTCGCGGCTGGCGAAAGTGGATGCGCTGGCCGCTCTGCTCGCGCAGCTCGCGCCGGAGGAGATCGCCCCGGCCGTCGGGCTGCTCGTCGGCAAGCCGCGCCAGGGCAGGGTCGGCGTCGGCTGGCGCGGGCTCTCGGCCGCGATGGGCTCCCCGGCCGCACAGCCCAGCCTCACCGTCGACGACCTGGATGCGCTGCTCGACCGGCTGGCCGCGCTGTCCGGTGCAGGGTCGGCGGGCGACCGCACCCGCGAACTGCGCGAGTTCACCGAGCGCGCGACGGCGGAAGAACAGGACTTCATCGCCAGGGCGCTGCTCGGCGAGATGCGCACGGGCGCGCTGGAGGGCGTGCTCACCGACGCCATCGCTCGGGCGGCAGACCGGCCGGGCGACGCTGTGCGGCGCGCCGCGATGCTCACCGGCGATCTCGGCGAGACCGCCAGGCTCGCCATCACCGGCACGGCGGCCGAGCTCGACGAGGTCGGGCTGGTGCCGGGGCGTCCGGTGCAGCCGATGCTCGCCGCGACGGCCGCGAGCGCGTCGGCCGCGCTGGCGACGACGGGCGAGGCGTCGGTGGAGTTCAAGCTGGACGGTGCGCGCATCCAGGTGCACCGGGTGGGCGACGACGTGCGCGTGTTCACCAGGAACCTCGCCGACATCACCCGCCGCGTGCCCGAGGTCGTCGAGGTGGTGCGCGGGATGCCGGTGCACGACGTCATCCTCGACGGTGAGACGCTGTCGCTCGACGAGGACGGAGCGCCACGGCCGTTCCAGGAAACGATGTCGCGTTTCGGGGCGGAAACGGCGAGGGAGACGGTGCTGCACCCCTGGTTCTTCGACGTCCTCCACGTCGACGGCCGCGACCTGCTCGACGAACCGCTCTCGACACGCCTGGCCGAACTGCAGCGGATCGCGGGCGAGCACCGCATCCCGGGCGAGGTGACGGACGATCCGGCTGTCGCGGAGCGCGTGGCTCAGGATGCGCTGGCCGCCGGGCAGGAAGGCGTCGTCGTGAAGGCGATCGACTCCCCGTACGCGGCGGGGCGGCGCGGGTCGTCCTGGATCAAGGTCAAGCCGGTGCACACCTACGACCTGGTGGTGCTGGCCTGCGAGTGGGGCTCGGGACGCAGACAGGGCTGGCTCTCGAACCTCCACCTCGGCGCGCTCGACCCGACCGGGGAGTTCGGCGAGCCGGGCGGGTTCGTGATGGTGGGCAAGACCTTCAAGGGCCTCACCGACGAACTTCTGCGCTGGCAGACGGAGCACTTCCAGCAGATCGAGACGCGCCGCACGGCGGGCACAGTGTGGGTGACGCCGACGACGGTGGTCGAGATCGCGATCGACGGCGTGCAGCGTTCGAGCCGCTACCCGGGCGGGATCGCTCTGCGGTTCGCGCGCGTGAAGCGGTACCGCGACGACAAGGACGCGGCGGAGGCCGACACGATCCAGACGCTGAGGGGGCTGCTGCGGGAGTAGGAGCGCGAGCCTAGAAGTCTTCGCGGCCTTCCGCATCCACATCCAGTGTCTTCTCGTCCTCCGCCCAGGCGGCGAGCGCGAGGTCGAGTTGCCGCCGCAGCCAGTCCGGTGGCAGCGGGCCCTCCGCGTCGAGGGCGGCGAGGCGGCGTGCGCGCTCGACCGATGAACCGGTGAGGTCGTCCATGATCGTTCCCTTCCGTCACCGATCATCCTCCTCGGGATGCGCGACGGGAACAGGCGGATGCCGGATGAAGGAGCCCTCTTGCCACGGGTAGGGCCGCGAGTCTATCCTCAGTTGCGAAGAGGGGATGCCATGAGAGGCGACACCAGGTAGTCCGGTCATGAGTCGGAGCACGGGGAAGCTCGACTCGCCACGCCGCTCACGCGGCGCGCTCTCACTGGTGCGTTCCGTCGCCATCGCCGGGGTCGCTCTGCTCGGGCTGGGCGTCCTGGGCACCGGTCCAGCACTGGCTGCGCCGGGCAGTCCCGGTGTGCCGCGGGCGCCCGCGACCAATGTGTTCTTCGAGAACTTCCAGAACCAGGTCGCCACGAACGGCATCCGGATCGGGCAGTACACCGGCGGGGCGGCGGCGAACACCTCCACCTACGTGGCGAGCCCGAACTGGGCGCCGGCCGGCGACCAGTGCAACGGCTGGGTGCTGCGGTCGAGCACGCCACGCAACGCCACTGTGACGGGCATCGACTCCGGATGCGACGTCACTGCCTGGGGGTACCTGCAGGGCATGGCGACCGCGATCGGCCTCTACCGGGGTGAGCCTCTCGCGACAGCACAGACCAACCAGATCCTGTCCGCGTACACGAACGGCGGGTCGAATCCCGGGCCGGGCGTCCAGGTGCAGACGGCGAAGCCGATCACCGGGACCATCGTTCCCGGGCACTTCTACCTGATCAGCGCGATCTACGGTGCGGCGAACTGCGTGTCGGAGGGCCCCACCCTGAACCGGCAGGATCCGAGCCTCAGCTTCAACCTCATCCGGAATCAGACGGGGAGCGGGCCGCCGCCGGGGACAGGCACCGGCACGGTGACCACTCTCGCGTCCGGCCTGAACCCGTGCACCGACGCCCACACGCGCGTCATCACGACCGGCGGCCGCACCTTCCACGTCGCGCAGCTGAACTCGGCGGGCTTCCGGATGCCTGCTGGTGTCACGTCGCTCGGCGTCCAGCTCTACAACGCCGCAGGCGCGTTCCGCGGCAACGACTCCGGGTTCGACGATCCGACGATCGTGGATGCGACCCCGCAGCTGGACAAGGTCTTCTCACCGTCGACACTGCCGGCCGGGCAGAGCACCACGCTGACGTTCACGATCACGAACACCGACGAGCTCTCCGCGAAGAACGGCTGGTCGTTCACGGACACGCTGCCCGCCGGGCTCCGGTTCTCCGGGGCGCCGGCGACCGACTGCCCCGCCGGGGTGGCGACCGTGACGGGCACGTCGGTCAGCGGAAGCGGGAACCTCGACGCCGGGATGGCGTCCTGCACCGTCACCGTTCCCGTCACGTCGGACACGACGGGCACCTTCACCAACGGGCCGAGCAACATCGGGCCGCTCGACGGCCTCCTCGAGCCCGGGACCAGCACGGTCGTGTTCACCGAGCCCGATCAGCCGGCCATCTCGCTCATCAAGTCCACCGACCTCACCGCCCCGACGCAGTACGTCGTCGGACGCGTCGTCACGTATTCGTTCCTCGTGACGAACACGGGCAATGTCCCGCTGACCGCCGTCTCGGTGGCGGAGACCGCCTTCAGCGGGTCTGGGACGCCGCCCGTCGCCTCGTGTCCGGCCACCACGCTCGCGGCCGGGGACTCCGTCACCTGCACGGGCACGTACACGATCACCCAGGCGGACGTGAATGCGGGGAGCGTCACGAACACGGCCGTCGCGACGGGGACGCCGCCCACCGGGCCACCGGTGACCGCCACCTCCGACGCCCTCATCTCGGGAAGCGAGGCGCCGTCGCTCGACCTCGTCAAGACCGCGAACGCGAGCGGGGTGAGCTCCCCCGCCGCGGTGGGCGACTCCGTCTCGTACACGGTCACCGTCACGAACACCGGCAACGTGACGCTGCTCGGCGTCACCGTCACCGACACGCTTCTCGGCGCCGGCCTCGCCCTGGCGTGGCCGGGCACGCCCGGCACCCTCGCGCCCGGCGAATCGGTCGTCGGCACGGGCACGCACGCGGTGACGCAGGCCGAGATCGACGTCGGCCACGTCGACAACACGGCGACGGCTGCCGGGTCGACGGCAGGGGGCACCGACGTCACCGCCGGACCGCAGAGCACGGTCACCCCTCTGCCACCCGGCCCGCACCTGACGCTGCAGAAGAGCGCATCGGCGGCCCTCTCCACGCCGGCGGCCGTCGGAGACCTGATCACCTACAGTTTCACGATCACGAACGACGGCAACCTCACCCTGCACGCCGTCTCGTTCACCGACCGCCTGCCTGGCCTGTCGGTGCCGACATACACCTGGCCCGGTCCAGCCGGTGAGCTCGCCCCCGGCGGCGTCGCCACCGCGACGGCGACATACCCGATCACGCAGGCGGACATCGACGCCGGACAGGTGCTCAACTCCGCCATCGCCACAGGCACGACACCGGCGGGAGCGGAGACGCCGTCCGATCCGGCCGACACCGTGACGCCCATCCCGAACGTGTCGCAACTCGGCCTGACGAAGTCGGCTGACGCATCCGGTATTCAGAACCCGACGCAACCGGGCGACCCCATCGTCTACACGTTCGTGGTGACCAACACGGGCAACACGACGCTCACAGGCGTCACGATCGCCGACCAGCTCGCGGGCCTCGGACCTTTCACCTTCACCTGGCCTGGCGCTGACGGCGAACTCGCCCCCGGGCAGCAGGCCACCGCCATCGCGACGTATGCGGTGACCAGTGCCGACATCGCCGCCGGGCAGGTCGTGAACAGCGCCGTCGCATCCGGGACGGCACCGGACAGCAGCACAGTCGACTCGCCACCGGCGGGCACGACCACCCCGCTCGGCGCCGTCGCCGCCCTCTCGCTCGTGAAATCGGTGGCGCCGAACGGTCCGGCCGAATTCGTGGTCGGCCAGGTCGTCACGTACACGTTCGTGGTGACAAACACCGGCAACGTTCCGGTTGGCGCTGTCACCATTACGGAGACCGCCTTCTCGGGGAGCGGCACTCTGCCGCCCGCGGTCTGCCCGCCGACGGTGCTCGCCCCGGGGAGCCAGCTCGTCTGCACCACGACGTACACGCTCACCCAGGCAGACATCGACGCGGGCGAGGTGACCAACACGGCGACGGCCTCGGGATCCGCGCCGGACGCGAGCACGGTGACCTCCAACGAGTCCGGCACGATCATCCCGGCCGACCCGGCGCCCGCCCTCACGCTCGTCAAGGCAGCGGACCTGACGGAGGTGACGGACGCCGGCCAGACCGTGAACTACACGTACACACTGACCAACGCCGGCAACGTCACCCTCACCGCCTTCACGGTGACCGAGACGATCTTCACCGGGGTCGGAACGCCTCCCGCGCCGACCTGCCCGGCCGACCCCGCCAGCCTGGCACCGGGGCAGAGCGTCGTCTGCACGGCGACGTACGAGGTGGATGCGGCAGACCTCACCGGACAGCCGATCGTCAACACCGCGACGGCCACCGCCGACCCGCCGGGCGGACAGAGCGTGACCACGCCGCCGTCGAGTGCGTCGGTGGATACGGTGGTCCCCACGACGCCGACGCCGACTCCGACGCCGACGCCGCCTGGCCCGGGGCCCGGGCCGTCGGGTGGAGGGTCGAGCCCGCTGGCGGGGACAGGGTCCGTCCTGCCGATCGCGGGGATCGTGATCGGGGCGCTGCTGGTGGCGGCCGGTGCGGTGCTGCTGGCGGTGCGGTGGCGGCGGAGGGCCGCGCGGCGGTAGCGGTGGTGGGCCTCGGCGGTGCGCGGCGTCGCTGGGGTGAGGCGGGGTGAGGTGAGGTGAGCCGCGCTACCCGATCTGACGGGCCAGCACAGCACCCGCTTCTCGCGCCCAGCGCTGCGGGTCGGCGATGGCGGCGTCTGCGCTTCCCGCGAGTTCGGTGAGCGACACGGCGGCCGCGAAGGCGTCGGTGGGCGCCTGGATCGCGCCCGCGGCGAGCAGGGCCGGGACACCCGCATCCCGTGCCAGGTGCGACACGTAGGCGGGAACCTTGCCCGCCGCCGACTGGCTGTCGAAGCGGCCCTCGCCGGTGATCACGACGTCGGCGGTCGCCACCAGGGCGGGGAGCCCGAGGGCGTCGCCCACCGCCGCGGATCCGGGAGCGAGTGAGGCGCCCCAGGCCAGTAGGCCGTAGCCGGTGCCGCCCGCCGCGCCCGCGCCCGGGGTGGTGGCCCGGAGTTGCCTGCCGCCACGCTCAGCACCCGCATCGGGCGCCGCCGCCCGCACCCGGCCGCCGCCGAGCACGCGCGCCAGCCGCGCGAGCCCCGACTCCATCCCGGCCGCCTGCTCCGGGGTCGCGCCTTTCTGCGGGCCGAACACGGCCGCTGCGCCCGTCGGGCCGAGCAGCGGGTTGGTGACGTCGCTCAGGATGCGCACCCCGCCGGGCGGTAGCGGCGGAAGTCCGCTGAGGTCGGCCTTGGCGAGCGTGCCGAGGCCGCGGTTGCCCAGGCGGATGGGGCGGCCCGTCGGGTCGGTGAAGTGTGCGCCGAGGGCGGCGAGGGCTCCGACGCCGCCGTCCGTGGAGGAGCTGCCGCCGATCGCCAGGAGGAGTCCGGTCGCGCCGGAGGCGAGGGCTGCCGCGATCGCCTGTCCGAAACCGTAGGTGTGCGCGTCGAGCGGGGCGAGCGTCGGCAGGTGGGCGAGGCCGCTCGTCTCGGCGAGTTCGACGACCGCCGTGCCGTCCGGGAGGGACAGCCAGGACGCATCCAGGTCGGCGCCCGCCGGACCGAGCACCGTGATGGCGTGCCTGACCGAGCCGGGGACGGCGACCTCGAACGCGTCGA
Source organism: Leifsonia sp. NCR5 (assembly GCF_002105485.1). NCBI lineage: Bacteria > Bacillati > Actinomycetota > Actinomycetes > Micrococcales > Microbacteriaceae > Leifsonia > Leifsonia sp. NCR5. Next base: position 171,284 of record NZ_NCSR01000003.1, read on the forward strand.
GGGTGCCCTCGCCGCCGTCGGCCATCGGGGCGAGGACGAGCCTGTCGTCGGAGCGCACCGACGACCAGCCGGATGCGAGGGCCTCGGCGACCGCGGTGGCGGTCGCCGAGCCCTTGAACGAGTCCGGCGCGACGACGACGGTGTACGGCATCCCCCTACAGTGGCACGCCGACGCCCTCGATCAGCTCAGGCGGCCGCACGGAAGTAGTACCCGGCGGCGAGATCGTCCAGCAGTCCAGGATGCGTCGGCGTCCAGCCGAGGAGTTCCCGCGTCAGCGCGCTCGACGCGGGGACGTCGGCGCCGAAGAACTGTCCGAGCCAGCCGAAGTGCTCCGGCGCGTCCTCCGCCGGGATGGAGACGACGGGCAGGCCGAGTCCCTGCCCGATGGCCGTCGCGATGTCACGGGTCGGCACGCCCTCCTCGGCGACCGCGTGCACGACGCTGCCCGCCGGGGCGCCGTCGAGCGCGAGGCGCACCAGATGGGCGGCGTCGAGCCGGTGGACGGCGGGCCAGCGGTTGGCGCCGTCGCCGATGTAGGCGGCCACGCCGGTGCGGCGGGCGATGTCGACGAGCGCGGCCGTGAAGCCGTGGTCGCCGTCGCCGTGGACGGTCGGCGCGAAGCGCAGGCTGACCGGGCGCACGCCCCGCTCCGCGTAGCCGAAGGCGAGCGGCTCTGCTCCGCCGCGCGGGGCGTCCGGCCCGCTGTACGGCGACACGTCGCGCTCGGTCGCCAAGCGGCCGGGTGCGAGCAGGGCGACGCCGGAGGCGAACAGGAACGGGCGGCCAGAGCCTTCGAGCTCGCCGGCGAGGGTCTCGATGGCGGCGCGCTCCGTGCGCCCAGCGCCCTGGTAGTCGGAGAAGTCGTGCTTGAACGCCAGGTGGATGACCCCCTCCGACTCCGCTGCGCCCGCCTTCAGCGAATCCAGGTCGTCGAGGCTGCCGCGGTGGCCCCGGGCGCCGACCGCTTCGAGCGCGGCGGCCGATGCGTCGGACCGGGCGAGGCCGACGACCGTGTGGCCGGCGGAGAGGAGTTCTGGGACGACGGCGGAGCCGATCCAGCCGGATGCTCCCGTGACGAATACGCGCATGTGACGCCTACTTCCTTTGATGTCAGTAACTGTCATCAGGCTAGCACCACATGACAGTGACTGTCATCAGTAGAATCATCCTGTGGCACGATGGGAACCGGATGCGCGCGGCCGCCTCGCCGTCGCCGCGCTCGAGCTGTACGCGGAGCGCGGCTACGACCGAACGACAGTCGCCGACATCGCCGAGCGCGCCGGCGTGACGGAGCGCACCTTCTTCCGCCACTTCGCCGACAAGCGCGAGGTGCTGTTCGACGGCTCCAACGCGCTCCAGAACGCCACGGTCGCTGGAATCGCGGACGCACCCGCCGACGCCGCCCCGCTCGAGATCGCGGGCGAAGCGCTCGCACTGGCCTCGCGCATCCTGGAGGATCGCCGGCCGTTCGCGCTGTTGCGCGCGCAGGTCATCGCCGCTAACACGAGCCTGCTGGAGCGCGAGCTGCTCAAGATGTGGGCGCTCGGGGCCGCCGCGGCGGACGCGCTCCGCGCCCGCGGGGTGCCGGCCGCGGAGGCGAACCTGGCCGCCGAGTCTGCGGTGACGGTGTTCCGCGCCGCGTTCGCGCGCTGGATCGCGGCAGAGCCCGGCACCACCATCGACGACTACGTGCGCGCCGCCCTCGCCGACCTCAAAGCCCTCACCGCCACCGCAGACACCGCCGCTACATCGTCGGACGCATCCCGCCGTCGATGACCACGTCGGCCCCGGTCAGGTTGCCGAGCCGGGGGCTGGACAGCATGACGGCCAAGTCCGCGACCTCCTCCGGCCGGGTGAACCTCCCGGTCGCCATCTGGCTCTCCGCCCCCGCCCGCACCGCGGCCGGGTCGATGTTCTGCGCCTTCGAGACCGTCGCCGCCACCCCGCTGTCACCGAGCCAGAGCGCCGTCTCGACCGGTCCCGGACTGATCGAGTTCACCCGGAACCCTCGCGGCCCGAGCTCCTTCGACAGCGACTTCGTCACGCTCAGCAGGGCGGCCTTCGCCGCGCTGTAGTCGAGCACCTGCGGGTCGGCGAGGATCGCGTTCTCCGACACGATGTTCAGGATGCTCCCCCGCTCGGCCAGCCGCGGGAGTGCCGACCGGCAGGCGCGCACCGCCGCGAGCAGATTGAGCCCGATGGTCTGCGCCCACGTCTCGTCGTCGATCGACGCGAAGCCGCCCGGCCGCACGGGAGCCGACCCGACGTTGTTCACGAGCACGTCGATCTGGCCCGGGAACGCATCCACCATCGCCGCCGGCCCTGCCGGGTCGGAGAGGTCGACGCCGAAGAACGAGAACCGGTCGTCGGCGTCCACCAGCGCCGTCGTCTCGTCTGTCGCGCGGCGGGAGGCGCCGACCACCGTCGCGCCCTCCGCGAGGAACGCACGCACGATCGCCAGCCCGATCCCCCGCCCTGCGCCGGTGACGAGCACCCGCTTTCCGTCGAGTCCGAGGTCCATGTCAGCCCTTCCTGCTCCGGATGCGCGGCCCGGCCACGTCGGCGCCGGTCATGACTCGACCGGCGCGAACTCCTGGACGAACTCGAGCGCGATGTCCGCGACCTCGCGCCAGCCGCTGTCGATCGTGAGCGAGTGGCCGCGGTTCGGCACCGTGGCCAGCCTGGTCACTCCCTCGTTGCGGGACTGGATCTTGTAGCTGGCCTCGACGATCGACGCTGGCACCGTGTTGTCACCCTCGCCCGAGATGAGCAGCAGCGGCCCGCGCTCCGGGTTCTTCGTGTCGACCTTGGTCTCGGCGAACGGGTTGAAGTTGGCCGTCGCTGCCTGGAACAGCGGCACTCCGGACGTGGGCACGTGGTACGTCTCGTACAGCTCACGCGCTTCCGCCTCGTCGACGTGGTTGGCCCAGCCGTAGCGGAACTGCTCGAACGTGAGCGACACTGCCTTGCCGATGTTGGTCGGGTTGGTGAGCACCGGCGCCGCCGACTTCAGCGACGAGGCGGGGAGCTGGAGCACGCCCTGGAACGGCGCGTTGTCGATCGACACCGTGGCCGCCGCGACGCCCTCACCCGCGATCTTCTGCGCGATCAGCCCGCCGAACGAGTGGCCGATCACCACCGGCTCGTGCTCGAGAGCGTCGATCGCTTCGAGGTAGTGCTCTGTGACCTGCTTGACCATCTTCTTGGCGAAGACCTCCGGATCACGCCGCGCCTCCTCGACGCTGCCCGGGTCGTCCGGCCAGCCCGGCGCGATAGTGGCATAGCCCTGGTCTTCGAAGAGCGCCCGCCATTTGTCCCAGCTGCTCGACAGCAGCCACAGCCCGTGGACGAACACCACCGGTCGCCTGCCGCTCTCATTCGCTTTCGCGACTTCGTCCTGTTCCCATTGCGTCAAAGTGCCCATCGCCACACCCCTGCTCTCGGGTCAGCGCCCGACGGCGCGGACTGGTCTGAGCGTAGCGAGCCGGGGACGCCGCCGGATAGGGCCGGAACTACTTCTTCTTGCGCTTCTCGTTCTGGAGCGCCGACTTCGCCCCGTGCTCCACGAGCACGGCGATGTAGTCGCGCAGCCTGGCGTTCTTGAAGGAGTCGTAGTTCTCCTCGACGAGCTTCTCGATGTGCTTGCCGGAGGCTTCCGGATACTTCTTCTTCAGACGCGTGATCACGTCGTCGATCGCTGCCCGCTCGCTCTTCTTCTCCGCCATGCTCGAAGCGTGCCGTGGCCAGGTGACGAAAACCTGTGAATCCCGTGGCACACTGAGCGCGTGCGCACCGGCGACCTCCTCCTCCGACGCGGCACAGCGGTCGACGGCCGTGCCATGCTGCGCGAGCTCGTGGCCGAGCTGGCCGCCGTGCCGGCCGACGACGTGCGCATCGCGGCGCGCTGCCCCGACTGCGGCGGCGAGCACGGGCGTCCCGTGGTGATGGCACCGGATGCGGCCACAGGGGTTCGCGTGTCCCTCGCGCACGCGGGCGATGTCACGGTGGCGGCGGCGCTGGCGGGCGGCTCGGTCGGAGTGGATGCGGAGCCCAGCACCGCGCCCGAGACCGCGACCACGGCCGCGGCCGGAGCCACCGACCTGCGCCAGTGGACGAGGATCGAGGCCGTCCTCAAGGCCGACGGCCGCGGGCTGCGGGTCGACCCGGCCGCCGTGGCCTTCGAGCACACCGGAGACCTGCTCATCGCGTCGGTCCCCGGCGATCCGCGCCGCTACGAGGTGCGGGATGCGCACCTCGGCGACGACCTGTACGTCACCGTCGCGATCGAAGGGTGACGCCCGTCGCGGGCAACGCGGGGAGCGGCAGGTCGTCCAGCCAGGCGTCGAAGAGCGCATCCAGGTCGGCGCCCGTCGTCTCGGCGGCGAACGAGCGGAAGTCGTCGGTGGTGACGGTCGCGAAGCGGTACGACGCCGTCCAGGCGCGCAGCAGCGCGAAGAAGCGCTCGTCGCCGACCGTGAGGCGCAGCGCGTGCAGGGCGAGCGCTCCCCGCTTGTACACGCGGTCATCGAACATGCTCGCCGCGCCCGGATCGCTGAGCAGGATGTCCTGGGGCAATCTCGCCAGCGCGGCGTGATACCTCCTGGCGAGGGTGTCCGCGTGCTCCTTGCCCGCCGCCTCCGACCACAGCCACTCCGCGTAACAGGCGAAGCCCTCGTTGAGCCAGATGTGCTTCCACGCCGCCAGGCCGACACTGTTGCCGAACCACTGGTGGGCGAGCTCGTGCGCGATCAGGCGCTCGGAGCCGCCCTCCCCGTCGACGTGGTTCGCGCCGAAGATCGCCGACGCCTGCGCTTCGAGCGGGATCTCGAGGTCGTCGGCGGTGACGACCACCGTGTACCGGTCGAACGGGTACGGCCCGAACGCCTCGGAGAAGTATCCGACCATGTCGGGCAGCCGCGCGAAGTCGGCGGAGAGCCGCTGCTCCAGCTCGGCCGGGTACGCGAACCCGATCGCGGCATCGGCGGCCTGCTGCTCGGCCAGCGCATACCGGCCGATCTGCACGGTCGCGAGGTAGCTGGCGGTGGGCACGTCGCACTCGTACGTCCACGTTGCGCGCCCGGCCGACACGGTCCGGTCGACCAGCTCACCCGTCGCCACCACCGTGTACGGCTGCTCGGCCGAGACCCGGATGCGGTACCTCGCCCGGTCGGACGGGTGATCGTTGCAGGGGAACCAGGTGGGCGCCCCGGACGGCTGCGCCGCCACGATCACGCCGTCGGTCAGCTCCTCCCAGCCGACCAGCCCCCAGGCACTGCGCCGCGGAGCGGGCGAGCCCGCATAGTCCACGGCGACCGTGAACGTCGCGCCGGCCGGGATCGGCTGCTCCGGCGTGACCACGAGCTTCGAGGCCGCCTGCCGGAAACGGGTGCGGCGGCCGCCGTCCACGGACACCTTTCCCACCTTCAGCCGCACCAGGTCGAGACTGAACGACGAGAGCTCCTGGGTGGCCGTCGCGGTGATGACGGCCCGCGCATCCAGCCGGTTGGTGGCCACGCGGTAGCGCAGGTCGAGATCGTACGCGTCGACGCCGTATCCACCGTTGCCGGAGTGCGGGAGGTAGTCGTCGCCGACGCCGCGGGAACCCGCGGACGCCGAGGTCATGAGACCGTCGCGTGGTAGTCGGCGACCTTGACCTCGCGCCACGGCCCGATCGGGTTGCCGCTCCACCTGCTGCGGTCGGGGACGAGCTCCCCGCGCATCACGAGCGACGCCGGTCCGACCGTCGCGTGCGCCCCGATCCTGGCGGCGGGGAGGATGACGCTGTGCGGCCCGAGGGTGCCGCCGGTCTCCAAAGTCACCGTGTCCATGCTCATGATTCGATCATGGAACAGGTGCGTTTGCACGACGCAGCCGCGATTCACAGTGGATGCGTCGCCCAGCCTCACCAGGTCGGCCTCCGGCAGCCAGTAGCTCTCGCACCACACCCCGCGCCCGATCCGCGCGCCGAGGCTGCGCAGCCACCACACCAGGGCAGGCGTGCCGGAGGCGGCCTGGGCGAACCACGGCGCCGCCACCATCTCGACGAACGCGTCGGACACCTCGCTGCGCCACACGAACGACGACCACAGTGGATGCTCCGCCACCCGGATGCGCTGCACCAGCGCCCATTTCGCCACCGTGCTCACGGCCGCGGCGACCGCCCCGAACGCGAGCATCACCACGCCGCTGAGCAGCACGGCCGCCCACGGCCCCCAGGCTTCGGCGAGCGCCGTCAGCGTGAACAGCACCCCGAGCCCGATGGCGCAGGTGACGAACACGGGCACGATCCGGCACAGCTCCCAGAGCGCGCGGGCCAAGCGGAGCCCCGCCGATGGGCTGTACGTGCGGCTGAGGTCGCCGCTCGCCGCGGTGCGCCGGAGTCGCACAGGGGGCGAGCCGAGCCACGACGATCCCGGCTTGGACTTGCGTGGTGCGGCGGACAGCACGGCGACGAGCCCGTCCTTCGGCACGCGGTGCCCGGGCGCCGCCATGCCGGAGTTGCCGAGGAAGGCACGCGCTCCGATGTCGGAGCGCGCCACCCTGACCCGACCGCCGCCCAGTTCGTACGACGCGACCAGGGTGTCGTCCGCGAGGAAGGCGCCGTCCCTCACCCGTGTCATCGCCGGGATGAGGAGCACCGTGGACGCCTCGACGTCCCTGCCGATGTCCGCCCCGAGCATCCGGAGCCAGACGGGGGTGAACAGCGAGGCGTAGAGCGGGAACAGCAGGGTGCGGGCGAGGTCGAGCACGCGCTCGGTCGCCCAGACCCCCCAGCCGACCGAGCTGCGCACCGGGTAGATGCCCTCGCGGAGCCCGAGGCCGAGCAGCCGCACGATCACGACCACGAGCCCGGCGAGCACGAATCCGGAGACCAGAGTGGCGGGAATCAGGGCCGCTGCGGCGCGCAGCGCAGCCTCGCCGATAGACGCCGACCCCGCCATCCCGAACGCGACGATCACGCCGCCGGCCGCGAACGCGACGATCGGCAGCAACGCCACCACCACGCCACCGACGGCGTATGCGGCCAGCCAGCGTTTGCGCAGCGGGGGCCGCTCCTCATCCCACCACGGTTCGCTCGGGCCCACCCGCACGGCGGGCGATCCGGCCCAGCGCTCGCCTGACCGGACGCGCCCGAAGACCGACGAGCCCGGATCGATCTGCGCGTTCTTGCCGATGCGCGTTCCCGGCAGCAGGGTGCTCCGCGCGCCGACCGTGCTGTTCGCGCCGATCCGCACCGCGCCGATGCGCAGCAGGTCGCCGTCGATCCAGTATCCGGAGAGGTCCACCTCCGGTTCGATGGCCGCGCCGTCGCCGATCCGGAGCATCCCGGTGACCGGCGGCAGTGCGTGCAGGTCGACGTTCGGGCCGATGCGCGCGCCGAGCGCTCTGGCGTAGTAGGAGATCCAGGGCGCTCCGGCGAGGCTGACCGCGCCGACCTGGTGGGCCACCTGTTCGGCGAGCCACAGCCGCAGGTGGACGCCGCCGCCGCGCGGGTAGTCGCCGGCGCGCACCCCGGAGAGCAGCAGCCTGGCGCAGACGACCGAGATGGCCATCCGGCCGAACGGCGTCGCGAACACGAGCAGACCGACGATCAGCAGCCAGGCCGGCGTCGCCGGCAGGAAGCCGAAGCCGTCGAAGAGCCGCAGGATCGCGGACGCCGTGAGGGCGTAGAGCAGCCAGCGCACACCGCTGAGGACGAACAGCGGCACCCCGAGCACGGTCTGCAACCACTGCATCCTGGCCGGGGTGGGCGGCACGGCGTGGGTGGATGCCGTCGCCTCGCGTGCACCGGATGCGCGGGAGGCGAGCTCGGCCGCCATCGCCCCGAGCCGGGGATGCGCGTAGATGTCGGCCACCGTGAATTCCGGATCGCGCTGCCGGATGCGCGTGACCAGCTGCGCGGCGGAGAGCGAGCCGCCGCCGAGGTCGAAGAAGTTGTCTCCGTCGCCGGAGACGGGGAGGCCGAGCACCGCCTGCCAGTCAGCGGCGAGGGCGCTGAGCACCGGGTCGGCGTCGAGGCCGGTGTCGGCGTCGAGGCCGTCGCCAGTGCTACCCCCTGCGCCGCTGCCGGAAGCGCTGCGTGCCTGACCGGCCGGAAGCGGCCACGGCAACGCGGCCTTGTCCACCTTGCCGGAGGTGCGGGTCGGCAGCTCGCCGAGCACCGCGAGCAGGGGGACGAGCGCGGCGGGAAGCTCCTCGCGCAGCCGGGCAAGGGCGGCCGCCCTGTCGAACGCGCCGGGATCCACGGCGGACAGGTAGCCGACGAGCACCTGGTTGCCCGACTCCGTCGTCCGCACGGCGACCGCGGCGGCGGAGACGCCGGGCAACTGCTGCAGTGCGGACTCGATCTCCCCCAGCTCGATGCGCCGGCCGCCGACCTTCACCTGGTCGTCCGCCCTGCCCTGGAACAGCAGGCCGGCCGGGTCGAAGCGCACGAGGTCGCCGCTGCGGTACGCCCGCTCCCAGCCGAGCGTCGGCAGCGGAGCGTACTTCTCCGCATCCTTCGCCGGGTCGAGATAGCGGGCCAGCCCGACGCCGCCGATGATCAGCTCGCCCACCTCGCCGTCGCCCACCGGCTGCCCGTCGGCGTCGACCACCGCCAGGTCCCAGCCGTCGAGCGGCAGACCGATCCGCACCGGCTCACCCGGCCGCAGGAGGGAACCGCAGGCCACCACGGTCGCCTCGGTCGGGCCGTAGGTGTTCCAGACCTCCCGCCCGTCGACGGCGAGCCTGTCCACCAGCTCCGGCGGGCACGCCTCCCCGCCGAAGATCAGCAGTCGCACGTTCTCCAGCGACTCGGCGGGCCACAGCGCGGCGAGCGTCGGGACCGTCGACACGATGGTGATGCCGCGCGTGGTCAGCCACGGACCGAGATCCATCCCGCTGCGCACCAGCGACCGCGGAGCGGGCACGAGGCACGCACCGTGCCGCCAGGCCAGCCACATCTCCTCGCACGACGCGTCGAACGCGACGGACAGCCCGGCGAGCACCCGGTCGCTCTGACCGATCGGCTCGTCCTGCAGGAACAGCCTGGCCTCCGCATCCACGAACGCCGCGGCGGACCGGTGACTGACGGCGACGCCCTTCGGCGTGCCGGTGGAGCCGGACGTGAAGATGATCCAGGCGTCGTCGTCCGGCGTCGGCGCGGAGATGATCGGGGTGGTGGCGGTGCTGGGATGCGCCGGGGCGCCCTCGAAGAGCTGCGACGACGCATCCACCGGCGCGGCGTCGAGCGCGTCGGCCGGGTCGGTGGGCAGGTACTCGGCGTCACCGGTGATGATGCCGCGCACGGCCGCCTCGCCGAAGACCAGGTCCGCCCGCTCCTCCGGGTCGTCCGCATCCACGGGAACGTACGCGGCCCCCGCGGCGATCACGGCGAGGATCGAGATGTACAGCTCGCGCGTTCCGGAGGCGAGACGGATGCCCACCCTGTCACCGCGCCGCACCCCCGCCAGCGTCAGCCGAGCGGCCACCCGCACGACCGCCGCCATCAACTCGCGGTAGCTGAGCGCGCCACGCCCGTCCTCCAGGGCGGACGCATCCGGATGTGCGGCCGCTGTGGCGCGCAGCACATCCAGCAGCGTGCGTGGCTCAGCGGCGAACGCGCCGCGGTCCAGGATGCCCGTGCGAGCTTCGGTCACGTGTCACTCCATCCGAACGGCGAGGAAACGAACCTATGGGGCCACAGTAGCCAGCAGGTGAACGACCGGCTACTGCGACCCGCCCGACGCGTGGGTGCGGTGGCGCGCTGCGCTCAACTTGTGGCGGACAGAGCCTCCACGAGACGCGCCTTGGTCATCGACGAATAGCCGACGACACTGCGGCTGCGCGCTCTGCGTCGGAGTTCGACGACGGTGAGTTCGGCCAGCACCTCGCTGGCGGGGACTGGGGTGACGGCGGTGGAGGAGGAAGAGGAAGAGGTGGTGCGCTTCGCGGGGGTGGGGCGCTTGGCGGGAGACTTCGGGGCAGTGGCTTTCGCGGGAGTGGCTTTGGGAGCGCTGGCTTTCGGCGCTGTGACCTTCGGGGCGGCGACCGTCCGCCCGGTGGCTTTTGGCGCGGTGGCTTTGGTTGCCGCCTTGGTCGCGGCTGGCTTCGCCGCCTTCCCCGCGTCCTTCTTCCCGCTCGTCTTCTCCGCGGGCTTCTTCGCGGCGGGCTTCCCCGCCGACTTCTTCCGCAGTCGGTCGAACTCGCTTGCGAGCTCCTCGACCTTCTTCCTGGCCTTTTTGTCGACCTTCTTCGCCGCGCGCTTCGCGTCGGCGAGCGCCTCTTCCGCCTTCGCGAGCGCGTCTGCGGCGGACTTCTGGAGCTTGGACTGTTTCGGCATTGCGGGCCTCCTCGGCGGATTTCCTGCGCGGCAGGGCCAGTTTTGCACCATCCGGTCGCGCCGTCGACGAAATGTCGCCGGTTCTTTGCCTGTTGGTCACACTCCGCGCGTAGCGTGCGGTCCACCGACCAGGAGGTGGACATGACATATACCGAAGCTTTCGACGTGGTGGATGCCGGCGAAGGGCGCTGGGACATCCAACTCCGCGAGACCCTGCTCGTCGCAGGGCAGGTGTGGCGCACGGCCGCCGGTTTCCTGCTCTGGGACTGGGCGGACCGCCAGCTCGGCACCTTCCCCAGCCTCGCCGAAGCGCTCCGCACGCTCTGGGCGACGCAGTCCCGCGAGCGCCTCGTCTAGCGGCGCGCGACCACTACGCCGACGCGGCCAGCCCCGCGGCCAGCTCGGCGAACACGTCAGCGGCGTCGGCGGACCGCACCAGCGGTGCCGCCTGCCCGAGCCACAGCGACTGCAGGTCGCCGATGCCGCGGCGCGATGCCTCGGCGCGGAAGCGTCCGGTGAGCCAGTTCTGCACGGGGAACGGGGCCACCGCTCCCGCCGCTTCGATGGTGCGCACCGCCCTGTTCGCCGCGCCGCGTGCCAGCCGTCCGCTCATCGAGCGGGTCAGCACCGTGCGGTCGGCCGGTGTCTCCCTGATGGCCCTGCGGTGCGCATCCGTCGCCGCCGACTGGTTCGTGGCCAGGAACGCCGTGCCCACCTGGACCCCGGATGCGCCGAGCGCGAGCGCAGCACGCACGCCCCGCCGGTCCGCGATGCCGCCAGCCGCGATGACGGGCACGTCCACCGCATCCACCACCTGCGGGATGAGCGCGAACGTGCCGATCAGCGACTCCTCGGCCGGCCGCAGGAACGAGACGCGGTGCCCGGCCGCCTCCATCCCGGTGGCGACGATGGCGTCGACGCCGCCGTCCCGCAGCGCGACGGCCTCCGCGACGGTCGTGGCGGTGCCGACAACCGCGATCCCGCGGGCGTGAGCGGCCTCGACCGCCTCGGGCGAGGGCACGCCGAACACGAAACTGATGGCGGCAGGGGATGCGGCGAGCGTCGCCTCGTACTGCTCTTCGAACGTCGGAAGGTAGCGGTCGGGGCGGGTGGGGAGTTCGAGGCCGAGCTCGTCGAAGATCGGGCGGAGCGCATCCACTGCCGCGGCGAACTCGGCGTCGGTCACGTCAGCCTCGCCCTGCTCAACGTGCGGAAGCCACAGGTTGAACGCGAACGGGCGCTCGGTGCCGGCGCGGAGTTCGGCGGCGGTCTGCTCGATGCGCGCCGCGTCATAGCCGTAGAGGCCGTAGCCGCCGAGCCCGCCGAGGTCGCTGACGGTGGCGGTCAGCTCCACCGAGGAGAGTCCGCCGAACGGCCCGAGCAGGATCGGGGTGTCGATCCCGAGCAGCGTGGTGAGTTCGGCGCTGCGCCTGTCTGTGCTCATCGGCGTCCCTTCCTCGATCGTTCCGTGCCCATGATCCTCCGTCTCCGCGATCCTCAGCGCGCGGTCCAGCCGCCGTCCACGTGCAGGGTCTCCCCGCTGATCAGCGATGCGCCGTCCGAGGCCAGGAACACCACGGCGTCCGCGACCTCGCGCGGCTCTCCGATGCGGTGCAGTGCCGCGATCCGGTCGATCACGTCGGCCTCGAACGCGGGATCGGCCAGCATCTCCTCCGTGCCGTCCGTGCGCACGAAGGTGGGCGCGACGCAGTTCACCCGCACCCCGTGCACGCCCCACTCCACGGCGAAGCTCTTCGTCAGGTGCGCGACGGCCGACTTGCTGAGGCAGTAGACCGCCTCGCCCGGCAGGGCGACCGAGCCGGCCTGCGAGCCGATGTTCACGATCGAGCCGCCGCCGTTGGCGATGAAATGGGCGCCGACGTACTGGCTGAGGAAGAAGGTCGACTTCACGTTGAGGTCGATGAGGGAGTCGAAGACGTCGACCGTGTACTCCTCGATCGGACGGTCCGGCACGCCGCCTCCCGCGTTGTTGACGAGCACATCCAGCCCGCCGAACTCCTCGATCGCGCGGTCGATCGCCGCGTAACTCTGCGGCAGGTCGGTCACATCCATCCGGACGGGAAGCGCCCGCCTGCCCAGCGCCTCGATCTCGGCGACCAGTCCGGAGACCGCCGTCTCGTCGCGCACACCGAGCGCCACATCCGCTCCCGCGGCAGCGCTCGCCACGGCGATCGCCCTGCCCAGTCCGCGCGCCGCACCCGTCACCAGGACGCGACGGCCCTCCAGCTGATTGCCCATGCTCTTGCTTCCTCCGACACGTTGACCCCGAGGTCGACCCCCGACGAGTCAATCATCTCCCCGCGCCGCTCCCCTCGGGCGTGGTGAGCACGACCAACTGCTGCGTCGCGCGCGTCATCGCCACATAGTGGTCGACCGCGCCCTCGATCCCCGTCCCGAACGTCTCCGGATCGAGCAGCACGACGAGGTCGAACTCGAGGCCCTTCGACAGTTCGGGCGTCAGATACCGGATGCGCGGGGACGCCGCGAACAGGCCGGCGCCGTCGCGGCCCGCCCCGATCACGCAGGCGATGCCCTCGCCCTCCTCGTGGTCGGCGAGCCACGCATCCAGGATCGGCTGCAGCTCTGTCGCCGGCGCGTGCGTGACCGGCAGGCCGCTGCTCCGGATGGAGGTGGGCACGTTCGCGTCAGGCAGCACCGCCCGGATGACCGGCTCGGCCTCCGCCATGACCTCCTCCGGGGTGCGGTAGTTGATGGTCAGCGAGGCCAGCTCGGCGTGCGGCAGGCCGATCCGGCCGAGGCGTTCCTGCCAGGTCTCCGTGAAGCCGTGCCTGGCCTGGGCGCGGTCGCCGACGATCGTGAAGCTGCGGGACGGGCAGCGGAGGAGCAGCATTCCCCATTCGGCGTCGGACAGCTCCTGCGCCTCGTCGACGATGATGTGCGCGAACGGCCCCGCCAGCAGGTCGGGGTCGACGCTCGGCAGCGCCGCCTCGTCGATGAGACTGTTCTGCGCATCCGGTCTGCGAAGCATCGACATCACCAGCATCTCGGAGTCGTCTGCGGCGATCAGGTCGTCGATGACTTTCGCCATCTGCTCCCGCTCCGCCGCGAGGGTGGCGGCGCGGCGGCGGTCGCGCTTGGACGCCTCCGGGTCGCCGATGCGCCTCCGGGCCGCATCCAAGTAGGGGAGGTCGGAGACGGTCCAGGCCCGCGCATCCCTCCGGTGCAGCAGCTCCGTCTGCTCCGGCGTCAGCCATGGCGCGCACACCCGCAGGTATGCGGGCACCGACCAGAGGTCGCCGACGACGCCGACCGGGTCGAGCACGGGCCACGCGCGCGCGAACGTGCGGGTCAGTTCTTCGTTCTGCAGCAGCGCCCTGCGCACCTGATGCGGGGGGACCTCCTCGTCGTCGAACCCGTCGGTGAGGATGTCGAGCAGTGCCTCCCAGACCTGGTCGCGCGCCTCGTTGTGCGGCGTGCCGGGGTCGGGCGCGTCGAACGCCTCCGCCCACTCCGCGGGGCTCAGCCGGAGGTCCGTCCAGGGCGTCTCGACCGTGAGGGCTGTAGATGGGGGGACCTCGTAGTACCGCACGGCCGCCTCCACCGCATCCAGCAGCGCGCCGGACGACTTCAGCGCAGCCACCCGCCGGTCGGCCTCCTCCTGCGCGTCTGCGCCTTCGGCGACGAGGTCGCGGAGGGTGCAGATCTGCACGCTCTCCTCGCCGAGACCGGGCAGCACGTCGTCGACGTACGCGAGATAGCCCTGGCTCGGCCCGACGAACAGCACGCCGTCGTCGCCGCGCGAGATGCGCGGGTCGGAGTAGAGCAGGTAGGCGGCACGGTGCAGCGCGACGACGGTCTTGCCCGTTCCCGGCCCGCCGTCGACCACCAGCGGGCCCCGCGAGCCCGCCCGGATGATCGCATCCTGGTCGGACTGGATGGTGCTCAGCACGTCGCGCATCCTGGGCGAGCGGCTGCTGCCGAGGCTGGCGATGAAGGCGGACTGGTCGTCGAGCGCCGCCGCGTCCTGCAGGCCGTCCTCGGTGAAGACCTCGTCCCAGTAGTCGCTCACCCTGCCGCGCGTCCACCGGTAGCGCCGACGACTGACGAGCCCCTGGGGATGCGCGTGCGTCGCCGCGAAGAACGGCTCGGCCGCCGGCGCCCTCCAATCGATGAGCAGCCGCTTGCCGTCGCGATCGGACAGGCTGAGGCGCCCGATGTAGACGGGTTCCGAGCCGTCGTCGGCCACGATCCTGCCGAGGCACAGGTCCAGGGTGAAGCGGCGCAGCGCACGCAGCCGGGCGGTCAGCCGGTGCACCTCGATATCGCGGTCGAGGGCGGCCTGCCCTTCGCCGACGGGCGCCAGCCGCTCCTCGGCGAGCCGCCGTTCCAGCTCGGCGATCTGCTCGTCGAGGCTCGTGGCGATGGCGGCGAACTGTTCCTCGTCGCGCGCGATCAGCTGGGCGTCCCGCTTGGCAGCGAGTCGCTCGGGCAGGGCGAAGGCAGAGGGGGAGAGAGTCACGATGGACGATTCTCCGCCCGACAGGGGGCCTTGCGGCAAGCCCCCTGGTGTGCTATATATTAGAAATGGCGGAGGGAGTTTTCCCCCCGTTTTCGTTTGTTAAGGGGCGGCTAGTCGGCCGGTCGCCACGGCTCGTCCGCGTGAGCGAACCACACCTCCCGCGGGTGCAGCGACAGGATGAGCCGCTGCCCCTCGGTGCTGGGTTCGTCGAGCTCCCCGAACCACACGGCGGTGTCGCCGGCGATCACGATCGGCCCCTCGCCCGTCTCGATCACGACGATCTGGGATCCGCGGGTGTGGCCGGGAGCGGGCAGCAGCCGGACTCCCGCCACCAGCTCGTACTCGCCGTCCACGGCCGTGTACTGCACGCCGGGGGCGTCCACCCAGTCCGGGATCGTGTAATCGTCCAGCGTGCGGGCATCCTCGAGCTCCTGCCGCTGCACGTAGATCGGCCGACCGGCGAACAGGTGGTTGCCTCCGCAGTGGTCGAAATGCAGGTGGGTGTTGACCACCGCGGTGATACTTCCGAGGTCCAGCTCGTCGTGCCGGTCGAGAGCATCCAGGCGCGGGTCCATGTCAGCCACCGCGGGGTGCAGCTGCGTCAGCCCGGTGTCGACCAGGATCCGTCCATCCGGATGGTCGATGAGGTGCACGTAGACCGGCAGCCGCTCGTCCTCCCCGACGAGGAGACGAGCGACGCGGATGGGCGTGACGGCGACCGGATCAAGAGACATGCGGACACTGTACACAGCGGTGGCGGGCGGGCAGGAACGCGGGCGGCGCGTGCGCGGCATCGGCCTTTGCTCGCGACGCGGTCGCCCGAAGCATCAGCGTGAGCCGCGGGGCGAAGTCCAGGGCCAGATGACCCCACTCTGGATGGCGCTCAGGCGCAGCTGCGGTGTGAGTGACGGTGGCGGCGGGAGCGAACAGTAGCTTCGCGCGGTCTCTCGTTCCACGGAAACCTGCCCACCATCGGAACCGCCCTAGGCGTAGGCAAGGTAGGCGCCGGACTGCCCGGGTAGCTGCACCCGGAACACGGGGCGGAGGCCGACCAGCTCGAGCAGGGCGACCTGCTGGGGAACCTCCTCGTTCGTCATGGTGACCAGGTCGTGGAGACCCCAGTCGTCCGCGATCCAGCGGAGCACAGCGGCGACTAGGCGCCGGTCGAGCCCGTCGTCCAGCCGCGAGCTGCGCACCCAGAAGCTCACCGTGCCCCGGACCCGGTCCCATTGGTTGCCGGCCAGTGGCGTGATCTCCGCAGTCGTGTACGAGCGCGCGTCACCAGGCATGAAATAGACACACCCGAGACACTCGGACTCGTCCGGCGTCAGCACCGTGTAGGTGAAACGCCGCCCGTCGCGGTGCCCGCGCTCTAGCCCTTCGACGTCGGCGAGGTCATCCTCGAGCGTGAAGTCGTCGGCCGGCCAGCCCGTCTGCTCCCACGGCCTCAACTGTTCCCGGCTCGCCATCACGGCCTCGTAGTCCAACTCGACATCGGCGGCGACGAGCGGACGGAGCACGAACTCCGGCGTCGTCAACCGCTCCGGCACGGAGACCAGATCGGCAAAGTCCATGCGGTGATGCTAACCCCAACCCCGAGCAGCAATGTGGCGATCGACGCGCTGCTGCGTGGTGACTCTAGAATCACGCTCATGACAACCGGCACGAGCGACGAGCGGGGCGACCAGAGCGCGTGGACTCCGCCGGACGACATGACCACGGGCACGGCGAGCCCTGCGAAGGCGGCCGTTGGCGACCGGCCCGTCTTCGCGTACATCGCCAGCCTTCCGCAACCGCAACGCCGCATCGCCGAACGAGTGGATGAGCTGGCAGCCGAAACCCTTCCCGGGCTACGCCGTTCAGTGAAGTGGGGCATGTCCTACTACGGAGTCGGGGACGGATGGTGCTTCAGCTGCGGAGCCTTCGCCGGCCACGTAAAACTCATGTTCATCAACGGCGCGACGCTCGACCCGGTTCCGCCCGTCACACCACTCGGGATGGGCAAGGCAACACGAGGCGTGGAGATCGAGTCCGTCGACGACATCGACGATCATCAGCTTGCCGATTGGATGAGACAGGTCACCTCCCGGCCCGGACTCGGCGGCCCGAAGCGCTAGCAAGGCAACAGAACTCTCGCAACCAGCATTCTGGACGCCGAGTAGCGGCGCCGGGCGCCGCGCGTCAGTCGCTCTCGCCGAACTTCTCCGTCGCTTCGCGCCCGGCGGACGTCGCCCGCTGCAGGAACCCGGCGATGGTCTCCAGCTGCTCCGTGTCGTACCCGGCGCAGAGGTCGTCCATCCGGGTGTTCATGTCGGCGTAGAGGCGGAACATGTCCCTGCTGCGTTCGGGCAGTGCCCGGAGGAGGACCGAGCGACGGTCGGCGGGGTCGCGGTCGCGGGCGATCCAGCCGCCCTTCTCGAGCCGGTCCAGGATGCCCGTGAGCGTGGCAGGGTGGAGGCCGGTCAGCCGCGCGAGGGTGCTCGGACTGATGGGGCCGTTGGCGGAGACGATGTCGAGGCAGTCGAGGTCGATGTCGCGGAGTTCGGCGGCCATCCCGACCTGGTGGTTGAGCACGGACAGTTGCACCCGGAGGTCGCGGAGGGACTGCTTGACGGACGCGGCGGCGCGGCGCTGCATCCGCTGGTTCCGGCTCTGGTTCGGGCGCTGATTCGGGCGCTGATTCGGGCGCTCAGATAATCCTGAAGTCATATGGTATCGTTTCCGTATTATATGGTTTCCTAACCCAAGAGTAGCGGAGACAGCATGGACATCGTCGTATTCGGGGCCAACGGCCCGACCGGCCGGCTCCTGGTTGGTCAGGCGCTGGCGGCGGGCCACGCCGTGACCGCCGTCACCCGCGATCCGGACGGCTTCCCTCTGCACGACGCATCCCTCCGGGTGGCCGAAGCCGACGTGCACGACCCGGCTGCGGTCGCCTCCGTGGTCCGCGGGGCGGACGCGGTGCTCTCCGCCCTCGGCGTTCCATACGGACGGCAGCCGATCACGGTCTACTCCGACGGCGCGACCAACATCCTGAACGGGATGCGCGCGGCCGGCGTGCGCCGCTTCGCCTGCGTGAGCTCCAGCGCCATCGACCCAGCCGCAGGACCGCACGGCGGCTTCTTCTTCGAGCGCGTGCTGCAACCCGTGATCGTCAACCTGTTCGGCAAGCAGCTCTACGCCGACATGCGCCGGATGGAGGCGATCGTCACCGCGAGCGACCTCGACTGGACCATCGTGCGGCCATCCGGCCTGTTCGACGCATCCGGGGTGAGCGAATACGACTACGCGGAGCGGTACACCCCGGGCGCATTCACCTCCCGCGCCGACCTCGCCGATGCGCTCCTCCGCCAGGTGACGGAACCCGAATACGTGCGCACGATCGTCGCCGTGTCGACCTCGGCGGGCGCCCCCACCGTGCGCGAACTCATCGTGCGGGAGGCGCTGGGCAAGAAGTGACGCCGCCGCCCGGCTACCTCACGGTGACGGAGTTGGCCTTGTCGTTCATCGAGCCGAGGTTCGTCGCGTTGGCGCTGTATCCGTACGAGGCGCCGGTGTAGTTCGTGCCCTGCCACAGCTTCGTGGTGCAGTTCGAGAAGCTCTTGAACGAGCTGACCCTGCCGGACCAGCCGACGTTGCCGAGCGGCCCGAAGTACCAGACGGTGCTGCCGTTGCAGGCGCTCGAGTTGGTGATCTGGAAGAACGATCCGCCGTATCCCGCGTCGTCGAACAGCTGCGCTTGGACGAAGGTGGCCTTCGCGCCGGCCAGGGCTGCCGGGCTGGGCGCGCCGACCGGGGCGGCGAGCGCATCCACGGCGGCCCCGCGCGCTCCGCTCGGGGCGACGACCAGGAGGTGCTGCTGCTCCAGGACCGCCTCGTTCAGGTCGTCTCCGTCGTCCACGCACACCAGGGATCCGGTGCCGAGGTCGTATGAGCAGGACTGCGCCGGAGCCGAGGGAGCCCCGGGCGCCTCCGCGGTGGCCGCGTTCGCCGCGCCGCCGACGGACAGGAACCCGGCCGACAGGGCGGCGACGCTGAGCGCCGAAGCGAGAAAACGGCGCGATCGAGCCGTGGTTGTGATTGCCATTGCGACTTCTCCCCCGAAGTGAAAACACGCCCGACCGATACCGGGCAGCCTCATTCTGTCTCTGGCTCGCCGGTGGCACAAGAAATCAGTTCCGAGTCCGGTTGAGAGGATTCGGCGTGGAGGCACATTTCTTAGGTATGAGCGATTTGGCCGAGGTGAGGCCGGCGGGGGACGCGACGGGACGGTCCGAGTCCACGGACCGGGCCCTCCTGCGCGCGCTCTCCGGCGGTAGCACGACCGCGCTCAGCGCTCTCTACGACCGGCACAGCCGTGTGGTCTACGCGTACACCGCCGCGCGACTGGATGCCCGCGAAGACGTCGAAGAGGTGAGCCAGGACGTCTTCGTGACGCTCTGGCGCAAGCGCGCCACCATCGAACTCGCCGGGGAGTCTGCACTGCCCTGGCTCCTCGTGACGAGCCGCAATCTGATCGCCAACCGTCGACGCTCCCTCCACGTCCACCAGAAGAGACGCACAGACGACCCTGTCGACGGGTCGGTGCCGGACCCGCGCCCTGGGCCGGATGTGCTCGCCGAGCAGCAGCAACTGCTCGCATACGTCGAGAGCGTCGTCGCCGCGCTCCCCGAGCCGGACCGCACGGTGTTCGAGCTGTGCATCCGCGGCAGCCACAGCTACGACGAGGCCGCCGCGCAGGTCGGCATCACCCCCGGCGCGGTCCGCAACAGGCTGTCCCGACTGCGCGGACGCCTCAGAAGCGAACTCGAAACCCTCAGGGGGATGCCATGACCAACCCCACCTTCCTGCCAACCGACGATCGCTTCGACGAGCTCAAGCAGTCGATGTTCGCCGAGATCACCCGCGCCGAACGGCGTCGCACCCGCAAGCACCGGATCGTCGCCCTCGGCATCGCAGGAACGATCGCCCTCGGCACCACGGCAGGAGCGATCGCCATCGCGGAGGCATCCCAAGGCCAGATCAACTACACCGCAGACTGCTACGCCGCGGCCGACCTGGGCGCGCGCCACGGAACCTCCCTCTACGCGCCGGGCGACCAGGATGCGAAAACGCCGACACCGCTCAGCGAGCGCATCTCGCTTGCCGAGGAGATGTGCGCAGCGACCTGGCGGATCGGCACCTTCTCCCCCGGCGGCTCCACGAGCACGAAAGAGTTCCCCGTCCCCGACCTGGAAACCTGCCAGCTGCCCGACGGGCGACTGGCGGTCTTCCCCTCCGACCTGGCCGCGAGCGAGCTCTGCCCGCAACTCGGCCTCGCAAGCCCGCACGAATGAACACGGGGAACCAGTTCGTGCGGAAAGGGACGGTGCCCGCCGCATCACATGCCTGGGGGTGGGCAGCGGCGGGCACCATCCGACCAGACGTGAACACGGAACGGACCGGATGCCCACAGCGCGGCGCCGGAGACAGATAGAGGAGATCACATGTCCACTCACTACATCGACCCGGCCGCCATCGAGCTGCCACCGACCGAACCGATCGACATGACGGCGCTGCTGGAGCGGGTGTTGGCGGAGACTCCTTAAAGTTTCATATTTAGCGTATTGAGCGGCAAATGTGTAGTCCGTAATTTTGCGGACTGGCACCCGTAGGCGCGGCCCGTAATGCTGGAGTGACGGGGCGCGTCGAGGACTGCAGGCGGGGGCCCCACTTTCGAAGCAGGGACACATGGCACAACGACGTCTGACAACAATCCTCACCGCCATTCTCGGCGCGGGAGCACTCGCCATTGGGCCGGTCGCTCCCGCAAATGCGGAGCAGCCAGGTTCACAAGTGGGGGCCGCGGAGCGTGATCTGGGTGCCCCAGACGTTCGCCTGTACGTGCGCGGGAGCAGCGAGACCGTCGAACTCACGCCCGAGTTCGTCAGCGCCAACGCGCTCCCCGACCATGACCAATCCCGCGCGAACGCACGACTTATTTCCTGGGACCAGTGGTTCGGCTGCTTCACTCTCAACAACGAGGCCGATATCTTCGGCGAGTACGCCTTCCCCTGGGATGGGGATCTGCGCCCGGTTCGCCTCAAATGCGGCAACGCGACGTACGGGTACAAGCACATCCGGAACAAAGAGTCGAATTGGCAAGACAAACTCGACACTGCGCGCGCCTACGGATGGAATTCGGGGCACTACGGAATCCAGAGTTGGGACGATCTGATGTCGGCTACCACCGCCGCAATAGTGCGGTTCCCGGACTACATGGCCCACAACAGCGTCGGTAACAAGTGGTGCAGCAACACTGAGCTCTTCCTCCAGGATGTGAAGACCGGCAAGCCCGTCTATTCGTTCCGCGCGGAGGCCGCTTGGGCATCGGACAGCGACAGGCTCATCAGCACGTTCCCATCGAGCCGACAGGTCTGTTGACCCGAGTCGACCCAAGGGAGCCGACCACGCATGTCAACCAGGCCGTGGCCGGCTCCCGTCATTCGTGCCCACGTCGATGCTCCCTTGACACTTCTGCAAAGTCCCACACTTCGGCCTGGAGTCTGTCAGCGATGTCGTCGCCGCGAGTATTCCACTCGCGTCCGGTGGATGCGTCCAGCCAGCCAGAATCGAAGCGGAAGCCGGACTCCCAGGTCTCGTACCATTCGCGCATGTCATCGACGAGGCGCTCGCTGAGCCCGTAGACATCTGGCGTCGGTGTCGGGTCTTCGGTGTCGGACTCCCATAGCGGCCACGGGTTGCCGTGATCGGGAAAGAACCGGATTATCCTGAGCTCACCATTGTGCTGCAGCGCTGCGCGACGGAGCGCGCGCTCTCGAGACATTCCGGCGGCCACCCACACCTCGATCTGCGTGGTGGGGTGGACGATCCATTCGCCGTCAGCCGCGTTCATAGTCCCCACGTTACCGACGGCGGAGGACTGGCCGTACGACATAGATCCTGCACGTCAGGCATCCACGCGCGGATGGGTAGACGCGACGCGGAGCGGCTTGCAGTGGTCCCCGGCCGCGCCGAACCGCGAAACGTCACTCCACGCTCAGGCTTATCCCGTCTGGCAGCTCTGATCGGAGGAGCTGGATGACCTCGGTTCGGTCGCGGTCGAAACGCTGGAAGTTCTCCTCCGAGTCCCAGCCTTCAAAGGGATCCAAGTGCTCGCTCCAGAGGTCGTAGAGCCGGCGGAGACGCCTGGTGAGCTCCTCGGAGAGACCGAAGTCGCTCGGCTCCGTCGTGTACTTGTCTGTGCCGGACTCCCAGAGCGGCCAGTGGTGGCCCCAGTCGAAGAAGAACCTGATCGTGCGCGTGCCTGTCATGGTGAACCGATGGCTTGTTAGCAGCTTCCCTTGGTCTTCGGTATGGCGGTGATGATCAGCTTATTGTTCTCGGACCACCGGACGGCGGGCTCGAAACGCATCGCCAGTCTTCCACCAACCCTCTACCGCAGCACCCCGAGCGAGCGCGCCGTCGACACCGCGGCCGTGCGCGACGCGACGCCGAGTTTCGAGAACACGTGCACCAGGTGCGATTTCACCGTGGCGTCGGTGACGAAGAGGCGGCGGGCGATCTCGGCGTTGGATGCACCGTCGGCGACGAGTTGCAGCACCTCGATCTCGCGGGCGGAGAGGCTCACGCTGGGTGAGCGGAGTCGTTCCATCAGGCGGCCGGCGATGGCGGGGGCGAGCGCGCTCTCGCCGGCCGCCGCGCTGCGGATGGCCGCGATCAGGTCGCCGGGGGGCGCGTCTTTCAGCAGGTAGCCGCTCGCGCCGGCCTCTACGGCGCCCAGGATGTCGCCGTCGGTGTCGTAGTTCGTGAGCACCAGCACGTACGGCGGCGCTTCCAGTGCCCGGATGCGCCTGGTCGCGTCCGCTCCGCTCTGGCCGTCGGCGAACTGCAGGTCCATGAGCACCAGCTCGGGGGCCGCCGACTCTGCGAGGGCGACGGCCTCGTCGGGGGTGGCGGCCTCGCCGATCACCTGCAGGTCGTCTTCGCCTTCCAGCAGCGCCCGGATCCCGGCGCGCACAACGGGATGGTCGTCGGCGATCACGATGCGGATCATCGCGCATCCACCGGGAATGTCACGGTCAGCGTGGTGCCGCGGCCGGGCGCACTGTCGACGCTGAGGTCGCCACCCAGCTGCTCGACCCGTTCGGCGATGGCGCGCAGGCCGAACGAGTCGGAACCGGCCGCGCGGGCGCCCACCAGTTCCGGGGCGAAACTGAAGCCGTCGCCGTCGTCCGAGACCGTGAGGGTCACCTCGGTGTCCGTCGCGTCGAGCACGACTCTGGCGACCGTGGCGTGCGCGTGCTGGCGCACGTTCGCGAGCGCGCCCTGGGCGATGCGCAGCAGGGCGATCTGCACGGTCATCGGGAGGTGTCCCGTCTGCGACGTCTCGACCTCGATGCGGAGGTCGCCGTCGGTGCCCGGCTGCTGTTCGCCGAGGCGGGCGAGTGCTTGCGCGAGCCCGTCGTCGAGCAGCGGCGACGCCAGCTCCCGGATGAACCTGCGCGTGTCCGCGAGCCCTTCCGCCGCCGTCTCCCGCGCGAGCCGGACGTGCTCGGCGCCGGGCCGGTCGCCGTCCGCGCGCTCGGCGGCGTGCAGCAGCAACTGGATGCTCGACAAGCCCTGCGCGACCGTGTCGTGGATCTCGCGGGCGAGGCGGGAACGCTCGGCGAGCATCCCCTGCTCCCGTTCGCTCTCGGCCAGGCGGTCCCTGGTCGCGACGAGTTCGGCGAGCAGCGCCTCGCGTTCCGCAGCCTCGCGTGCGAGGGCGCGGTAGCCCAGGCCGATCAGCAGGGCGACGGCAGCACCGACCACCGGGCCGATCACGCCTCCGACGGTGAAGCCGCCGTGCATCCCGAGCGCGACGATGGCGACGCCGGTGGCGGCGACCACGGCTGCCGGCCCGAGCAGGCCGGGGAGCACATGCAGGTAGAGGAAGAACATCGGGAAGACGAGGTACGCCGCCTCCGGCACCAGCACGATCAGGCCGATCCAGATGACAGACAGCCCCACGATCCAGAGAGCGGCAGCCGCCTTCCTGCGTCGCTCAGGCACGAATCGCATGAACGCGACGAGTGCGTAGACGACGGCGAACGCCGCCGTGAGCGCCAGCGACGGACCGAGCGACGGGCCGCCCACCAGGAACACCCGCACCAGCACCAGCACGAGCAGGCCGACGACGAGCAGGTGGAGGCCCGTGCGCAGCCCGACGAAGACAGGGGTGAGGGTGTTGTGCGGCATGACGCTTCCAGCGTAAGGACTCGGCGCCGCGGGGGCATCCATCGAAAGTTCGAGCACAGCATCCACAGGCTCGACGATGACCGGGATGCACGCGGAAACGAGGCTGGAAGACGTGCCGGGACGACGCTCCCGGCCGGAAAGGAGACCCCGTGTTCGTCGCATGGCGCGACCTGCGGTTCGCCAGAGGCCGCTTCATCCTGATCGGCGCCGTCGTCGCGCTCATCACCGTCCTCGTCGGGTTCCTCGCCGGGCTGACCGGCGGGCTCGCGTTCCAGAACGTGTCCGCGGTGCTCGACCTGCCGGGAAACAGGCTGGTGCTGCAGCAGACGGACGGGAAGACGGCGGGCTTCTCCGAGTCCGAGCTGTCCGAGCGGGCAGT
The DNA here is from genome assembly GCF_002105485.1 of Leifsonia sp. NCR5. NCBI lineage: Bacteria > Bacillati > Actinomycetota > Actinomycetes > Micrococcales > Microbacteriaceae > Leifsonia > Leifsonia sp. NCR5. Next base: position 195,729 of record NZ_NCSR01000003.1, read on the forward strand.
GGAGGCATGGCGGAGCGCGCCGGGGGTGCGCGAGGCGCTGCCGGTGAGCATCGTGCAGGGCCGGGCTACGGCGGGCGGGGCCGGCGGGACCGGCGGGACAACCACCGGCGTGGCCCTGTTCGGGATGCCCGCCGGCGATTCACCGGGCGGTTCCTCACTGCGCAGCCTGGTCCCCGCGAGCGACGACGAGGTCGGCCTGTCGACCGGAGCCGCCGCCGACCTGTCCGCCCGCGTGGGCGATCGGGTGAGCATCGCAGGCACCGCATACCGGGTCGCGTCGATCGGCGGCGACCTCTGGTACAGCCACACCCCGGTGGTCGCTCTGACGAGCAGCGCGGCGGCCGAGGCGGAGAAGCGGATGGGCGGGAGCGGCGCATCCACGGTCCTGGCGGTGACCGGCGACCCCGACTGGGATGCGGTGGCCCGCTCGACGGGGACCGTCGCGCTCGCGCCGCTCGCGAGTCTGACCGCGCTGGAGACGTTCAAGTCCGAGATCGGCTCGCTGGCGCTCATGGTGGTGATGCTGTTCGGCATCTCGGCCCTGGTGGTCGGCGCGTTCTTCACCGTGTGGACGATGCAGCGCTCCGGCGACATCGCCGTGCTCAAGGCCCTCGGCGCGACGACCGGCTCCCTAGTGCGCGACGCGCTCGGGCAGGCGCTGGTCGTGCTCGTGGCAGGGATCGGCATCGGACTCGCCGCCGTCGTCGGGCTCGGCGCCATCGCCGGCGGGGCGCTGCCGTTCCTGATCAGCCCGCTCACCACCCTCGTGCCCGCCGGGGCGATGGCCGTTCTCGGTCTCGCCGGCGCGGCCGTCGCCCTCCGGACCGTCACCTCGGCGGATCCCCTCACCGCACTCGGGAGCAACAGATGATCACCCTCGACAACGTCACCCTCACCTTCCCCGACGGCGCATCCCGCGTGACGGCAGTGGATGCGGTCACCCTGCACGGCCGCGCCGGCCGCGTCACCGGGATCACCGGCCCGTCGGGCTCCGGCAAGTCGAGCATCCTGGCCATCGCCGGCACGCTCATCCGGCCGGACTCCGGTCGCGTGCTGATCGACGGGGTGGATGCGGCCGGGCTGTCGCGCACGGAGGCGACGGCGCTGCGGCGGTCGAGCATCGGCATCGTGTTCCAGCAGTCGAACCTGCTGCCGTCGCTCACCGCCCGCGAACAGCTGCAGGTGATGGGCGAGCTCGGCGACCGGCCGTCGCGCGGGCTGCGGCGTGCGGTGCGGGCGCGGGTGGACGACCTGCTCGACGCAGTGGGGCTGTCCGGCCAGGCCGACCGGCGACCCGCGCAGCTGTCCGGCGGGCAGCGACAGCGGGTCGCGATCGCGCGGGCGCTCGTGCGGGAGCCGCGGGTGCTGCTCGTGGACGAGCCGACCAGCGCGCTCGACCAGGAGCGCGGCGCGGCGATCATGGACCTCATCGGGCGCCTCAGCCGCGAACGAGACACGGCGACCCTGCTGGTGACGCACGACCTGGGGCACAGCGGCGCACTGGACGAGCTGGTCACCGTGGTCGACGGCCGCGTGGTCGACGCGGCGGTCGGGGCCACGGCGGCGAGACACCAGTAACTGTCGCGAAACGCCCGGGATGCGACGCAGTTACTGGTGTCTCGCGGCGCGGCGCGGCGGCGGTTACGCCTGCAGGGCGAAGCCGCCCGTCCAGGCGATCTGCTCGCCGACGGCGAGCGTCAGCTGCAGGAAGCCGAGGGCTTCGAGCTCGCGAGCGCGCTTGAGCGAGCCGGCGTCGACGGCCTTCACGCCTCCGGCGGTGATGGCGGCGGCGAGCTCGGCCTTGGCCGCGTCGTCGTCTCCCGCGATGAGGACGGTGGTCTGCACGTCGCCGACCTTCTTGCTCGCGAGGGTGGCCGCGAACGTCGTGTTGAACGCCTTGACGACCTTCGAGCCGGGCAGCTTGGCGGCGATGACCGCGGCGGCCGAGCCGTCGGCGGGGACCACGAGGCCATCGAAGGTGGCGAAGTCGAGGGGGTTGGTGATGTCGACGACCGTCTTGCCTGCGAGGGCGTCGCCGTACTGGGCGATCACGTTGTCGACCTCCGGATACGGCACGGCGAGGACGACGATGTCGCCGTTCACTGCACTGCCGGTGCGGCCGAGGTACTCGACCGTGCTTCCGTCGTCGGCGACAACGCCGCCGATCGCCTTGGCCATGTTGCCGTTTCCGATGATGCTCACCGAGGTCATGATGCTCCTTCCGGCCGAAGCCGATTTAGTTGATGCTTCAACTATTACTCGGATTTAGTTGAAGTGTCAACTAATTTGCTAGAGTGGTGGTCATGACAGACGCCGAGGCACTCGAGGGACGCGAGAAAGACGCGTGGCTCGGCCTTCTCGCGCTCGTCCAGCTCCTCCCCGGCGTGCTCGACACGCAGCTCAGCCGAGACTCCGCCGCGACGCACTACGAGTTCTTCGTGCTCTCCCGCCTGGCCGAGGCACCCAACCACCGGATGCGGTTGAGCGCGCTCGCGACGGCGACCAACGCATCCATGTCGCGGTTGAGCCACGTCGCCAGCCGCCTCGAAGCGCGCGGGCTGATCCGCCGCCAGCCGTGCGAGGAGGACGGTCGCGCGACGAACGCGGTCCTCACGCCCGCCGGCGAGGACTTCGTGCGGGATGCATCCCCCGGCCACCTCGACACCGTCCGCTCGACGCTGCTCGGCGCACTGACGGCGGACCAGGTCGAGCAGCTGGCCGCGATCTCGACCACCCTGGTGACCGCGATCGACCCCTCCCGCCGCCCGAGCGACTCCTGCGCGAGCATCGTCGAGGCCGCGAAACACCAGTAACTGTCGCGAAACGCCCGGGATGCGCCACAGTTACCGGCATCTCGCGGCTCAGGGGCGATCGGGCCAGCCGAGGCGCCTGCGGACCGCGGCGGAGCCGGCGGCCGGGTAGTCGGGCCAGCCCGGGGCGAGCAGGTCGTCGGCGAGGTCGAGCATGGTGCGCGCCGCCGTCTCCGGGTCGGCGGCGAGCGCCGCGGCGATGCGGTGCGCCTCGCGCGGGTACGACTGCTCGATGCGGCGGCGTGCATCCAGGTTGTCGCGCGTGGCGGCGCTCGCGGGCACGCGCTCGGTGATCAGGTCGATGAGCGTCCCCACCGCCTCCTCCCGGATGACGTGGGCCCCGCTGAGCAGTTCGCCGCGGCGGGTGCGGCCGACGCCGACCAGCAGCTGCACCAGGAAGACCGCAGCGGCGGCGGCACCGGAGGTGTGGATGCGCGGCACGGTCGCGGTGGTGACCTCACGCATCCACTGTCTCACCTGGCCGCCATCCCAGAAAACCTCGGACGCGTTCGCGGAGAACGTGCGCAGCTCGCTCTCGTCGACCACGGCGAACTCGAGCACGTGGCCGTCGTCGTAGAGCGCCTTGAAGCCGTCGTGGTGTTCCCGCCCGACCGCGACCAGGCGCCCATGATCCGGCAGCCAGGTGAGGTCGGTGCGAAAGCGCTCCTGCGCGCCGGGCTCGGTCACGATCGCGAAGTCGTGATCCGACCACTCGTCGACCCGCCGGCGGTCGGCCGTTGAACCCATGCCGACGAAGCCGATCACGTCGGGCTCCGCCTCCGCCCACGCGCGCAGGCGGTCGATGAAGTCCTCGAACGCCGAGACGACGCCAGAATTCATGAGGTCAGTCCTCGGCGGCGTCATCGTCGTCGGCGAACACCGGCAGCATCCGCCCTGCGGCCTCGGCGCGCACGAACACCGGGATCGCGTCGAGCGGGGTGTCCACCGTGACGGTCGCACCTCCCGCGAATTGCTCGCCCGTCCAGGCGTCCACCCACGAACCGGCAGGGAGGTAGACCGGCCAGCTGGTCGCGCCCTCGGACAGCACGGGGGCGACGAGGAGGTCGTCTCCGAGCATCCACTGCGGCTCCGTCGACCAGACGGCCGGGTCGGCCGGGTGGTCGAAGTAGAGCGGGCGCATCAGCGGGCGGGCGGTCGCGACCGTGATCGCCGCCTGCTCCGCCAGGTATGGCACGAGACGTTCGCGCAGCTTCGCGTACCGGCGGAACACCGGGATGACCCGGTCGTCGCCCGAACGCTCCTGGATGTTCCACGGCGTGCGGTCGCGCGACGGCGTGCGGTGGTGGTTGAACTCGGAGTGGTACTGCATGATCGGCACGAACGTCGCCGCGGCGACCGAGCGGAGGAACAGCTCGGAGGAGGGCACGTCGCCGGAGAAGCCGGCCAGGTCCCAGCCCCAGTAGACGATGCCGCTCGCGGCGGCGGAGAGTCCGGCGAGCATCGACCAGCGGAACGCCTCCCACGTCGAGTTCTCGTCGCCCGCCCAGAACGCGCCGTGCGCCTGCGAGCCGGTGAAGCCCGCGCGGCTGAACGTCACGGGCGCCTTGCCCGCCGAGCGGAGCAGGTCGCCGTACGCCGCGGCGTACGCGACGGGGAAGGTGTTGTTCTTCTCGTCGCCGCGCCTGCCGTCGAGGTAGACGAGGTCGCTGCCCCAGGCATGCTCTCCACCGTCCGTCTTGAAGCCGTCGATGCCGACCTCCTCGACGAGGTAGCGGCGCTTCTCCGTCCACCAGCGCGCTGCGCGCTCGTCGGTGAGGTCGGGCATCAGGCCGAGCGGGAACCACCAGCCGCGGTTGCGGTACGGACGCAGGCTGCCTCCCGGCGCCTCCTCCCGGATGAGCACGTTCTCCCTGATCGCCGCTGCGGCGTCCGCGGCGACCTGGTCGCGGGGGTGCGGGCGCATCTTGATGAGCGGGATCTGCCACAGGTGCAGCCGGATGTCCCTGGCGTGTAGTTCGTCCGTCATGCCCTTCGGGTCCGGCCACGCGCCGTCCTCGGGGAACTCGAAGTCGGCGAGGCGGTGCGGCGCGCCGTCCTCGGTGACGGCGGCGCGCGCATCCCGGAACGCGGTGAACGTGCTCTCGTCGCTCCACGCCTCGATCACCACGGAGCCGACGGGGATGTCGTGCTCGCGGTGCAGGTCGACCTGGCGCATGACCTCGGCCTGCGTGTTCCACTCGTTGCCGCTCGCCCACAGGCGGAACACCCAATCGGGCAGCTCGACCGGGGAGCCTGCCTCGGCGAGGAAGCCGCGCAGCACGTCCGTCGGGGATCCGTTGAAGAAGGCGACCGTGAGCAGGTCGCTGGAGGGACCGGATGCGTCGACCGGGGCGTCGAGCTCGGCCTCCACCCGCAGCTCGGAGGGGGTGGATGCGCCGACGTCGAACCAGACGCGACGGGACGTGCGGACATGGAAACCCCATCCATCGCCGCCCACGACGTGCGCGAACGGCATGGGCAGGTAGGTCTTCCGCTCCGCGCCCTGGTTCTTGTACTGCTCGAACACCACGGAGTCGAGTTCGGCGCCGCGGTGGTCGAGCGCGTCGTAGCGCTCGCCGAAACCGGTGACGTGCTCGCCGTCGGCCAGCGGGAGCGCGAACCGGATGCGCGTCGCCCGCTCGCCGTCGTGCAGCACGGAGACCGAGCCGGGGACGATGCGGGATGCGCCGGATGCACCGGCCACCGCCCCCGCATCCACCGGCTGCCACTGCGCCGCGCGGAACGAGAACCAGCGCGTGCGCTCGGTGCGGCCGTCGGTGTGCGTTGCCGTGAAGCGATAGCGGTATGCGCCGCCGAAGCGGAGCTGCGGGGTCTCGACCTGCCAGCCACCGACCGCTCGGGCGAGCCTGGCCTGCGCGGAGGCGAGGTGGCCGCCGTCCTCGGTGCGTCCGCGGGAGGAGCTGGCGACGCGGGCGAGCGGGAGCACGAGCGACTCGGGCGTGCCAGCATCCGCATCCGCGCCAGCATCCGGCCGCCAGGCGAACTCGACGGCGACCGCATCCACCGTCCCGCTGGCGCGCACGCCGAGCACGGCGGTCGAGCCGGCCTCGGGGATGACCGGCGAGCGCTGCTCGGTGTCGATCGAGTACGGGTGGCCGGAGCCGGACGGGCGGTGGCGGATCATCGGGTGGGTCCTTCCGGGAGCGACGTGAGCGAGGTGAGCGAGGTGAGAGTCGGGTCGAGTTCGACGGCGAGACGGATGAGCATGGCGTGGCTCCACAGCAGCGGGGTGGCGACGGCGCCCCAGCGGTCGAGCCACTCCTGGCGCATGCCGGGGGCGATCAGGTGGCCGTCGACCTGCTCGGGGAGGTCGAGGTCGGCGGTGGCCGTGGATGCCGCCCAGGCGAGCAGTTCCACCGCGCGCTCCCGCTCGCCCGCCGCGGCGTGCGCCAGGCCGAGGAAGCAGCTGAGAATGGGCCAGCGGCCCCCGCCGTAGAAGGTGTCCCCGAGGTAGCGGTGCACGCCGCCGTCGACCGTGAGCTGCCGCTCCAGGGCGTCGATGGTTCCCGCGGCGAGCGCCGAGCGCGCATCCAGCATCCCGAGCGGGGCGATGGCTGCTGCAAGGCTGCCGTCGATGGTGGCGACGCCGAGCCATTTGGTCAGGTGGCCGTCGCGCACGCCTCGCTCAGCGACGACCTCGCGGATGGCCCGGGATGCGGCCGTCGCCTCCTCGGCGCGCGTGCCGCTCACCAGGCCGGCGCGCACCGCGGCGTCCAACCCGGCCGAGACGCAGGCCAGCGTGGAGACGTGCACGGACTCGCTGTGCTCCTCCCACCAGTCGTAGCACGGGCGGTCCCAGGAGCTGGTGAGGTAGTCGACCGTCAGCTCGGCCGCTTCGCGCCAGCCGGAGAGGTCGACGCCGTGCCGCTCGGCGTGGGCGACGAGCGCCCACAGCCAGGTGCCGTAACCGTCGAGCTGGAAGTCCCACCACTCGTCGGTGCCGTCCTGGCCGTCGTACGTGAACCGCGCGGGAAGCATGTGCTCCCCGGCCGGCGGTCGTCCTGCCCTGGTCTCGTTGACGATCCAGTGGATGTGGTCCGCCCGCGCCGTGAGCACCCGCGCGCACCAGTCGAAGAAGGCCGTCGCCGATGCCTCGTCGCCGTAGGAGGAGACGCCATCCGCGATGAACGATCCGTCGCGGAACCAGCAGTATCCGGCGTATGCGGAGAACGTGGGACTCGCCGGGTATGCGCCTTCCGGCGTCTGCAGCGCCGCGATCAGGCGGTGGCCGGAGGCGGCGAGGTCCGCGATCCCTGCGAGCGCGGTCTGCGGGGTGAAGGTGGTGGGCACGACGGCCTTTCTGGTGTGTCCGTGACTCGGTGTTCGTGGTCGGTGGCTCCGCGATGGGCGGCCCGGCCGGGATGGGGGTGCCCGGCCGGGCCGCTCTGGCGGTGCGCTGCTACTTGAGCAGCGCGTCGACCTGCTTCGCCGTCGCCGGGATGGTGTCGGCGGTCTTGGACCTGCCCGCCGCGATCTCGCCGAGCGCGTTGGTCACGTCGTCCTGGATCTTCTGCGAGTTGGAGCCCAGGTTCGGCGCGGTGGCGATGTGCTCCAGCGAGTCGAACACGGCCTTGCGGTTCTCCGGGGTGCCGGCGGTGAGGTACGGCTTCAGCAGCGACTCGTCCGAGATGGCCGGGAGTTCCCAGCCCGCCTTGAGTCGCACATCCACCATCGTCTTCGAGCTGGACAGGTACGTCGCGAACTTCTGCGCTGCGTCCTTGTGCTTGGAGTCGTTGGAGACGGCGACCGCGTTGGAGAACGTGGCGCTGGCCTTCTGGGTGTCACCCGGCTCGACCGCGACGTCCCAGCCGAACGGCAGCTTCCCGAGGGTGCTGAACATCCAGATGCCGGTGTGCCACATCGCGAGCTTGCCGTCCTTGAACAGGTTGGAGTCGAAGTCCGGGGTGCCTGCTCCGTCGGCGGCGGACGGCATGGTCACGCCGCTCTTGCCGGCCAGCCAGTCCGCGGCCTTCGTGCCGGCGTCGGAGTCGAACGCCGACTTCTTGCCGTCCTTGGTGAGGAAGGAGCCGCCGGCCTGCTGCACGGTCTTGTAGTACTCGTTGTACGTGATCGGCTGGTAGTCGCCCCAGACGCCGGCCGCCTTGTCGGTCAGCTTCTTGGCCGCAGCCTCCTCGTCCGCCCAGGTCCACGAGTCCGTCGGGTACGAGACGCCCGCCTTATCGAAGAGGTCCTTGTTGTAGAAGAGCACCACGTTGGAGAACGAGGTGGGCAGGCCGTACTGCTTGCCGTCCGTCTTGTAGGTGTCGAGCACGGAGGTCCGGTACGCCTTCGCATCCACACCGTCGAGCGGGGCGAGCACGCCGTCCGCCTGCAGGTTTCCGTAGCTGCCGAGGTCCACGTCGAACACGTCGGACTGCGTGCCGGCCGAGAGGTCGGTCTGCAGCTTGGTGAAGTAGTTGGCGTAGTCGGTGGTCGACACCTTGACGGTGATGTCCGGGTTGGCCTTCTCGAACGCGCTCACGATGGTGGCGAGGTTCTTCTCGTTGCCGCCGTTCGAGATGAAGTTCGAGTATGTGATGGTCGTCTTCCCTCCGTCTGAGCCGGATGCGCTGCATCCACTCATCCCGACGGTGGCGAGGGCGGCGACCGCGAGTGCTGCGGTCGCGGCGAGTTTCTTGTTCATGTGTTTGCTATCTCCTTTGATACGGATGGTGCGGATGCTGCTGCTGTGGTGATGGAGGTGATGGCGCGGCTATTTCAGGCCGGTGCCGGCGACGCCCTGGACGATGTACTTCTGGGCGAAGAGGTAGAGCGCGAACATCGGGATGATGCTGACGACCGAGCCGGCCATGAGCACGTCCCACTGGGTGGAGTACTGCCCCTGCAGGCTCGACAGCGCCACGGGCAGCGTCTGCATCAGCGGGTCGCGCAGGATGATGAGCGGCCAGAGGAAGCTGTTCCAGGTGTTCAGGAAGCCGAACACCGCGAGCGTGGCGAGCGCCGGGCGCACCAGGGGGAGCACGATCTGGAAGAACACCCGGAAGTGGCCGGCCCCATCCAGTGTCGCCGCCTGGTCGAGCTCGTACGGGACCGTGCTGATCGCCTGCCGCAGCAGGAACACCCCGAAGGCCGACGCGACGGTGGGCAGGATGGCGCCCGCATACGTGTTGATCAGGCCGAGCGACTTCATCTCCACGAACAGCGGCACGATGAGCACCTGGAACGGGATCATCATGGTCGCCAGGTAGAGCACGAAGATCGCACCGCGGCCACGGAACGGCATCCGGGCGAACACGTACGCCGCCATCGAGCTGGTGACCAGCTGGAACACCGTGCTCACCACCGCGATCACCAGGCTGTTGACGATGACCTGCCCGAACGGCACCCGCTGGAACAGCTCAGCGTACGGCGCGAACGACGGGTTGTCCGGGATGAGCTTGGGCGTGCTGGTGAGGCTCGCACCCGGGCTGATCGACGTGACGATCGTCCAGACGAACGGGAACACCATGATCAGCGCGCCCAGGATGACGGCCGTGTACAGCGACACTTTCGCGACAGGACTACGCATAGTTCACCCACTTCTTCTGGCCGAGGAACTGGATGAGCGTGACGATCAGGATCACGATGAACAGCAGCCAGGAGAGCGCGGACGCCATGCCGGCCTGCCCGTAGCGGAACGTGAGGTCGTAGACCTCCTGCACCACGACGCGGCTCGAGTTGTTCGGGCCACCGCCCGTCATCACGAACACCTGGTCGAAGACCTGGAAGCCGTTGATGAGGGAGAGCACGATGACGAAGAAGGTGGAGGGGGAGAGCATCGGAAGGGTGATGCTGAACAGCCGCCGCCACCATCCGGCGCCGTCGATCTCCGCTGCTTCGTAGAGGTCGGGGTTGATGGTCTGCAGCCCGGCCAGCAGGATGACCATGACGAAGCCGAGGTCCTTCCACGCCGAGGCCAGGATGATCGACGGCATCGACCAGGCGGGGTCCGCCCACCAGCCGGGCCCGTCGATCCCGATCAGCGACAGCGCCCAGTTGACGATGCCGACGCTGGGGTTGAGCAGCCAGCGCCAGACCAGCGCGACGACCACCCAGCTGGTGACCACCGGCAGGAAGTAGACGCCGCGGAGGAACGCGCGCCCCTTGATCCTGCTGTTGAGCGCGAGGGCCAGGCCCAGACCGCCGACGTAGACCAGCGGCAGGTAGCCGACGATGTAGTAGAGCGTGTGCAGGAAGGCCTGCTGCGTGCCAGGGTCGCTGACCAGGGTGGCGTAGTTGTCGAAACCGACCCACTTCATCGGGCCGATCAGGTTCCACTCGTGGAAGCTCGTCCACGCGGCGGCGATCATCGGGCCGATGGTGAAGGCCAGCAGCGGGATGAGGCTCGGCAGCAGGAAGATCGCGACGATGAGGAAGTAGGAGAGGCGCTTCCTGCCTGGCCGGCGACCGGGGCGGCTGCTGCTACCGCGCCCGCCGGACGGGGTGCGCGCGGCCCGCCGGCCGTCTGCTCCGCTCGCAGCACCGGATGCGCTCGGCGGCGCCCCGACCGGGCTGATCCCCGAGACGGTCATGGCCGCACCCCCGCGCTCGACACCAGACGCTCGCGCATCAGGCGTCCCTGCTCTCCCGCCACCCCGTGGGTATCGAACGGGGTCGCGAGCACGAGCGCCGCTGCGCCCTGCGCCCAGCGGTCGTCCTGCCAGGTCTCGACGGCCACCTCGACCCCGCGCTTGCCGGGGACGAGGGATGCGCGCAGTGCGGGCTCGAACGACGGCGACCAGTGGTCCCACGCCTCTACGCCCTCGCCGAGGATCACGACGAGCTCGGGGTCGAGCATGTTCACCACACCGGCGAGCGTGCGCCCGAGCAGCCGGCCGGCGTCGTCGAACACGCGCACGGCCGCGGCGTTCCCGGCGTCTGCTGCTTCGCGCACATCCCGGATGTCCGCGCCGTCGTTCACGACGCCGTCCCGCACGGCGGTGGCGACCAGCGCACTCTCCCCCACGAACGCTTCGAGGCAGCCGTGGTTGCCGCACTGGCAGAGCGGGCCGCCCTCCGCGACGGGGATGTGGCCGATGTCGCCTGCTCCGCCCGCCCTGCCGCGCAAGATCGAGCCGCCGGACACGATGCCGGCCCCGACGCCGGTGCCGATCGTGACCACCAGGAAGTCGGCGCAGTCGCGCCCCTGCCCGAACAGCCGCTCGGCGACGCTGAGCGCGTTGACGTTGTTCTCGACGACGACGGGCAGGTCGAGCGCCCGGCGAAGGGAGGCGCCGAGCGGCACCTGGTTCCAGCGCAGCTGGGTGGAGTCCACGACGCCGATCCCCTGCTCATCCACAGTGCCGGGGATGCCGACGCCGATGCCGAGCAGCCGGTTGTCCCCTCCCGCCTCGATGAAGGTGCGGGCGAGTTCGATCAGTGCGGAGGTCGCGAGCGGCGACATCGCGTCGAACGGCTCGGTGGCCGAGCGGAGCACCGAACCGTCGATGCCCACCTCCACGAACGCGACGTGATCGGCGACCACCTTGACCCCGATGGCGCAGGCGGTGCGGGCGACGACGCCGAGCATCCTGGCCGGGCGTCCCCCGCCCTGCGAGGTGGAGGTGTCGAGCTCCTCGATGAGTCCCTCCGCGAGCAGGTCGCGGGTGAGCTGGGTGACGAGAGCGGGCGAGACGCCGAGCATCCGCGCCAGATCGGCGCGAGAGGCCGGCCCCTGGCCGCCGAGGTGGGCCAGGATCGCCGTGCGGTTCACGTCGGTGCGTGAGGGAGATGTGAGCGCCATTGCATCCTTTTCTTCAGAACTAAATAAACCATAAAAGATAGTTGTGAAGACGTCAAGAACGGGATGCGCGGAGCGCCGAAGAGGGAGGGGAGCCGCAGAGGCAGAAAGAAGAGCGGCGGGCTGCCGGCCGTTGTCGCCAGTCGCAGCCCGCCGATTATCAAGACTCTATACGTTCGAATCCATGACGCGGACGACGCCGGCCGCGGCGAGCCGCTCGCGCACCGCCGGCAGCGGGATGGCGTGGGCGATGTGGCCGTCGGCGTGGGACTGCGTGGTCGCGGTGAGGAGGGAGTTCACGAGGGCCTCCTCGACCGCATCCATCGTCGCCTGGAACAGCGGAGAGAGCAGGGCGTCGTCGGGTGGCGTGGCCTGGCCGACGGAGAACGCGATGGCGTAGTCGCCGCTGCCCTGGGCGAAATCGGCCCCCACACCGCGCATCGCGAAGACGGCGCGCCGGGCGCAGCGGGCGAGCTGCCGTGCGTCGAGCGGCGCGTCGGTCGCGACGACGATCATGCACGAGTTGCCGACGGTCTCCGCGGTCGGGCCGGGGACGAGTTCGGCGGACGGCATCGGGACACCCGCGATCGACAGTGTTCCGCTGAAGTTCGATTGCACGAGCGCGCCGACGGTGTGCCGGGTGTCTCCCACAGTCACCGTCCTGGACGAGGTGCCGATGCCGCCCTTGAAACCGAGGGCGACGGTGCCCGACCCGGCGCCGACGCTGCCCTCGGCAACGGGACCGGAGGTGGCCGACGCGAGCGCCTCCTCGACGTGCTGCGTTCCGAGGGGACGGGAGCGGATGTCGGAGAGGAAGCCGTCGTTCGTCTCGCCGACGACGGGGTTGAGGGTCGTGGTCGTCTCGTAGCCGGGCTTCGACAGCATGTGCCCGAGGAGGGCGTCGGCGACGCGGTACGCGGAGAGCGTGCTGGTGAGCAGGATGGGCGTCTCGATGGCGCCGAGCTCCTGGAGCTGTGTCGCGCCGACGAGTTTGCCGTAGCCGTTCCCGACGGCCAGACCGGCGGGGATCCACCGCCGGTCAGCGCCGATGACCTCGGGGACGATCGCGGTCACGCCGGTGTTCAGCCGGTCGGTGTGGACGGTGGAGTGGCCGACGAGGACGCCGGGCACATCGGTGATCGCGTTGTGCCGCCCGCGGGGATGGGGGCCGAGGGTGACGCCGAGATCGGCGAGTCGGGGGCGGGGCTGCGTCGTCATCGCGCACCCTCCCGTTCGACCCGGTGGTGGTCGGTCACGCGCGGCGCCTCATCGCGCGGCTTGCGTCCGCCCTCCCCGGCCACCTGGATCGTGAACTCCTGCACGACGGGCTCACGCAGGCCGACGAGGTGTACGTCGCACACGAGGGCGCCGCGCTCGCACGGGACGACCCAGCGAAGCGCCGAACGATCGGCGGCGGCGACGATGCGGTCGGCGAACGGCGCCGCGTCCGCCCGGATGGGCCCGACCTCGGCGAGCGCGGCAGCGAGCCGTTCTGCGCGCACGCTCTCCGGCACATCCCGCAACACGTTGGAGGCGAGGATGCCTGCCGCGTCGGAGAGGGGACGGTCGGCGGCGACGAGCTCGTCGATCCGGCGGGCCGCATCCAGTGTCTCCGGCCAGGGGCGCACGACGGCGGCAGGCGCATCCACGCGGGTGAGCACGTCGGCGAGGAGGTCGGTGGCGATGCGGCCGGCACCGAAGGCGTCCGAGTTGCCGAAGACGACCACGCCGACGCCGGTGGCCGGCTGCCAGCGCATGTGCGACGAGAACCCGGGGAGTCCCCCGGCGTGCTGCACGATGCGGCCGAAGCGCCTGTCGTGCTCGACCACCAAGCCGTAGCCGTACCCGAGGCCGTCGAGCTCGCGACCACCCGACGGCGCTCCGATGGGGATCAGGGTGCGCGCCGTCTGCAGCTCCCGCCGCGAGGACGCACTCAGCACGGTGGCGCCGTCCGCGTCGGCGGCATCGGCGTCGAATGCCGAGCCGAGGAAGTCTGCCCACACCGCGACGTCCCGCACGGTGCTGAACAGGCTGCCGATGCAGGCCAGCGCGCCGGAGCCGACGTATGGTTCCGGCGCGAACGTCGCTCCGTCGTCGAAGGTGCGGAACCCGGCGGCCAGGTCGACCCCGACGGGATAGAGGTCGGCCGCCGCGCGGGTGTCGGTGAGTCCGAGCGGGTCGAGCATCCGGTCGCGCACCACCGCCTCGACTTCGCGCCCGGTGACGGCCTCGATCGCCCGGCCGATGAGCGAGATCCCGATGTTGGAGTACTGGTACTCGGTGCCCGGCTGGGTGGACGGCGTCAGCCCGGCGGCGACGACGGCCGCCAGTTCCGCTCGGGATGCGCCGAGCCGGCGGTCCCCCCACGCGTTGTCCTCGGCGAGGCCGGCCCGGTTCGAGAGGAGAGCGTCGAGCGTGACCGGCGCATCCCCTGCGTGCGCAGCGGCGAGTTCGGGGATGTACTCGGTCGCCGGCGCGTGCAGGTCGAGCAGGCCGTCGTCGCGCAGCGCGAGGGCGGTGGCCCCGAGGAAGCTCTTCGACATCGACGCGATCCGGAAGACGGTGCTCTCCGCCGTCGCGGCCCCGTCGCGGCGCGGCTGGCCGTGCGTGCTCACGGCGACGACGCGGCCCCTGTGCACGACAGCGGCAATGGATGCGGGTGCCCGCCGCAGCGTGGGCGTGTCGAGTCGCGCGGCGAGCGCGTCCCGGGCGTGAGAGACGAGGTCGGCGAGCGCTGAGCCCTCGGCATCGCCGGTCATCGGGCCGTCCGCTCCCGCGCGAAGCTGTGCACGTGGTCGGCGAAGCCGCTGACGAGTGCGTGACTGGCCTGCGTGTTCTCCTCGTCCACGCCACGCGCCTCCTCGATCAGCTCCGCCACGGGGCGGTCGCCCGGCGCCGGGGTGGTCGGCTCCTTCCAGCGCAGCAGGTCGTGCGCGCCGACCTCCGGGTGGAACTGCAGCCCGTAGACGCGCTCGCCCAGCCGGAACGCCTGAATGTCCACGGCGTCGCTCGACCCGAGCAGCACAGCGGCGGGCGGCAGCTCCGTGATCATGTCCTGGTGATTCTCGATCATCGGCGCCGACGAGCCGAGTCCGCCGATGACGCGATCCGCGCGACCGGCGTCCGAGGTCGAGATGACCGTCGCCCCTCGCTCCTTCGGCCCGAATGCCGCGCGCACCTCCCCGCCGGCGACGTGGGCGAGGATCTGACCGCCGAGACAGATGCCCAGTGTCGGCAGGTCGGCGTCGATGGCCTCGAGCGCGAGAGCGCGCTCCTGCGCAAGCCACGGAGCGCGCGCATCGTCGTCGGGCATCAGTCCGCCGCCGAGCATCACGAGCCCGGCGTACCCGTCGAGGCTCTCCGGCAGACCGTCGGTTCCGAGCACCGGCTCGACGACGATGCCCTGCTCCTCGAGCCACTGGCCGAGGCGGCGAGGAGCCGACTCCTTCGCGTTGACGACCACGAGCACCCGCGGGGCAACATCCGGCTCGCCCGGTTGCTGCGAAGCCCGCGCTGCCGCATCCACTGCCGGGGTCAGCGCAGCGGCCCGCGGGGGCGGCGCCGAACCGTCCAGGAAGGCGAGGTGGTCCGGATCGGACGCTTCGAGCACGCGCAGCACGTTCTCGTGCGCGAGCGCCGTGAGCTCCTGCTCCGACCAGCCGCGCGTGCGCAACTCGTCGAGGAGGTCCTGGTAGTGCGAGACGTCCCCGAGTCCGGCCGGCATGGAATCGGTGCCGTCGTAGTCCGCGCCGAGGCCGACCGCGTGGCCGCCCGCGATGTCGCGCACATGCTCGATGTGGTCGGCAACCTCCGCGATGCCCACCGGCGGCGCCTCCCCCCGCTCGCCGCCGCGCACCCACTCGGCGCGTGCCGGGGACAGGAACGACGGGACGAACGCCACCATCACCACACCGCCGCCCGCGCCGATCGCAGCCAGCACGTCGTCCGGAACGTTGCGCGGATGGTCGCACAGCGCGAGCGCACAGGAATGGCTCACCATGACCGGGCGCGTGGAGACCGCCAGGGCGTCGCGCATGGTGGATGGCGCGACGTGCGCGAGGTCGACCACCACACCGATGCGGTTCATCTCGCGCACCACCTCGCGGCCGAAATCGGTCAGGCCGCCGTGGCGCGCCTCGTCGGTGGCGGAGTCCGCCCAATCCGTCGTGCGCGACCACGTCAGCGTGACGTACCGTGCCCCGAGGCGGGCGAACTGCCGGAGAACCGCCAGCGAACCGTTGAACTGGTCGCCGCCCTCCACGCCGATCAGCGACGCGATGCGGCCGTCTGCCATCGCCGCGCGCACGTCGTCCGCCGTGCGCGCGAACCGCAGCTGCTCCGGATAGGCCTGCACCAGCCGGTGGACGAAGTCGATCTGCTCCAGCGTCGCGGTCACCTGCTCCGCCCCCTGCAGCACAGGGTCGACCCAGACCGACCAGAACTGGCCGCCGACCCCGCCGGCCGCGAGGCGTGGGAGGTCGGTGTGGAGGTCGGGGCAAGACGCATCCAGCCCGGCGACCGTGTATCCGTGGTGCTCGCGACGAGCCCAGGCGAGGTCGTTGTGGCCGTCGACGACGGGGATCTTCGCTGTCATGCCATCCGCTCGTTCAGTGCGTCGTTCATCCGGTCGGTGGCGTGCGCGTCGACGGGCACCGGAGTGCCGTCGAGGGAGCGCACGGGGGCGGCGCCGCGCGTGCTGGAGCACAGCCAGACGGCGTCGGCCGCGCGGAGCTCTGCGACGTCGATGACGCGGGTCTCGACCGGATCGCCCCCGGACGACAGCGCAGTGAAGACGTCGGCCTGCGTGGTGCCCGGCAGCACCCCCAGCTCGGCGGGCGGCGTCACGTAGACACCTCCGATCCTGGCGATGACCGTGGAGTTCGGGCCTTCGAGAACGTAGCCGTCGCTGCTGACGAAGATCACATCCTGGGCTCCGCGGCGTCTGGCCTCGCGCAGGGCAGCCATGTTGACCGCATACGAGAGGGTCTTCGCGCCCTGCAGCAGCCACGGGGACGTCTGCGCGACGTCGTGTCGGTAGCCGCGGTCGAGCAGCACAACATCCACCTCCGGAGTCGTTCCTCCCGGGCGGCTGTCCGGGGCGAAACCGATGGCCCAGCCGGTCGGCACCGGCACGACGGCCTCCCCCGCCTCGTCGCCTCGCGACATCACGAACTTCACGGCTCCGCGCGCGGTGTGCTCGCGGAGCTCGTCGGCTGCCGCCAGTACGGCGAGTCTCCACAGGTCGCGGCGCGGCGCAGGAAGGTCGAGCATGGCGGCCGACCGCTCGAAGCGGTCGAGGTGCGCGTCGAGCGCCTGCGGGACACCGTCGACCACGACCACCGTCTCGAAGACGCCGTCGCCGCGCGTCGCCGAGAGGTCTGTGGCCGTCAGGAGGGCGGAGCGCGGGTCGATGCTGGTCAGGCAGTCCGCCGCCTGGGCGTCGGAACCGAGGTCCAGGCGGTGCAGAGTGAGCGTCATCATGGTGTCCTCCTGATCAGCCGGCCGCGGCCGAGACGTCGAGCGTGCGAGACGCGTTCTGCATCACCCAGTCCACGTCCACCTCGTGGCCGATGCCCGACGCGGTCGGCACCTGCACGATTCCGGCCGTGGCGACGACGGGCGGCACGATCACGTCGCGCGCGTAGTACTTGTCGGATCCCGACACGTCCGAGGGCAGCGTGAAGTTCGGCAGCGAGGAGACGGCGACGTTCGCCGCCCGCCCCACCCCGAACTCGTGCATCCCGCCGCACCAGACGGGGATGCCCGCATCCCGGGCAACGTCGTGGGCGGTCCTGGCCGCCGCGAGCCCGCCCATCCTGGACACCTTGATGTTGAGCACCCGTCCCGCGTCGAGCGCGAGCATGGTGTGCAGATCGTCGATGGCGACGACCGACTCGTCGAGGCAGACCGGGGTGTCGATAACGGCCTGCAGGCGCGCGTGCGCCACGAAGTCCCGCGGGGCGAAAGGCTGCTCGATCATCGTCAGGCCGTAGCCGTCGAGGGCCAGCATCACCGCAGTGGACTCCTCCGGCTCCCGGTACGCGCCGTTGGCGTCGACGTGCAGATCCAGCCCGGGATGCGCGGCGCGGACCGCGCGGACCGGCTCGACGTCCCAGCCTGGCGCGATCTTGAGCTTCACCCGCTTGTACCCCGCATCCACCTGGCGAGCGACCTGCGCGAGGAGTTCGTCGACCGTCGGCTCGATGCCGAGCGAGACGCCGGCCTCCACCGCAGTGCGCGTCCCGCCGAGTTGCGACGAGAGCGAGCGGCCGGTCGAGCGCGCGTACAGGTCCCAGCCCGCGATGGAGAAGCCGGCCTTGGCGAACTCGTGACCCCGGATGCGCCCCCACGACGCCTCCAGTTCCTCGGGCGTCTCCCAGATGGCCCCGAGCACGGCGGGCACGAGGTAGCGCTCCGCGATGCTCCACGCGGTGTGCGTGGTCTCCGACCCGTAGTACGGGTCGGAGGGGGTGGCGATCTCGCCCCAGCCGACCCGGCCATCCGCGTCCGTCGCCTCGACGAGAAGGTGGTTGAGCCCGGTCTTGCGGTGCGAGCTCGTCTCGAAGCTGTGGACGAGGGGAAGGGTCACATCGAACAGGCGCAATCGGTCGATTCTCATACGGAGGGCTCCTTGCCGGAATCGGGGTGGGACAGACGTTCGACGGCGAGATAGACGGCTGTGGACGGATCGACGCGCACGCAGGAGACGAGGACGGCTCCGCTGCCGATCAGAGTAGCGAGCGACTGACGCACGTTCGCGCGCAGCAGGTCGTGCGACGCACGCTCCTCTCCGTCGTCGGAGACGGCGGGCGCCTGCGCAGGCACGGCGAGCCAGGCGGCCTCCTGGACGGAGCCGTCCCGGCGGGAGAGCGGCCCGTGGACGACGCGGCCCCAGTCGGCGCGGCCGAGAGCGGGCGGCTCGACACGGCGCAGGTCGTCGAACGGGTCGTCGTCACGCGTCAGCTGCCACTCGACCACCACGCGATCCGTGCCCGCCCTGCCGTAGTAGTCGGGCACGAACCCGACACCCTCCGCACCGAGCGAGGTGAAGTTGAAGTGGGCGTTCCTCGAGAGCACGGGATCGAACGTCCAGCGCATCGTGCGGTGCCCCCACCCGAGCGCTACATCGCGCTGACGCTCTTTGAGCATCCGGCCGACGCCTTCGCCCTGGTGTGACGCATCCACCACGGCCGCCTGCGAATAGTGGAAGTCACGGCCCAGAGCGTCGCGCCCGGCGAAACCGTATGCGAATCCGATCAGCTCGTCGTCGGCCGTGCGCACGCCGACCGCGGACCCTCCGTTGCGCGCGAGGGCGCTGAGAAGATTGGGGTTGAGCGAGAACTCGGGACGCTCGTAGCCGAAAACGCGAGTGTACAGAGCCGCGGCCGCGCGGAACTCCTCGCCGGATCTCAGTGTCTCCGCGCGAAGCGAGGAAAGGGAAGCCTGGGGCACGATACGTTTCCTATGTTTGGTCGCACGAGGCGTGGACCGCCAGGTTATCGCTCTCATAGCGCCCGATCAAGCAAACGATATGATTCGTAAAACAAGCGACAGGAGTCGGCGTGACGCACGAGGTGAACGACGAAGCGGCTGAAACCCTCGCCCGGTTGGAGCGCCTCGCGCGGATCGAATCGCCCTCCTTCGACGCGGGCGCGAGCGAGCGCATGGCGAGCCTCCTCGCCGAATGGTGGGGTGCAGCGGGCGCCGTCGTGCGCATCGAGACGACGGGGGCCGGCGCCAACTTCGTCGCCG
Source organism: Leifsonia sp. NCR5 (assembly GCF_002105485.1). NCBI lineage: Bacteria > Bacillati > Actinomycetota > Actinomycetes > Micrococcales > Microbacteriaceae > Leifsonia > Leifsonia sp. NCR5. The sequence goes on from NZ_NCSR01000003.1 coordinate 215,052, forward strand.
ACCTCGAGGGCGTCGGCGAGCCCCTTCTGCTCGTCGGCCACTCGGACACGGTCTGGCCGCACGGCGCGATCGAGGATCAGGTGCCGTGGTCCGTGGACGGCGACACCGTGCGCGGCCCAGGCGTCTACGACATGAAGAGCGGGCTGCTCGTGATGCTCGCGGCCGCCGAGCGCCTGCGCGGACGCCCCCACCGGAGCGTGCGCGTCGTGATCGTGTGCGACGAGGAGGTCGGCTCCCCCACCACGCGGGCGCTGCTCCTGTCGTGCGCCGAAGGCGTGTCCGGCGCCATCGGCTTCGAGTCCCCGCATCCGGATGGGGCGCTGAAGGTCGGGCGGCGCGGCAGCACCCGGGTGGGCCTGACGGTTCACGGACGCGCTTCCCATGCCGCGCTAGACCCGGACGGGGGCATCTCGGCCATCGACGAACTCGTCGACCAGCTGGTGGCGGTCAGGGGCATCGTCGCCGACGCGTCTCAGCACTCGGAGGTGCTCTGCAACGTCGGGACGATCGCGGGCGGCGGGCGGGCGAACGTCGTCCCCGCGGAAGCCGAGGCGGAGATCGGCCTGCGGTTCCTGGACGGACAGACGGAACACGCCGTCCTCGACGCACTGCGCGATCTCTCCCCGGTGCGGAGCGGTGCGGTGGTCGAGACGGCGGTGCGCAGCCACCGCCCTGCGTGGAGTCCGTCTGCCGCGGACGGCGACCTGCTGTCGGCGATCGCTGCCGCGGGAGCGCGGGTCGGCCAGACGGTCACCGGCAGGCCTGCGAGCGGAGCAGGTGACACGAATCTGCTCGGGAGCCTGGGCATCCCGACGGTCGACGGCTTCGGCCCCCGGGGCGGCGGCGCTCACGCGGTCACAGAGCGAGTGTCGCTCCGTTCGCTCGGAGAACGGATCGACCTCCTCACGGCGGTGCTCGGCGGCCCGGAGCTCGCGGCCATCGCGCCTCGCGCGCCCCGCGCCGCGGACTGACCACCGCGCCCCGTCACCACTCTCCCTCCGCGCTCGGAGGGAGGGCGTGGCCACGCGGCACGATCAGGTAGACGGTGCGGCGACTGTGCGACCAGGCATCGTCGAACGCACGGCGGGGATAGGTGCGCAGCCCGGCATCACCGCCGGGGTTCGACGGGTCGGCCACCAGCACATCCCCGCCAGCGTCGAAGCCGCGGATCACGAGCAGGTGACCCGGGGTGTCGTAGTCGGCTCCGGGCAGCTCGCCGGGCGCGAACGAAATCGACGCCACGAGCGGAATCCCCGCATCCGTCAGCGTGCGAGCCGAGCGCAGGGACGACAGCCTCGTCACCAGGGCATCGAAGCCGAGCGCTCCGGCGGCAGCGACGTTGAACGACCAGTTGCCCGTCCCGTCGTATGCCGTGTCGTACACGGCCCGCGCCACCCACGGGACGCGCGGGTCGGCTCCGACCGGGACGTCGGCCGATCCAGCGGCCGGAATCCGAGCGCCCCAGGCGGCTGCGACCATGGTGAGCGAGGTCGGCGAACACCACGCCGGACCGCCGCCGCCGAGGTCGGCGCGGGCGGGGTACGCCCGCTGGGACAGAGGCCGCACGGCCGAAGCGGCACCGAACGTCCCTTCCTCGGTCGGGCCGACGACCGCATCCGGAGCCGACGCTGACCCCTCATCATCCGGTGCGCTGAAGCTCACCGCGGCCAGGCGCAACGCATCCCTGGATGCGGCGCGCTCGCCCTCCCGGCCTTCACCCTGGCCTTCGTGGCCGAGCGTGATGCGCAGCTGCACCGCGTCGAACGAGCCTGCGCTCCGTGCCGTCAGAACGTCGGTCTCCATCGTCGGCGCCCCGGACGCAGCGCCGGCTGCGCCTCCCGGCGCCGCACTACTGCGCCGGCCGATGTCGCCCCACAGTGCGACGGTCTGCCAGGGATGCCAGCGTTCGCCGGCCGTGCGCGCACGGAGCTCGACGACAGCGGTCGCGTCCGGGTCGAGGTTCCACGAGGCGACGGCCTGGTCGGCGCCCGCGTCGCCCGCCCAAGCCGGTGCGAGCACGTTCGACGTCCATTGACGGCCCGTCCATCCCTCGTCCGTTTCGGCGCGCACCAGGCTGGTGCGCCACTCCGATGCGTCGGCCTCCGGTGTTCCTAGCATCGCTCCTCCTCGCCCGAATGGATTATCCGGTACGCATCATCCTCCACCAGCAACCGATATGGACGAATATCGGTTTCAGCGTGAATGGGCAATTTGCACACGATTTGCGCGCTGATAGGCACCTTGATGGGCACTTTGCGGTGCTCGGGAATGCGATTGTGCACATTATCGGCAAACCCACCCTTCACCGCGCCACCCGCATGGCGTTACGAATTCATTAACATCTGTCACGAATACGTTGACCAGGACGTGCTCCATGCTGTTCCATTGCTGCAACCCTCGTGGTCCTGCTCTGGACCTCGGCCGATGGAAGGACTCCCATGCGCACCAGGCACCGCAAACATCTGATCCGAGCGCTGTCATTCGTTGCAGCAGCAGCGATCATCGCCGCGCCCGCCGGCGCAGCGAACGCGGCGGAGCCGCACAGCGTCCAGGCCGCCGACCCCACCTCGTCCCCGACGTCCGGCAAAGATGCCAAGACGATGAGGATCGCGACCTCCGGGTTCGTCGACAGCTTCAACCCCTGGACCTCGATCTATCTGCTCCCGACCAACCTCTTCCGCTACATGTACGAGAACCTGGTGCAGAACAGCGACGTCGACGGCTCGCCGACGAAGGGCCTCGCCGACCACTGGAAGGTCGAAGAGGGCGGCAAGAAGTGGGTGTACACCCTGCAGGACGGTCTCACCTGGTCCGACGGGAAGGCCATCACCTCGGCCGACGTGAAGTACACCTTCGACCAGATGATGACCAACCCCGACCTCGCCGTCGCCAACGGCAACTTCCTCGCCAACTTCTCCGATGTGAAGGCGCCGGACGCCAAGACCGTCGTCATCGACCTCAAGGCACCACAGGCTCCGAACCCCGGCATCGAGGTCCCGATCCTCCCCAAGCACGTCTGGGAGAAGATCTCCGACCCCGCCACGTACGCGAACGACAAGGACGTCGTCGGCTCCGGACCGTTCCTGCTGGAGAGCTACAAGGCCAACCAGTTCATCACCATGAAGGCCAACCCGAAGTTCTGGAAGGGCGCCCCGAAGATCGACACCATCCAGTACGTGTACTACACGAACTCGGACGCGCAGGTTCAGGCCCTCCGCTCCGGCGACGTCGACTTCGTGACCGGCCTCACCCCCACCCAGTACCAGGCGCTGAAGGGCGCGGAGGGGATCACCGAGCACTCGGGGATCGGCCGCCGGTTCTCGTCGTTCAGCTTCAACTCCGGCGTCAAGACCGTCGACGGCCAGCCGTTCGGAAACGGGAACCCGGCCCTGCAGGACGTGAACGTGCGTCAGGCCATCCGGATGGGCACCGACACCAAGACCCTGCTGTCGAAGGTGCTCAACGGCCTCGGCAACCCCGGCACGAGCTTCATCCCGTCGTCGTACCCGCAGTGGACGCTGCCCACGGACGACTCGGCCGTGAAGGCACTCGCATACAGCCCGGACAAGGCCAAGGCCAAGCTCGACGCCGCCGGCTGGAAGGTCGGAGCGGACGGCATCCGAGTCAAGGACGGCCAGCGCCTCTCGCTCCGCCTCTTCGTGGACTCGACGGACCCGCAGGAGCAGACGGTCGCGCAGTACTTCCAGCCGTGGATGAAGACGATCGGCATCGACATCCAGCCGATCTCGACGGACTCCGACACGATCAACGCCGACACGCTGAAGGGCAACTACGACATCTACTTCAGCGGCTGGAGCGTCGGACCCGACCCGGACTACCAGCTCAGCATCAACACCTGCTCGAGCCTGCCGACCAAGACGGACGGCACCGGCGCGACCTCGCAGGACGGCTGGTGCAACCCGGAGTACGACAAGCTCTACAAGGAGCAGCAGACCGAGACGGACGCCAAGAAGCGTGAGGCCATCGTCCAGAAGATGCTGCAGCTCAACTTCACGGACACCGCGCAGATCGTGTACTGGTATGCCAACGGGCTCGAGGCCTACCGCTCCGACCGGTTCACCGACTTCCGGATGATGCCGGCGAAGGGCGGGATCATCGCCAATCAGTCCGGCTACTGGGGCTTCATGGACGTCGCACCCGTCGGAGACGGCGCGAGCAGCGACTCCGGCCCCAACGTCGGCCTCCTCGTCACGGGTGGGGTGATCGTCCTCATCGTGATCGGTGCGATCATCTTCTTCGTGGTGCGCCGACGCTCGAGCGCCGACGTCGAATAGTCGACCGGGTGGCCGCGGCGGACTCCCGTCGCGGCCACCGCTCTCCCGTCGCGTCAGAAGAGAAGGCATATGAGCAACGCAACCCCCGTCACAGAGGCGGTGATCCTCGAGGAAAAAGGCGAGGCGACCGTCCGCAGCGCCCCAGCGCTGAAATACGCGCTGAACAAGATCGGCGGAGCGGCGATCAGCCTCGTGATGGTGATCATCCTCGGGTTCTTCGCCTTCAAGATCCTGCCGGGCGACCCGGTCGCCGCGATGGCGCGCGAGCACCCGATGACGTCCGAGCAGATGGCGCAGCTGCGCGAGCAGCTCGGCCTCGACAAGCCGCTCTGGCAGCAGTTCGGCGAGTACATCGGCAACGTCGTCACTCTCAACTTCGGCCAGAGCTACGTCTACAAGCAGAGCGTCGCATCGCTCATCGGCGAATACTTCTGGAACACCATCCTGCTCACCGGAACCTCGGCCATCCTGGCCATCGCCCTCGGTCTCTGGCTCGGCCAGAAGGCGGGCTGGCGACCTGGTTCGATGTTCGACAAGGTCACCACCGGCACCTCGCTGGTGCTGTGGTCGGTGCCGACCTTCTGGCTCGCACTGATCCTGCTCATGGTGTTCGGCGGAACCCTGCACTGGTTCCCGACCGGCGGCATGACGTCGCCGAACCCTCCGGACGATCCGCTCGGCATGGTTCTCGACGTGGCCTCGCACATGGTGCTGCCGGTGATCACGATGGTCGCCGTCGTCTACGCCCAGTACGTGATGGTGATGCGCGCATCCGTGATGGAAGAGAAGAGCGCGGACTACCTCGTCACCGCTCGTGCCAAAGGGCTGAAGGACGACGACCTCCGCCGTCGCCACGCCGTCCCGAACGCGCTGCTGCCCACCGTGACGCTGGTCTTCATGCACATCGGCGGGCTGATCGCCGGCGCCGTCACCGTCGAGACCGTCTTCTCCTGGCCCGGACTCGGCAAGCTCACCTACCAGGCGATCCAGGGACCGGATCTTCCGCTGCTGCAGGGAACGTTCGTGGTCTTCTCGGCCATCATCATCGTCATGAACCTCGTCGCGGACTTCGTGTACCGTCGGCTCGACCCGAGAGTGAGGCGCGGATGAGCGGCACCACCACCGCAACCGCACGGCGTTCGCCCCGCAGCATGGCGTGGGCCAGGCGAAGGGATGCGTTCGGCAGCTTCTGCCGGGAGTTCTCGCACAGCCGCGCCGGAATGGCCGGGCTGATCTTCCTCGTCGTCGTGATCCTGCTCGCGCTCCTCGCCCCGGTGCTCGCGCCGTCGTGGATGCTCGACGTCACCAAGCTCCTCGACCAACCGCGGTTCGCGCCGCCGTCGATCGCGCATCCACTGGGCACCGACGACCAGGGGCGCGAACTGTGGGTGCGGATGATCTGGGGCGCGCGGGTCTCGCTGCTCGTCGGCTTCGCCGCCACCGCCGTGTCGATGATCATCGGCACCATCGTCGGCATCGCGGCCGGCCACTTCACCGGCTGGACCGGCGGCCTGCTGATGCGCATCATCGACTTCTTCCTCGTGCTGCCGTCGCTCATCCTCGCGATCGTCCTCTCGTCCGTGCTCTCGCGCGGCGTCTGGACGATCGTGATCGCCATCGGGCTCACCTCCTGGGCGGGGACCGCGCGCGTGGTGAGGGCGCAGACCCTCTCCGTGGAGTCGCGCGACTACATCGAGCGGGCCAGGGTGCTCGGCGCCGGGCACTGGCACATCATCGTGAAGCATCTGCTCCCCGCCGTGCTGCCGCTCGTGCTGGCGAACACGACCCTCACCGTCGGGTCGGCGATCATCGCGGAGTCCACCCTGTCGTTCCTCGGGCTCGGCGACACCACTCTCCAGTCGTGGGGCTCGGTCCTGAAGAACTCGATGGATGTGTCGGCCGCGACGGCGGGCTACTGGTGGTACATCCTCGTGCCCGGCATCGCGATCGTCCTGGTCGTCCTCGCCTTCACCCTCATCGGCCGCGCCGTCGAGACCATCGTGAACCCGACGCTGAGGAGCCGCTGATGCCCGACCTGACCTTCGACGACGTCAGCATCACCTACCGCACGGCGGGACGCAACGACGAGGGCGAGATCGCCGCGGTCAAGAGCGTGTCCCTGCAGCTGCCCACCGGCGGCACCCTCGGGATCGCCGGCGAGTCTGGATCGGGCAAGTCGACCCTCGCCATGAGTGTGCTGCGGCTCCTGCCCGCAAACGCCAGGCTGGACGGCCGCGTGCTGATCGGCGACACCGACATCGCCGACCTGCGGTTCGGCGAGCTGAGGGCCCTGCGCTGGGCGGAAGCATCCATCGTCTTCCAGGGCGCGATGCACTCCCTCAACCCCGTGCGCACGGTCGGGCAGCAGATCGTCGAGGCGCTCGAACTGCACGTCTCCGAGGCCTGGCGCACCGACAAGGCCCGCAAGGCGCGCGCGCTCGAACTGCTGTACGCGGTCGACCTGGCACCCGCGAAGGCGGAGGCCTACCCGCACGAATTGTCCGGCGGCCAGAAGCAGCGCGTCATGATCGCGATGGCGCTCGCCTGCGAGCCGGACATCATCATCGCCGACGAACCGACGACGGCCCTCGATGTGATCGTGCAGAAGCAGATCCTGGACATGATCAGCACCCTGGTCTCCGAGCGCGGCATCTCGATGCTGATGATCAGCCACGACCTCTCCGTGCTCGCCACCGCCTGCGAGCGGATCGCGATCATGCGCGACGGCGAGCTCGTCGAAGTGGGCGACGGATACGAGGTGTGCACGAATCCGCAGCACCCGTACACGCGTCAGCTGGCCGAGGCGTTCCCGACCATCGGCGACCCCGCGTCCAGGCTCAACCCGGTGACCCGCCGCGCGGACGCGGTCACGGTCACCGACAGATCGCGCGTCCTCTCGGACGAGGTGGTGCTGGAAGCGCGCGGGGTCACCGTCACGTATCACGGGCGCGGCAAGCCACTCGCGGCCGTCAAAGACGTGAGCCTGAGCCTCCGGCGCGGCGAGATCCTCGCGCTGGTCGGGCAGTCGGGGTCGGGCAAGACCACCCTGGCCCGCACGATCGTCGGGTTGCAGCGGGCGGACGACGGCTCGACCATCCGGTTCCGTGGCAAAGACATCCCGCACCGGGGACGCGCGCTGCGCGAGTTCCGCAGCGAGGTGCAGATGGTCCTGCAAGACCCGTCGGCAGCACTGAACCCCAAGATCAGCGTCTACGAGTCCGTCGCCGAGGGCCTGCGCGTGCAGCGCTTCCAGGGCGACGAGCAGGAGCGCGTCGCGCAGAGCCTCGCCGATGCCGAACTGCTCCCGCCGGAGCGTTTCTTCCGCGCCATTCCGCAGGAGCTGTCCGGTGGTCAGCGCCAGCGCGCGGTGATCGCCGGTGCGCTGGCGGTCGGTCCGCAGCTGCTGGTCGCCGACGAACCGGTCGCGTCGCTGGACGCCTCGGTGCGTGGCGAGATCCTGGCGCTGCTGCTTTCGCTGCGCGACAGGCTGGACCTGAGCGCACTGGTCATCACGCACGACCTCGGGCTGGCGTGGAACATCGCCGACACTGTCGCCGTCATGTACGAGGGCGCCCTCGTGGAGTACGGACCGACGGAGCAGGTGCTCCTCGATCCGCAACACCCGTACACGCGCAGGCTGCTCGCTGCCGCGCCGAGCATCGAGCGGAGGCTCGCATGAGCACGTCGGCCCTCGCGGTGGACAGGTCCGCGTACCTCGACACGGCGCCGCTGAAGCCGGGCGACCGCGTGCGGTTCGTGTCGCCGTCCGGACTGGGAAGTGCAGAGAGCCTCGAGCGCGCGGTCGGTTACTACCGCGACTGGGGGCTCGACGTGGTGGTCGGCGAGCACGTGCTCGACCCGCATCCCCACGCGAGCTACCTCGCCGGGCCGGACGACGGGCGCCGCCAAGACCTGGTGGAAGCGTGGATGGACCCCGACGCGGACGCCGTGGTGTGCATCCGGGGCGGCTACGGGGCGATGAGGCTGCTCGACGGGCTCGACTGGGAGCAGCTGCGGGATGCGGCGCTGCGGCGCGACGGACGGCCGAAGCTCCTCACGGGCTCCTCCGACATCACCGCCCTGCACGAAGCGTTCCGGGTGAACCTGGATGTGCCGACGCTGTTCTGCCCGATGGTCGGGAACGACGTGTTCCGCGACTCCGAGTTCGTGCGCGACGACGTGCGCAGCTGGTTGTTCGAGTCGTGGCGGGGACGCGAGATCGTCGGGCCGAAGACGTCGGTGCTCGTGCCCGGTGTCGCCGAAGGGCGGTTCACGGGAGGCAACCTGAGTCTGCTGGCCGGTGCGATGGGAGCGCGGGAGTCGCTCGACCGGCCGGGCGGCATCCTGTTCCTCGAAGATGTGGACGAGCAGAAGTACCGGATCGACGGATTCCTCGTGCAGCTCGGTCGCGCGGGACGACTGGCGGACGCATCCGGGATCGTGCTCGGATCGTGGGACAACTGCGGCGACCTGGACGCCATCCGGGAGCTCGTGGACGAGCTGCTGCCCGGCCTCGGCGTGCCCGTGCTGTGGGAGCAGGGCTTCGGGCACGACCCCAACGCGCTCAGCATCCCGCTCAACGTGGACGGTGCGCTGATCGCACAGCCGGACGCGATCCGGCTGACGGTGGGGGCGTCGCTGTGACGGCGGTTGCGCTGCCCGAGCTCGACCCGCGGGTGCGGTGGTCGATCTGCGTCGTCGATGCCGGGGGCGACAGCGGCAGCGGCAGCGTCCTCGCGGCGCACGAGCCGCACATCGTCTGCGAGACGGCGAGCGTCGGCAAGGTGTTCCTGCTGATCGAGGTGGCGCGCAGGCTGGAAGCCGGGGAGGTCGACCCCGGTCAGCGCGTCCAGATCCCCGAGGAGCATCGCGTCGCCGACTCCGGACTGCTGTACCGGATGCGCGACCAGCGTGTGACCGTGGAGGACGCCGCGCTGCTCGTCGGCGCGGTCAGCGACAACCTCGCCACCAACGCGCTCCTGTGGCTGTGCGGCCTGGACACCGTGCGCGCGGTCGCGCCGTCGCTCGGCTTCACCGACACGTCGCTGCACGACTTCATCCGCAACGAGCGAACGCCCGACCTGCCGTGGACACCGTCGTACGGCACGGGGGCAGAGCTCGCGGAGCTCATGCGCCGCCTCGGCTCCGGCGACGTCGTCTCGCCCGCCGTGAGTGCGCGCGTGCTGGACTGGCTGGCCGCCGACGTCGACACATCCATGGTCGCCGATGCGCTCCTCCTCGACCCTCTCGCACACGTCGATGACGAGTATCAGGGCATGATCCTGCGCCACAAGACGGGGAGCACGTCGTTCGCCCGCATCGACATCGGACACCTCTCCGGCCCGGCCGCCACCGTCGCCTACGCGGTCGCGGCGAACTGGAAGGACGCGGCAGACGATCTACGCGCGCCCGTCCTCGCGGCCATGCACGCCATCGGCGAGCAGCTGCGCGCACACGTCACCGGGATCCCTGCCTCGTGAGCGTGCCGTTCGCCGAGCTGGAGCAGGAGCTGCCCGGCCTCCGGTTCTCCGCGCTCGCCGTCGACATCGACTCGGGCGAGACGCTGTTCCGTCACCGGCCGGACGTCGTGCTCGACACCGCCAGCGTCGGGAAGGTGTTCCTGCTGCACCGACTGCTCACCGAAGTGGATGCGGGCACCCGCTCGCTCGACGAGCGCGTCACCCGGCGTCCATCCGAGTGGATGGACAACTCCGGGCTCTGGTATCTGCTGCAGGCCGACACGCTGTCCCTCTACGACGTGGCCGCGCTGATCGGGGCCGTCAGCGACAACGCGGCGACGAACACGCTCTGCCGGGTGATCGGCCTCCCCACCGTGCAGGAGCACACGCGCGCCATCGGCTACGAGCACTCCGGTCTCGATGACATCGTCCGCTGGCCGCTGCCTCCCGGCGCCCCGCGCACGCTCTCGCACGCGAACGCCGACGAGCTCGTGCGGTTCGTCACCCGCACCGCGCAGGCCGCCGACCTCAGCCCGGCCTCCTCCGACACGCTGCAGCGCTGGCTGGGCGCCGGGATGGACCTGTCGATGGTGGCGTCCGCGTTCGGCCTCGACCCGCTCGCGCACTACCTCTTCGATCGCGGCGTGTGGCTGTGGAACAAGACGGGCACCATCTCCACGGTGCGTGCGGACACCGGCCTCGTGATGACCCCCGACCGACGCGTCGCGTACGCGGTGCTCGCCAATTGGCAGCGCGGCTCCGACGTGCGCGACCGGGTGCTCTCCGTCATGCGCACCGCGGGGGATGAACTGCGGAGGAATCTCCTGTGATACTGCTCCTATGTCGTCAGAAGGGCGCGATGTGAATCCCGGAGAACTCAACAGCCCGCACGAGCGCTACGACGCCAGGGTGCAACGCAGATCGGCCCTCGTCCTCAAACGCCGTGTGGTCGAACAGGAGCGCGAGCAGCTCGCTCACGCACTCGACTGGGCCAAGGACGATCCGGCGTTCGAACTGATCGCCGGGATGATCGTCGCCGCGCGCCGCCGGTTCGTGCTCGGCGCGGCGAAGTCGTTCACGTACGCATCCCTGCTGGCGATGGACCTTAGCGCCGGGCTCGCGAACGTCACCCTCATCGACGGCACGATCGTGCGACCGCTCGACGTGCTCAGCGACGTGCGCACCAGTGACGTGCTCGTGGCCTTCTCGCTCGCTCGCTACCGCAAATACACGATCGACTTCGCCGAGCTGTTCAAGCAGGCGGGCGGAACGCTCGTCGTGATCACCGACGCGCCGGATGCGCCCCTTGTCGCCATCGCGGACGAATCCCTCGTGGTCGACACGGCCAGCGCATCCTTCGCCAACTCACCGACTTCGGTGGCGCTGGTCATCCACATCCTCACCACGCTGACCACGGCGAGCGCCAAGGGCGCGGGCCGCCGCCTCCTCGAGCGGGACAGGCTCGGCGAACAGCTCGGCCTCTACGTCGAAGACTGAACGCGAGATGCCAGTAACTGCGGCGCATCCCGGGCGTTTCGCGACAGTTACTGGTGTTTCGCGACCGTCAGTAGCGGCGGCGCAGATAGGCGGACGCGGCGGGCGACCACATCATGATGCCCGCCGCGAGGGTGAGCGCGAGGAGCAGGATGCCCAGCAGGTCTCCGACGAACAGCGAGGGCAGCGAGGTGAGGATCGTCAGGGCGCCCAGGATGGTGAGGATGATCCTCGCCCAGTTGACGCCCTTCGCCAGGAAGACGGCGATGACGACGCGGAGGCCGGCACCGACGATCGCGCCGACGACCGTGCCGGACAGCACGGCGGTGGCGGCCGAACCGGATGCGCCGGCCTGCACGGACGCGACCACGCCGACGATCCCGGCCAGGAAGGAGACAGCAGCGCTGACGATCCACAGCCAGAAGGAGGCGCGGAGGATGCTGGGGGCTGCGGAGATCGGGCGGAGATCGGACACAGGTGGGCCTCTCGGTCTGGGCGGCGGTCATCTCACCCTATCGACACCGCCGCGCGGCGTGCGAGGATCGGCCGTGGAGGGGACACGATGAACGACGACGGTGGCAGGAACAGCACGAACGACGACCACGACGGCGACGACATCGCCGGGGCGTTCACGGTGGTGCGGACGTTCGACGCCCCGCCCGAACGCGTGTTCGCGGCGTGGACGGAACCGGAGCACCTCGGCTGGTTCTTCAGCGGCCACGGCGAGGTCACCGAGCCGATCGTCGCCGACGCGACCGTCGGCGGCGCCTGGCGTCAGCGGATGATCGTCGACGACGACACCAGCTACGTCACGGGCGGCATCTACCGCGAGCTCGTCCCCGGCGAGCGCCTCGTGTTCGACTGGGGTGCGGTCGGCGGCTGGCCCGAACTTCCAGTGGATGCGTCGACCCGCGACGCCGTGGACGTCCCGCGCGTGACGATCACCCTCATCCCGCTGCCCGGCGACCGCACCGAGCTGCGGCTGCACCAGGCACTCCCCGGCCACCTCACCGACGAGCAGCGCGCGGAGTGGGACAAGATCGACTGCTACGCGGGGTGGTCGCAGACGATCGACCGGCTTCCCGCGTCGCTGTGACGCGCATCCACCCCCTCGCGCCCACCCTGCCCGCCGTGGGAGGATCGGGGGCGTGACCGGGCGAACGATGCTTCTGGACAGTGCTTCCCTGTATTTCCGCGGGTTCTACGGGGTTCCTGACACGGTCCGCGCGCCGGACGGCACCCCCGTGAACGCCGTCCGCGGCTTCCTCGACATCATCGCCAAGCTGGTCACCGACTTCGGGCCGGACGAGCTGGTGGCGTGCTGGGACGACGACTGGCGTCCTCGCTGGCGGGTCGACCTCATCCCGAGCTACAAGGCGCACCGGGTGGCGCGCGAGGTTCCGGACGGCGTGGATGTGGAGGAGACGCCGGAGGCGCTGGTGACGCAGGTTCCGATCATCCGGGAGGTGCTGGACGCGCTCGACATCCCCATCGTCGGCGCTGCGCAGCACGAGGCGGACGACGTGATCGGCACGCTCGCGACCGGCCAGACGCATCCGGTGGATGTGGTCACCGGCGACCGCGACCTGTTCCAGCTCGTCGACGACGCCGCAGACGTGCGGGTCATCTACACGGCCCGCGGCATGAGCAACCTGGAGACGCTGACCGAGTCGGTCGTCGTCGGCAAGTACGGCATCCGGCCGCAGCAGTACGCGGACTTCGCGGTGATGCGCGGCGACAGCTCCGACGGCCTGCCCGGCGTCGCCGGCATCGGCGAGAAGACGGCGATGACCCTCCTCACCGAGTACGGCGACCTCGACGGCATCCTCGCGGCGGCAGCCGACCCGGCCAGCAGCATGAAGGCGCCGATGCGCGCCCGCTTCGAGGCGGCCGCCGACTACCTGAAGGTCGCACCCCGCGTGGTCGAAGTGGTGCGCGACCTCGACCTGCCGACCGTGGATGCACGCATCCAGGCCCCCGACGACGACCGGAGCGCCGCCCTCGATCAGCTGTCGGAGAAGTGGGGCCTCGGCGGCTCGCTCGACCGCGTACGGCAGGCTCTCACCACGGGGCGCTAGCCGGCCCTACCCTCTGAGCCCCCAAGGACGGACTGATGACAGAAACCGACGCTCCCGACGCGCTCGTGCGTGACATCCCATGGAGTCAAGGCAACTGGCGGAACCCGCCGCCTCCGTGACGGAGACGCCAGGCGGCGGCCTTCGCGTCGAAGCGGTGAAGGGCAGCGACGCCTGGCAGAAGACGTCGTACGGGTTCGAGCGAGACTCCGAGCACGGTCTGCTCCGCCCCTTCGAGCTCGGCACGGCTGTGGAAGTCGAGTTCGTCGTCGGCATGTCGCAGCAGTTCGACCAGGCCGGGGTGCTCGTGCGCGTCGACGAGGAGCACTGGGTGAAGGCCGGCGCCGAATACGCGGACGGTGTCCTCCGGCTCTCGACCGTCGTCACGGACGTGTACTCCGACTGGTCCACAGCGCCCGTACCGCACTGGCAGGACACGACGGTCACCATCCGGGCGAGCTGGGCGACAGGCGCGATCTCCGTCCGCGCCAAGGCCGAAGGCGAGGAGTTCGAACTCATCAGGCTCGCGCCATGGTCACCCAACGAGAACGCCGTGGTCGTCGCAGGCCCGTATCTCTGCGCGCCGGAGCGCGCGGGCTTCACGGCCGAGTTCGTGAAGTGGCAGGTCGGGCCCTGCGACTCGGCCCTCCATTAGACCTCAGCTCTCGGAGCCCTCCCCAAAAGGCTCTATACCCACGGGTCCGCGCGGGCGGGCAGAGCGTGCCAGTAGCTACCGTCAGGGTACGAATACTGGGCGACGGATTCATCGAACATCTCGGCGCTGTACCCGGGCTTCGACGGGAGCGTGTAGTTGCCGTCGACGACGATGCACGGGTCGGTGAAGTGCTCGTGGAGATGGTCCACGAACTCGGTGATCCGGTTCTCCAGGGTCCCCGAGACTGCGACGTAGTCGAAGATGGAGAGGTGCTGCACCAGCTCGCACAATCCCACGCCGCCGGCGTGCGGGCAGACCGGCACGTTGAACTTCTTTGCCATCAGGTAGACGGCGAGGATCTCGTTGACGCTCGCGAGCCGAGCGGCGTCGATTTGGCAGAAGTCGATGGCCTCGGCCTGGAACATCTGCTTGAACAAGACCCGGTTCATGCCGTGTTCGCCGGTGGCGACGCCGATAGGTGCGACGGCCTTGCGTACCGCCGCGTGGCCGAGGATGTCGTCCGGGCTTGTCGGTTCCTCGATCCACAGCGGATTGAACTCGGCGAGCCGCCGCACCCACTCAATGGCCTCCGGCACATCCCACACCTGGTTGGCGTCGATCATGAGCTTCGCATCCCAGCCGATGACCTCGCGTGCGATCCGGAGTCGACGGATGTCGTCTTCCAGGTTCGCGCCGACCTTGAGCTTCACGTGCCGGTAGCCCTCATCCACAGCCTCCCTGAGCAGACGACGGAGCTTTTCGTCGCTGTACCCGAGCCAGCCGGCACTCGTGGTGTAACAGGGGTAGCCGCCGCGTGCTTCGAGGTCGTGGATGCGTTGAGCGCGGGTCGGGGACATCTCGGTGAGGATACCGATCGCCTCGTCCCGGGTGAGAGCGTCGGAGAGATACCGGAGATCGGTGGCATCGACCAGCTCCTCCGGTGTCATTTCCGCCAACAGACGCCACAGCGGCTTGTCTGCACGGCGCGCGGCGAGGTCCCACACGGCGTTCATGACGGCGGCCATCGCCAGGTGCACGACGCCCTTCTCCGGCCCGAGCCAGCGCAACTGGGTGTCGGATGCGAGCAAACGGTAGATTGCGCCGAGGTCTCCGACCACCTCCTCCACCGAGCGGCCGATCAGCGGAAGCGCCCGCTGGCGAGCGGCCTCGACGCACAGGTCGTTGCCACGGCCGATCGTGAAGGTGAACCCGAACCCGCTGAGGTCGGGGTCGTCCGTGTCGAGCACGACATAGGCGGCGGAGTAGTCGCCGTCCTTGTTCATCGCGTCCGAGCCGTCGAGGCTGAGCGAAGTGGGGAAACGCACGTCGAAGACGCGGGCGCCGGTGATCGTCGTCATTGCGGCGCCTAGAGCTCGTAGACCGATGCCACGGCCCAGGGGGTCAGGACGAGGTCGATCTCGAGGGCACCACTCGCGGAGGCGACCAGGGTGTGGCGTTGGAGGGCGTCTCCCTGCTCGCGCAGGTACGCGGCCTGGGCACGCGAGAGGTTGAGGGGCTCGCCAATGGCGCTCCACGCCTCGGCGGCGTCACCGTGCCCGGGAGCGAGAACCTCGACCGCGAAGACCGCGCCCGGCTCGAGTCCTCCGATCGTGTGCCGCACGCGCTGCTCAGGCCCTATGCCGGCCAGGTCGCGCGTCGCCTCGTACGAGCTGCGCGAGCCGACCGAGCGGCCGTTCATGTCGTCGGGATAGTTGTAGAAGAGCGCGACCAGCCTTCCGGTCGCGCTGTGCTGCGAGACGACGCCGCGCGTGGTCGAGGCGATCAGCCTGTCACCCAGCCGGTTCAGCATCTCGAAGGCGTGGAAGGTCGGCTTGTGGATGCCCTGCTCGTTCACCAGGCCGAACCCGCCGTGGAACGGGCCGATCCCGGCTCCGCCCTCCTCGAAGATGTCGGTGAACGTCCAGTAGGAGATGGAATCGGCCAGATCTGCGGAACGGAGGTAGGCCCGCACGATGTATGTGGCGGCAAACACCGTGTCGTGGATGTGGTCGCGGCTCGACGGCGAGCTCGACCACTCGGTGATGTGCACCTCCGCATCCGGATACGCGCTCTCGCCGATCAGCCTCCGCAACACCGTCAAGTCGTCCGGCGTCGCATCCGCGTACCGAGTGAGGCTGACGGCCTCGCCGTTGGCCCCGAAAGCGAAGTCGGTGGGATAGAGATGCGTCGAGATGAAATCGACCGGCAGCTCCCGCTCTGCGCACCAGACCAGGAAGTCCTCGATCCACACCGGTCGCCAGTCGAGCGCATCCGGGTCGGATGCCGCGGCGGTGCCGTGCTCGGCCGAGCGGTCCTCGGTCTCGCCCGCGTACCGCTCATCGGGCACGAAGACGCTGGTCGAGGGGCCGCCGACCTTCAGTTCGGCGTCGATCGCCTTGATGGCCTGCACCGTTCGCGCGTAGAGCTCGAAGTACTCGGTCTTCGTGCCGGTCCAGAAATGCGGGACGAGGTTGGGCTCGTTCCAGACCTCGAACCGCCACTCCCGTACCTCGGCGAGACCGTAGCGCTCGATCCAGTGCTCCACCGAACCCGTCACTAGCTCAACCCAGCGATCCATGTCGTTCGGCGGGCTGCAGTGCGCACCCCACCAGAACACGGTCGCGGTCTGCGTCGCCAGCTCACGCGGCATGAAACCGAGCTCCACGAACGGCCGCACTCCCAGGTCGACCAGAAAGTCGAACACTTTGTCCACGTATGAGAAGGTGTGCACCGGGCTCTCGAGGGGCACGTCGGGCCCGAAGCCTCCGCCATAGGCGCCGCGGTACACGAACATGTCGTCGTGGAACACGCCGTGGAAGCGCAGGTAGCGGAACCCGAGGCGATCCACAGCCTCCCGGAACTGCTGTCGCCAGTCGGCCCGAAGGGCCTCATTGGCTCGGCCGGCCCCTGCGCACATGCTCCAGACGTGCGGGAGAACAGTCGATTCGGCGACGCGGTTGTCGACGGTGATGACGGGAAGCGAGGCGGATGGCATGGGGCGGATCTCCAGGTGATGTTGTCGAGTGGTGCCGGTCAGTGCGGGAGGTCGGTCTCCACGTGGTGCGAGGCCACAACTGCCGGATCCTGACCTTCGCGAAGCGGGAGCACGCGGTAGAGGAGGCTGTACGGGCCCTTGGCCGGTGTGTTGCTGTACTTCTCCGGTCGCGTCAGCAGGTCCCAGTTGCCGCCGAGCAGACCTTCCTGCGCGGCGTCGACGCGAACGTAGGTTCGCCACGATTCCGGCACCTCGTGCCAGTGACGATGCCCGGCCAGTTCATCGGGACTGTTCGGTTGCACGTTGAGGTACATGCTTCCTCCGGCCACCAGCATCACCCCGCTGCCGGTGTCGTCGGTCAGAGCGGCCCAGCGGGTATCGGCCTTGTTCGCGGTGTCCTGCGGTCGGCTGTAGCGGGTAACCTGATCCGCGACCGACCCGGAGTAGCGTCCGAAGAAGGCGGAGCTCTGCCGGTCAGCGGTCGACTCCCATGGTCCCCGGCCGTACCATTCGATGGATGCGAACTCGGGGCGGAGCCCGAATGCCGTGCCGACGACCTGGGGGTTGGGGGTGCCGGGCACCGGCTCGAACGTCGAGAGCACATCCACCTGCCCGTTGCCATAGATCGTGTAGACGATCGATTGAGGCGACGTCGTGACGCGGTTGCTGGGGCGGAACGGCACCTTGGTGGTGACGCTTCCGCGCACGGTCACCCGGACGCCGCCCGGAAGAGACGACGATTCGATCTCGCTGATAGTCCAGTCTTCACCGACGCCGCGCCACGGTTGAGACGGTTCTGGCAGGGTCTCCCGGAATTCAGGGATCGACAACTCCGGATCGTTCGGGGCGCGCCAGTAGTTCGGCATCAGGTCGCTTGCCAGCATTTCGCGGCCGTCGTATCGCAAAGAGGTCAGGCGGCCAGTGGAGCGGTCGATCCTGACCGCGTAGCCGGCGCCGGCGACCTCGATCGTCTCCTCGGTCTGGTGGATCTGCGGCGAGGCCAACTCCGCCGACGGGATGAGCGGGAGTGCGGGAGAGGCAACGGGGAGGTCGAATTGTGCCCGTGCAACGACGTGACCCGAATCCGCCCAGGGACTGGGAGCATCCAGAACGATCGAAAGCTCCAGCCGGTACTCGGAACCGTCACGCAGCTGCTCCGGGAGCGAGCATGGCAGCGAGATGTCCGCGCTGTGCAACGGTGCTAGCGGGAGCTGGTGTCCAGGGATCGTTCCGCTACTGATCGCAGTGCCGTCCTCCGTCACCGACCAGTCCAGTCTGTGACCGTCCAAGCTTGTGAACAGGTACTCGTTCGCGAGCCTTATGGTCCACGTGTCCAGGTCTGAAAGCGTGATGCTCACCGGCTGGTAGGCCAGCTTTGCCTCCTCCAGCTTGGGTGTCGGTGTTCGGTCGGAAAGCGCCAGGCCGCTCATGTGTGCGCCCTCTTCGCTGGGATCGTCGCCCCAGTCGCCGCCGTACGCGAGGAACTCCTCACCCGGCCGTCCCGGCATCTTCCACCACAGCCCCTTGTCGGCCCAGTCCCACAGGAAGCCGCCCAGCACCTGACCGGGATGTTCGCGGATGGCCGCCCACGTCTCATCCAAATAGCCAGAAGTGTTCCCCTGGCTGAACGCATACTCGACGAGGAGGTACGGCCTCGGATCACGGCCGGCCCGGTCGATCAGCTCGGGCACCGGCGGGTAGAAGTCGCCGTCGAAATCGGAGAGGTCCGAGGGGACGACCGGCGAGCCGGACCCGGTCGAATCCTGATAGCTCACCGGGCGGGTCGGGTCGTACCCCTTGGCCCAGTCGTACATGTCCTTCAGGTTCGATCCGACTCCCGACTCGTTGCCGATCGACCAAGCGATCACGCACGCGTGGTTCTTGTCCCGGTCGACCAGATTCCGCATCCGCCACAGCAAGGGCGCCCGGAGTTCTGGGCGATCGCCCGGGATGTTCGGCCTTCCGTCAGCGTCGACGCGGTTGATGTGGGTCTCGTTGTTCGCCTCGTCGAACACGTACAGTCCGTACTCGTCTGCGAGTTCGTACCACCGCGGGTCGTTGGGATAGTGGGAGGTGCGCACGGCGTTGATGTTGTTCTGCTTCATCAGACGGATGTCAGCGATCATGTCGGCAGCGCTGAGGGTGCGACCGGTTCGCGGATTCCATTCGTGCCGGTTGACGCCTCGAATCGAGAGCGGCCGCCCATTGATCCGGTACACGCCGTCGACGATCTCGACTCGGCGGACGCCGACACGGGTGGACACGCAATCCACGACCGACCCGTTCGCGTCGCAGAGCTCGACGACCAGGGTGTACAGCTCTGGACGCTCGGCGGACCAGAGCCGAGGCGACATCACGTGCTCCGAAAGCGCCGCGCACGCATTCCGGCCGGGGGCCGCCGGTTCGACCGGCGCGGACCGTGACCACACCTCCTCGGCCCCCGCATCCGTTCCGTCGAAGAGCGCCGCCCTGACCTGGAAGTCCTCCTCTGTGTGCGCACCGGCGGTGTCACGCACCTCGACGCTCAGGTCGAGGACCGCCTCGGCGAAGTCGTCGGTGAGCAGAGTTCTGACGGTGAGGTCCCGGACGAGCACCGGCGGGCGTGAGACCAGAAGCACACTGCGGAAGATGCCCGAGAGTCGCACGTTGTCCTGGTTCTCCAGGTACGACCCCGTCGACCATCGGTACACCTCGACGGCCAGCACGTTGCGTCCGGCGTGGAGGTACGGGGTCAGGTCGAATTCGCCACGCGTGTAGCTGTCTTCGCGGTATCCGATGCGCTGGCCGTTTATCCAGACGTAGTACGCGGATTCCACGCCTTCGAACTGGATGAACGTTCGCCGGTCGGCCCAGCCGTCGGGGAGTTCGAATGTCGTCCGGTACTGTCCGACCGGGTTGTAGCGAGTCGGGGCATGCGGGTAGTCGCCGGTGGGAGCGGGTTGTTCGTTCTTGCCGTTCTCACCGGTCCACGGCAGGACCGTGTTGACGCCGATCGGGTAGTCGTACCCGTGCAGCTGCCAGCTCGAGGGAACCGGGATGAGGTCCCAGCCTGAATCGTCGGCGTTCTCGTCGGCGAAATCGGGCAGTCGCGATTCCGGGTTCGGTGACCACAGGAACTTCCAGTCCCCATCGAGACTGATTCGGAAAGGCGATGCCGACCTGTCGGCCCGCACCGCTTGCGCACGCGTGCCGTACGTCACGAGAGTGACGTGAGCGGGTTCACTCCCCCATTCGTAGACGGCGGGGTCGTTCCAGTCGGGCGTCGCGTTCATTCTCTCCTCGGATCCGGTCATGTGTTCAGAGGGCAGGCGTCAGCGCGTCAGCGCAGGCCGATCGTGAGCAGCAGATTGCCGTACAGGCGTTCGTCCCCCGTGGCGATGACGACGCCGACATCCGGCGATCGCACCCGCTCGTAGAACGCGAACCGGTCGACTTTGTCGATATGCACATCACTGCCGAGCCTGCGTGCATAGTCGTCCTGCGCCGGGGCTGAGACCCCGGCCGGGGTCTGCATGACTGTTGCCGATTCGATGTTGACGACGGTGAGCACGGCGTCGAGCACCGCAGTGACGTCGAGCATCCCGGGGCGCAGGTTGAGGTGGATCAGGCGCACGCCGGGTCCGGTGGCGGTCAGGTACGGATAGTTCCCGTCGGCGATCAGCACCCCGGAGCCGTGACCGGACGAGGCGAGCGCCTCCAAGAGCGGAGGGTGGACGAGCGGGCCGGTGATCATGCGGACACCCCCGCTGTCGCGCGGTCTGCCGCGTAGCCGTCCCAGCCGGGGATCGTGCCGTCGACATCCCACAGGTCGAGCCAGCTGCGAGCCCCGCGCCACAGGAACACCTGGCCCTTGATGAGGCGGCTGTTCTGTTCCGCCGATCGCAGCTCCTCGAGTTCGGCGGGAGTCAGGGGATCCTCGACCACCGCCCGCAGGTTGGAAGCCAGCTGCGACTCCTTCACTGAGAACGGGATCGGGATCTGGCCGCGTTGCACCGCCCATTTCAGGCAGATCGACGCCGGATGCACGCCGTGGGCTCTGGCGATCGAGAGCACGACGGGATGCTCCATGTCCGAGACGTCCGAGACGACGCGGTCACGTTCTGGACGCGACGGCGAGCCCAGGGGTGAGTAGCCCACGGGCTGGATCCCCTGATCGAGGCAGAACCGGAAGAGCTCGGGCTGCTGAAAGCAGGGGTGCAGCTCCATCTCGTTCAAGGCCGGTGCGATCCGCGCGTCGGCGAGGATCGCTGTGAGCTTCGGGATGGTGACGTTCGAGGTCCCGAGGTGTCGCACGACTCCCTCGTCGACGAGCCCCTCCAGGGCGTGCCAGAGCGCCATGTACTCCTCGTGGATGTAGGGGCGCGCGTCCGGGTCGCGGTCGGCCGCGTCGGCGAACGGCGCGTGGTGGTTCGGGAACGGCCAGTGCACGAACACCGCGTCGAGCACGTCGAGTCGGAGGTCGCGTAGTGACCGACGGACCGAGGCGATCGCCGCGTCGGGCTCATGCGCATCGTTCCACACCTTCGACATGACGAAGAACTCCTCGCGGGGCACACCGCCGGCGATCGCCCCCTGAAGGACGGTACCGACCTGCGCCTCGTTGCCGTACACCGAGGCACAGTCGATGAGGCGGTAGCCGGCCCGGATCGCTTCTCCGACCGCGGCGGCCACCTCCCCCGGCTGGTAGTGGTCGGACCCGAAGGTCCCCACTCCGATCGCGGGCATCACGGCCCCGCTCGCGAGACGCCGGGTCGGGACGCTGTCGATCCTGGTCATATGTGTGTTCTCCGTTTCCTTCGGTTCTGGGGGTGTCTCGGCGGACGGCGCTTCACTGGAGCCGCACTAACGCCTTGACGACCTCACCGCGCGCGATCGCGTCGAAGGCGTCAGAGATGTCCGGGAGGTCGACGCGGTGCGTGACGTAAGTGTCGACGGCGAGGTAGCCCGACTGCACGAGCTGCACGATGTTCGGCAGCACAGCGGTCTCATGGGTGGATGCGACGCGGAGGGTCACGTCGCGCGGCGCCGCCATGAGGTCCAGCTCTGCGGTGCCCTCCGGTGCGCTGTAGATGACGAGCCGACCACCCGGGCGGAGCCAGCCGTATTCGAGATCGACCATCGACGCCTGGCCGGAGGCTTCGAACACGATGTCGGCGTCATGGCGCCGACGGAGCTCATCAGCGGCGTCGGCGGCGAGCAGAGTCTCCGTCGCCCCGGCACGTTTCGCTTGCTCGAGCCGCTCGGGCCGGCGCCCGACGCCGATGACCTGGGCCGCGCCGAGCAATGCGGCGTACCGCATGAGCGAAAGACCTGCGACGCCGGTGCCGGTGACGACGACCCTCGCCCCCAGCACATCTTCCCGACAGGCGACGCTGAACGTCTCGCTGAGGCTGATCGCGAGTGCCGCCGAAACCGGGTCGGTCTCGGGCGGGAGCCGCACCCAGGGCGCCGCGCCCGCAGTGACCCCCCGATCCGCTGCCTCCGCACGGACATCCTGGACGACGCCGCGCTCCGCGAATCCGCCCCAGTACGTCGCGATAGGCGCTGACTCCGTCCCGTAGGCGGCCGGCCGCGTGACGATGTCGCCGATCGCGAGATGGCGTACCCCGGAGCCGATCGCCGTCACGCGGCCCACCGATTCGTGGCCCAGGATGCTCGGATAGGAGACACCTCCACGGAAGGTGCCGGCACGCAGCATCCTGTCAGTGCTCGAACACACTCCGCACCAGAGCATCTCGACCTCGGCGTCGTAGTCGCCGATCCGCGGATCGGGCACCTCGACGACCGAGCCGCGGCCGGGTCCGTCCATCACGAAGGCTCGCATGCCGCTAGATGTTCAGTCCGTGGAAGAAGTCGATGCGCGTCTCGGCGGCCTCCGGCGCCAACTCGATTCGCACGACGGCGCCACCGGGGCCTGCCATCTCGGAATCGGGAAGCACGACCTCCAAATGCTCGCCCGTGCGGATCCACTCCGGCTGCTCCCGCGAGCCCAGAATCCGCACATCGACGATCGGACGGTCGACGAATCGGCTGTCCGAACCGAAGCTGCGGATCCGCATGCGGCCGTCCTCCGGACGGACGAGCCCGATCCCGTAGACGTAATCGTGGCCGACCTCGGTCATCCTCGTGAACCGGATGTCCTCCGCGCTGTACACGGCCGCCGCTGCGTCGGTGAACGATCCGGCAGCGGGAGCCGTCGGCCCCTCACCGAACACGACCCACGGACTGGAGCCGTAGATCGCTTCACCGTGCACGGCCAGCCAGTCGCCGACAGCCTCCAGAAGCGCCGCCTCCTCCTGGGGGATGGTCCCGTCGTGCCGGGGGCCGATGTTGAGGAGGAGGTTTCCGTTCTTCGCGACCACATCGACGAGCTCCTGGATGAGCTCGGAGGCGTCCTTGTAGTCGTGCCCCTCCACCCAGCTCCACGACGTCCGCGACACCGACGTGTCGTTCTGCCAGACGTCCGGCCGGATGCCGCCCATCGTGCCGCGCTCGATGTCCAGCACCGCTGAACCGGGCCGAAAGGACTCCCACTTGTAGTTGATGACGACTTCGCGCCCCCACTCCGCCGCACGGTTGTAGTAATACGCGGCGAGTCTGCGGATGTACGGCTCGAACGACGGCTCCTCGATTCCGGTGTCGAAGTAGAGGATCTGTGGCCGGTAGGAGTCGATGATCTCGACCGTGCGCAGCAGCCAGTCCTCAAGGAACCGCTCGGTGGGGTTCATCTCCTTGCGCAGCGCAGGGCCGTACAGGTCGGCGTACGCGGGATCGCGGACGTCGGAGTCGAACTGCGCTCCGCCATTCATGAAGAACCAGTGCTCCGCCCGGTGGGTCGACGCACCGGTGATCAGCCAGGCCTGGTCGACGGCCGCGAAGAGATCTCCCATCACGTCGCGCTCCGGGCCCACCTCGGTCACCTTCCAACGCGAGCGTGCGGTGTCGTACATCGTGTAGCCGTCGTGGTGCTCCGCGACCGGGACCACGAACTGCGCGCCCGCCCGCTTGAACAGCGCGACCCACTCCTTCGGGTCGTAGTGCTCCATGCGGAAGTGAGGAAGGAAGTCTTTATACCCGAAGCGGTCGTGCGGTCCGTATGTCGCCACGTGGTGCTCGAACGCGGGCGTGCCCCGCTGGTACATGGTGCGCGGGTACCACTCGTTGCCGAAGGCCGGCACCGAGAAGGCTCCCCAGTGCAGGAAGATGCCGAACTTGGCGTCGCGGTACCACTGCGGAGCGCGATAGCGGGACAGTGACTCCCACGTAGCGTCGTACGGCCCGGCTTCGATGACGGCATCCACCATCGAGAGCGCCGGACGATTGTCCGACACGTCTACCGGCGCCGGCAGCGTCGTGGGGTCGAGTGGTTCGAGGTTCACATTTCTCCGTCCGTCGGGGCTCAACGGCCGCCGAAGGCGCCCGCGCCGATCGCGGCCACCAGTTGTCTCTGGGCGAACGCGACCACGACCACCACAGGAGCGATCGTCATCACGCACGCCGCCATCAGCAGCTGCCATTGCGTTCCGGTCTGGGTGGTGAACCCGGCGATCCCGATGGGGATCGTCCACTTGTCGGAGCTGTTGAGGATGATCAGCGGCCACAGGAAGCTGTTCCAGCTGCCCAGGAACGCGAAGATCGAAAGCACCGACAGGGCCGGCCGGACCAGCGGGACGATGACGCTGATGAGGATGCGCCAGGTCGTTGCCCCGTCGAGCCGAGCGGCCTCCTCCAGCTCTGCCGGAATCTGGAGCATGAACTGCCGGAGCAGAAACGCTCCGAAGGCGCCGAACAGTCCGGGCAGGATCAGAGCCACCCACGTGTCCGCTAGCCCCGCCTGGTCGAAACCGAGGAACAGGGGAACGACGGCGACCTCGCTCGGCAGGGTCAGCGTGATGACGAACAGCAGGAAGACGGCGCTTCGACCCGGGAACTTCAGCCGCGCGAACGCGAACGCGGTGAGGGTGGCCACGATCAGCGTCAGCACCGTTGAGATGGCGGCCACGACCAGGCTGTTCAGGAGCAGGCGTCCGAAGTCGACCTCGGTCCACGCATCCACGAAATTGGACCAGAGGACCTTCGATCCGATGAAGGTGATCTGCGCCGCGAACACCTCGTTCGCCGGCTTCAGCGCGGTGAAGAATGTCCAGATCAGCGGGAACGAGAACACGATCGCGAACAGCCACGCCACAGTCGTGTTGGCGGCGAACCCGATGGTCCGTCCCCGGCGTCGCCAGCGAGAGCTCGAGGCCGGTAACTGGTGCTCAGTCATAGTGGACCCACTTCCTCTGTCCCCAGAGTTGGAACAGCGTGAAGATCGCGATGATCACGAACAGCACGGTGGCGATAGCCGACGCGTAACCGAGCTGGTTGTTCGTGAAGGCGGTCTGATAGAGGTACAGCATGATCGTCATCGTGCTGTTGCCGGGGCCGCCGCCCGTGATCACATAGGCCTGAGCGAAGGTCTGCCAAGCGCCGATCACGGTCAGCACCGTGGTGAAGAACAGGGCCGGGCTGACCAGCGGCAGCGTGATCGAGAAGAAGCGTCGGAACCGGCCGGCCCCGTCGATCCGCGACGCCGCGACGACATCGGGGCTGATCGAGTCGATGCCGGCACCGAGCACGATCATGTTGTACCCGAACGACTGCCAGAGCGAGACGCCGATCACGACGGTCAGAGCCCAATTCCCGTCGCTGAGCCAGGGGATCGGAGCAAGCCCGATGCCCGTCAACGCCTGGTTGACGGCTCCATCCTTCTGAAACAGCAGACGGAAGACCGCGGCGTTCGCCACCATCGGCGACAGCGCCGGGATCAGGAAGATCACGCGGAGCCAATTGCGGCCGGCAATGCGCGTCTTCAGCCAGAGCGCCATCGCCATCGAGATCGCGATGTTCGCCGGGACATAGATGAGCACGAAGATCGCTGTCACCATGACGCTGTTGAGGAACTGCGGGTCGCGCAGCAGCCGGAGGTAGTTCTCGGCCCCGGTGAACTGGGTGCCTCCCAGCAGGGTCGAGTCGGAGAATCCCAAGATCAGCGAAGCGACCTGCGGGATGACGATGAACACCGCCAGCCCGATGAGTCCGGGGAGCACGAAGGCCCACCCCACCCAGCGGGGGCCCCCGAGGAGCCGGCGACGAAGCCGGCCCCTCGGGGGTTCCGGTTGGGCGACGGACCCGTTGGAGACCTCTTTCTCCGCACGGTCCAGACGCACGAATGTCATTGTCCGAGGCCGGCCTTGACCTGCTGCAGCACCTCGGTCACCGTGCTCTTACCGGAGAAGGCGTTCACCTCGTACTGCGTCAGAAGCGTGTCGATCTGAGCCTGGTTCGACGGAACAGGCGAGGGCGTCGCGTCGCCGGTCATCTGCTTGATCACCGTGGTGAACTCCGGCGACCCGACGTTGGTGGACCATGCGTCCAGGGCGTCGATACGCGCGGGCACGGATGCCTGCGACTTCGTGACGAACTCGAGTCCGCTCTTGCTCGTCATCGCCTCGATGGCCTTGAATGCCTTCTGCTTGTCGCCACAGGTCTTCGTGATGCCGAAGCCCGATCCGCCGATGAAACCCTTCGAGGTGCCGCTCTTGCTCGGAATGACGGCGATGCCGACGTTGTCCTTGCCGAGGCTCTGCTGCGCGTGCTGCAGATCCCACAGCCCCTGCATCTCCATGGCCGACTGACCGGTGTTGAATGCGTCGATGTCGGGGAAAGTGCCGCCCGCGGCTGCCTCGAGCGGCTTCGCGACCTTGTACTTGTTCGACAGGTCGACGAGCAGCTGCAGCGCGTCGCGGAAGTTCGGGTCGGTGAACTTCGGGCCGTTCTCGTCTGCCCACGGGTGTCCGTCGGCAGCCATGAGGGTGCTGATGGGGTTCGACCCCTGAGGGATGGCGAAGCCGTACACACCGTTCCTCGTGGTCGCCTTCGCTGCCGCGATGAAGTCGTCGGTCGTCCAGCTGTTGCTGGGGTCGGCCACGCCGGCTTCCTTGAACATCTTCTTGTTGTAGAGGACGACCGTGGGCCCGGCGTTGAACGGGATGGAGTAGAGCTTGCCGTCGACGCTGAGCTGCTCCAGCATCGCCGAACTGTACGCCGACAGGTCGAGCTTGTTCTTCTTCGCGAGGTCGTCCAGAGGCTCCAGCCCCTGCACGTACTGGTTCACCCGGCCGTTCTGGAACGTCACCAGGCACGGTGCGCTGCTGCTCTTCATCACGGTGGGGAGCTTCGTGTAGTAGTCGCCGATCGGCGGACCGGAGAAGCTCACCGCCATCTTCGGATCGGCGTGCTTTCCTCCGGCGATGTAATCGCTCCACTGCTGCTTGTCGGCCTTGCCGCCGATCCACGTGTACATCTTGAGCGTGCCGCCGTCGAGGCCCGAGGTCGCGCCTCCGCCCCCCGAGCATGCAGAGAGACCGAGGGCGAGCACGCCCGCGACCGCGACGAAGACGCCGACGCGTCCCCGTCTCCTCGTGTTTTTCAACCGTGACATCTTGAACTCCTCCTTGAGTACTAGGGCGAAACGTTACGACTTAGGTGAATGCTAGAAGTTTCGGTAATGCGAAGTCAAGAGTTTCCGTCCATCACTAAACGTTTCGTGCGCTCCGTGTCCTTCAGCAGATCGTGCGCGAGGATGGTCTCTGCGACGGTCATCGTTTTCAGCGCATCGCCGAAATGCGACGACGGCAGACGACGCGTGCGCACCGCCTCGATGAACTCGGCGCTCTTGGCCCGAAAGCCTCCGCGCACGTGGAGGTCCGAGGAACCCGCCGAGTCGGCGGCATCCAACTCCTCGCGCCCGTCGGCGTCCCAGACGGTACCGCCGACCTCGAGATCGCCTTCCGCCACGATCCCCTGCCCGTGGATTTCCACGCCGAACGTCCTCCGACCGCTCGTCCAGTTCGTGATCATGACCCCGACCGCGCCCGTGTCGAACTCGAGCGTCGCCGCAATGAAGTTGATGTCGTCGACGATCACGCGGCGCGTCACATCCGAGACGGCGATGACCTCGCCGCCGCAGAGGTGCCGGAGGGTGTCGATCACGTGGACGCCGTCGTCCATCATCCGGTCGCGCGCCGACACCATCGGGGTCGGATCGTTCTTGTAGAAACGGCACACCGCATGGACCACCTCGCCGCGCTCGCGCACCCGGCCGACCATGCGCGCCAGCAGGGGGGACGCACGCCGCTGGAAGCCCACCTGCGTGACGCAGCCGTTCTCGTCGGCGAGGCGTGCGAGCGTGCGCGCCTGATGAACAGTCAGGCCGAGCGGTTTCTCGACGAAGAGATCGAGGCCGCGCACGAGGCACTCGCACCAGATGCCGAACATGATCTCGGGCGGCCCGATCACGTAGACGGCGTCCGGACGCGTCTCGTCGAGCATCGCCGACCAATCGGCGAATAGAGCAGTGATACCCCATCGTTCGCCGGTCTCCCGGAGCCGTTCCGGCGAGAGATCGCAGATGCCCGCGATCTCCACATCCGGAAGCGACGTCAACGATGGGTAGTGGACGAGGTTCGCCATCTGTCCGGCGCCGATGACGGCGACGCGCACAGGCCCCCTCTCCGCTGCGCTCATCGGAGTGCCCCCGCGACGCCCTGAGCAGCGGTTCGCAGGCTTCGCGCGTATTCGAGGTCCCGTGTCACTTTCGCGACGAGGTCGCTCTCGTCCGTGTATTCCGCGGTGAGGCAGATCGCGCCGGCGAACGCATGCTCCACGAGGTAGCTGATCGCGCGACCCCATTCCGCCATACCGCTGCGGGCGTCGGTGAAGACCGGTTCCCAGACAGGATCCCCCTGCGAGGACACCGGCTCGTAGTATGCGCTCTTGAGGTTGACCATCCCGAGCCATGGCCACAGCAGTTCCAGACCATGCTCCGGCCGCTTGCGAGCGAGGGCGTCGTGCGCCGCGTCCCAGATCGCCGCGACGAATCGGGGATCGACGTCTTGGAGCAGCGCGAAGAGCTCCGAAGAGTCGGCGATGTAGTCGTCGTAGTGCGGCTGGATCGCGACCCGAACGCCATGGCGTTCGGCCCTTTCGGAGAGGCCGGCAAGTGTCCGGCGTATGTCCGCGCCCGTTGCGGCGTAGCCACCGGACCCGATGGGCACCATGATTCGGATGAGCGGCACGCCCGCCTCCGCACACGCGGCGAACGTCGCCTCGTCCGTACCCGAGGCGATGCTGGCGACGGCGACCCCGGCTCGCGCGAGTTCCCGCACCGCCGTCGGGAGGGCCGTCGACACGTCATCCGGCGTCACCTGATAGCCGGGCCGCACGGGTAGCTCGACGGCGTCGAAGCCCATGGTCGCCACCAGCTCGCCGAGATCGCCGATGCGTGGCTCTCGCCACGGTTTGGTGAAGACGCTCCAGGTCGTCGTGGGATCAATGTGTGGCATGTCGGACTCCTCGTCAGGGACGTCGCGGAGAGGACGCCCGGAAAATTTTGTGCAACGATACAGTAGTTCGTGCAACGATACAGTGAATCCGAAGCTCGTCAATCAGAGAAGGGGTGAGAGCGATCGCGACCATCAGGGATGTGGCTCAGGCCGCCGGAGTCTCGCCCTCGACCGTTTCGAACCTGCTCAACGCGCGCGACCATCTCATGCAGCCCGAGACACGCCGCCGCGTGCTCGAAGCCATGGAGTCGCTCTCCTACCGGCCGAGCCGGGTGGCCAGGCAATTGCGTGGCGCGCCGAACCCCACGCTCGGCCTGATCGTCCCCTCGGTGGCCAACCCGTTCTGGGGATCGTGGGCTGCCCACCTCGAGGCGGCGTTCCACGCGCAAGGGCGGCAGATCTACCTCTGCAACAGCGAACGCGATCCTGAGCGCGAACGCGCGTACGTCGAGCAACTCTGGGCCGACGGCATCGAGCACATCGTGCTCTCCACCTCCCTCCCGTCGCTCGAGCACCTGCGGCCCGCCATGGACGCCGGCGTGCAGATCATCGCGTTCGACCGTGAGCATCAGGCAACGGACCCGCCGGAGCTGCTGAACGTCAGCATCGACAACGAAGCGGGCGCGTGGATGGCCACGCAGCACCTCATCGAGCGAGGCCACAGGCGCATCGCATTCGTGTCCGGCGCGATGCGCACCATCAGCAGACAGCGTCGCTTCGCCGGCTACTGCCGAGCGCTCGCCGAGAACGGCATACCGTTCGACGACGCACTCGTCCCGCGCTCGTCCGACTTCGGCGATGCGGACAGCGGCCCACTTGCCAGCAAGGCGGTGAACGCGCTGCTGGCACTCGACGACCAGCCCACCGCCCTGGTCGCCGTCAACGACATGTTTGCCCTCAGCGCATCGGCCGCGATCCGGGATGCGGGCCGCGAGATCGCCGAATTCGCCGTCGCCGGGTTCGACGACATCCCGGTCGGAAGCCTCATCTCGCCCGCTCTGACCACCGTCCAGCAGCCGCTGCGCGAGATGGCGGAGGCGGTCCTCCGACTCACGGCGGGCGGTGCCGACGCCGGTGAGCCCAGCCCCTCGCTCGTGTTCCCGCCGACCCTCGTGGTGCGGGCCTCGACGGAACGGAGAATCGCGTGACAGCATCCGGAGCCAGAGTGCTCATCGCAGGAGCCGCCGGCGGGGTCGGCCGCGCCGTCGCCCTGGCGGCGGCGTCAGAGGGCGCGACCGTGCTGCTGCTCGGACGCGATCGCAACAAGCTCGATGCCGTGCGTGCAGAGGTGGCCGAGGCCGGAGGAACTGCACACGTCGCGGTCGCCGATGTGACCTCGGCGGTGCAGGTCGACGACGCCGTCGCGGCACTGCGGCGCGACGCGGGCGGAATCGACGTCGTCGTGAATGCGGTCGGCGTCAATCTCAAAGGCCGTCGCCTCGACGAACTGGACGAAGCCGGCTGGCGCTCGGTGCTCGACGGCAACCTCACCGCAGCCTTCTTCCTCACCCGGGCGGCGGTTGCCGGTTTCCTTTCCGACGGTGGCGGACTGCTCATCCACATCTCCTCCGTCGCCGCTCTGGTTCCCGACCTCTCCGGAGCGGCGTACCAGGCCAGCAAGGCTGGTCTTGCCGCTCTCGCGCGCGCCACGGCTCTCGAGACCGGCGGCGACGGCGTGCGGGTCACGACGATCTCGCCGGGTCTCATCGACACCGGCTTCGTCCGCCACCGCGCAGCGCCGCCCACGCCCGAAGAGCTGGCGGGAGCACTACACCCGGAGGACGTCGCCGACATGTGTCTCGCCGTCATCCGGATGCCCGCCCGGGCGACCGTCAGCGAGATCGTCATGAGACCCACCGGGCGCTGACCTCGAGTACGTCCCCAGTTCCGACCGAGACGGAGATCTCCATGACCGCACCCTCCACCCCACGAACCGTCCTGATCACCGGCGGCGCGACCGGCATCGGGCTCGGCATCGCCGAGGCCTTCCTGCGCGCGGGCGACCGCGTGGCGATCACGACGAATGCCTCGCCGGTGCCCGAGCACGTGGCCGACCGGGTGATCGCCGAGCGGATGGACGTTACGGACAGCGCCCAGGTGACGACGACCGTCGCGCGGATCTGCGAGGCCCTCGGAGGGAGCATCGACGTACTGGTCAACAATGCCGGCGGCCTCGTCGCGCGCCGTCCGATGGACACAGCAGACGACGCGCATTGGCAACACGTCATCGAACTCAACCTCTCGAGCGTCTTCTACGTCGTGCGCGCGGCCCTCCCTGCGATGACCGACGGCGGCCGCGTCGTCAACATCTCCTCGCTGGCGGCGCACAACGGCGGCGGCCAGGGAGCGGGCGCGTACGCCGCGGCCAAGGCCGGAGTCGAGGGCCTCACCCGAGCTCTGGCGAAAGAGCTGGGGCCACGCGGGATAGCCGTCTCCGCGGTCGCCCCTGGTCTCATCCTCGATACCCCGTTCCACGAGCGCTTCACCCCGGAAGCAGACCAGCGCGCATCCATCGCCGCCACCCCGCTCGGACGAGCCGGCACACCCGCCGACGTCGCCGCCGCGGTGATGTACCTTGCTTCGGAGGCCGGCGGCTTCGCCTCGGGAACAGTGGTCGCGGTCAACGGCGCCGCCGCGTTCCACTAGTCGAAGCGATCTCCGCGCCACCGTGGCGCCCACCGGAAGAGAGCACATATGCGCATCGTCGTCATCGGAGCAACAGGGCATATCGGTGGCTATCTCGTGCCGCGCCTCGTGGCGGACGGGCACGCCGTGGTCGCGATCACGCGCGGCAGCTCGGCCCCGTACCGTGAGGACCCGGCCTGGCAGAGCGTCGAGCGGGTGATCGCCGACCGCGAGGACGAAGATGCCGCGGGCGCTTTCGGCCCCCGCGTCGCCGAACTCGAAGCAGACGCCGTGGTGGACCTGATCTGCTTCACTCCCCGGTCCGCCCAGCAGCTCGCCGACGCCCTTCGCGGACGGGTGCGACAGCTGGTGCACGTCGGCACGATCTGGACGCACGGCATCCTCACCGAGGTTCCCGCTCCCGAGAACGCCGCCAAGCGGCCCTGGGGTGAGTACGGCATCCAGAAGGAGGCAATCGAACGTCTGCTGCTGGCCGAGTCCCGACGCGAGGACGGTCTCCCGGTGGCGATCGTGCACCCGGGTCACATCTCCGGCCCCGGCTGGCCGATCGTCACCCCGCAGGGCACCACCGACCTCGGTGTCTGGCGGAGCCTGGCGGACCAGCGGGAGCTCTTGCTGCCGGGCTTCGGGCTCGAGACCGTGCATCACGTGCACGCCGACGACGTGGCCCAGTTGATCCGGCTCTGCCTCGAACACCCGGACAAGGCGAACGGCGAGGCGTTCCACGCCGTCTCCGAGCGCGCGCTCACACTGCGCGGGTTCGCGGAAGAGGCCGCCCGGTGGTTCGGGGTGGAAGCCAGGCTGCGCTTCGTGCCGTTCGAGGAGTTCAGCGCCTCCCTCCCCGAGGAGCACCGCGACTCCGCCCTCCAGCACATCGCCCGCAGCCATTCGATGAGCATCGAGAAGGGGCGCAGACTGCTGGGCTACGAACCTGCGCACTCGTCGCTCGAGGCCGTGGCGGAGTCAGTGGAGTGGCTGCGACAAGCCGGTCGTCTGGGCGAGGGAGTTCCGCCCGTCCGCTTCGTTTGAGACGCAGCCGCGCCAGCGTCGGGACTGTCGTGGTCGAAACGATTCGCGCCGCGCTGTCGCTGGATTATGCTGAGCGGACGCGGCACTCAGACATCGGCGACCGTGAGGGGTGTTGGACGGAGACACCAGGAAAGACGGGGCTGTGACGACATACAAGGACATCCAGCGGGCCACAGGGCTCTCGCTCGCCACGATCTCCAAGTACTACAACGGGCGAAACGTTCTGGAAGCCAATCGCGAAGCGATCGAGACGGCGGCCCGCGAACTCGACTTCCGGCCGAACCAGTTCGCTCGCACGCTGCGTTCGCGGCGGTCGCGCACGGTCGGGGTGCTGCTGCCGGCGCTAGACAACGACTTCCACCTGACGATCATCGCCGGGGTGGAGGAAGCTCTCCGCCCACGTGGGATCAGCGTCATCGTGGCAGCCAGCCCGGATCCGAGCGAAGATCCCGTCAACCTGCTGATGGACCGCATGGTGGACGGAATCGTCGCGGTCACCCCGCCTCACGACGTGCCCGCCCTGCGCGCCGCGGCTGCGCGCGTTCCGGTCGTGATGGTCGACTGGTTCATCGACGACGTGCACGCCGACGGAGTCTTCATCGACAATGCAGCGGCTGGAGCACTCGGGGCCCGGCATCTCCTCGATCACGGTCACCGCCGGATCGGATTCGTCGGCGGCGAGCCGATCATCTCCTCCATGCGCCTGCGCACCGAAGGGTTCGAGCGCGCGCTGGCTTCCGACGGGGTGCAGGTTGACCCCTCACTGGAACGTCTCGTACCGCTCACAGTCGAAGCGGGCTATCGCGCCGCTCAGGAGTTG
This sequence comes from Leifsonia sp. NCR5, assembly GCF_002105485.1. Taxonomy (NCBI): domain Bacteria; kingdom Bacillati; phylum Actinomycetota; class Actinomycetes; order Micrococcales; family Microbacteriaceae; genus Leifsonia; species Leifsonia sp. NCR5. The sequence continues at coordinate 248,909 of NZ_NCSR01000003.1, forward strand.
CTCGCCCTGCGGCCGCGCCCCACCGGGCTTTTCACTGCGAACTACGAGCTCACCCTGGGCGCCGTGACCGCTGTGAACGACTCGGGGTTACGCATCGGCCGGGACATCTCGGTGGTCGGATTCGACAGCCGGGAGCTCGCACAGGCCCTCGTGCCGAAACTGACGGTCATCGTGCAACCGACCCGCAAGATCGCCAAGCACGCCGCCCGCCTGATCGCCGACCACATCGAGTCGCCGGACGAGCGCCCCGAACCGAGGATCGAGTACCTCGAAGCACACCTCATCCCCGGTGCCTCGGTGGCGCGCCTCGATGAATGACGCGGCGGCAACACAGCAACTGCTCATCCAGTCCGTTTCTCGGCGGCTCGCTCGACCGCGTACGGCAGGCTCTCACCACGGGGCGCTAGCCGGCCCTACCGCTGCCGCCGAATCCTCGCGGCCACGATGAATCGCGCAATCGCGAGGGCGACGATCACCGGGAAGGCGATCGCGCCTGTGACGATCCGCTGGTGCGTGTCGCCGAACACGGCGGCAAGAGCCGCGATCATCGCCGCGGCGGTCAGGAGCCAGTAGATCCACGCGAACGCACCCGTCCTGACCGCGTTGCGGAACGGGTCCCCCGACCGCTTCGATTCGTCGATGGCCATCGAATTCACCGTCCTCTAGGCGTAGCAGCGAACGTACACGTTGTGGAAGTTGTTCGGAATCGGGTAGCTCGCCCAGCGGGTTCCGAAGCACTGGCCGGTGTTCCGCGCGATGTTCGCCTGCGCCCACCCGCCTATCACCGCAGCAGTACACAGCACGACAGCCGGTCCGGTAACACCGCACTTCAATCCGTGCCGTCTACAGTAACTCGATACGCTAAATTCATTACGTTAAATGCTAGAATCCTTTTCCCCTCATGCCGCTCTCGGCGGCTCGCTCGGCCGCGTACGGCAGGCTCTCACCAAGGGGCGCTAAGCTCTCAGGCAGCGTCCGGCGTTCTTCTGGCCGTTTCTTCGCAGCGATCCGCTGCCGAACGGACATTCACCGCACACTTCAGCCCACCAGCGCTCGCCCGGCATCGCCGCCGCCGACCGCATCCAGGGCAGCTCAGCTCGCGCGCACCGTCGACACGGTTCGCGCATCCACCGTCCGCGTCACTGGCGCGGTCGACGGGTCGCATCGCGTGGCCCGCAACACGAATAAAAGGGAATGACGATATGGCCACCGGCACCGTCAAATGGTTCAACTCCGAAAAGGGATTCGGGTTCATCGCGCCCGATGACGGCACGAAGGATGTCTTCGCGCACCACAGCGCGATCGTCGGCGGCAACGCCGGACACCGCAACCTCGAAGAGAACCAGAAGGTCGAGTTCGACACCGCGAACGGCCCCAAGGGCCCGCAGGCGGAGAACATCCGCGCCCTCTAGGGTTTCGCACTTCGGGCGGGGGCGGGACGGCTCAGCCGTCCTTCCCGCCGCCTACTGCTCGCCCGGCTCCCAGCGCCACAGCTCGCGCTGGGCGAGCAGTGCAAGCTCGCGGAGCACGTCGAGATCCGTCTCCGACTCCGCAGGGTCCCTCGCCGTCCGGCCGAAGACGCAGATCGCGCCGATGCGCGTCCCGTCCGGCGCCTCCACCGGATATCCGGCGTAGAAGCGCAGGTGCGCGGGCCCGGTCACCATGTCGTTCTCCGCGAACCGCGGGTCCTCTTCCGCGTTCGGGATGACCATGCCGTCGTCGGTCGCGATCGTGTACACGCACACCGACTCCTCCAGCGGGAACTCGGTCAGTTGCGTGCCGCTCGACGCCAGATGCCACTGCTTCTCGTCGTCGAGCACCGAGAACAGCGCGATGTCCGACTGCAGGGTGCGGCGGGCGGTGCCGACGATCCCGTCGAGGCGCGCATCCGGGCCCCGTTCGTGGAGCCGCAGCCGCGCGATGGCGTCCACCCTGTCTTCCGCGGGCGCCGGCGGGACGGTGCTGATCACGTCGGCGACGTCCGGGGCGATCACGTCGGCGATCTGCCGCGCCCAGAATAGGTAGTCGGCCGGGGTGCGGTGGCGGGCGCTGTCGTTGTGCGGCGGCGCGGCCAGCGGGACGAAAACGGCCAAGTCGGTGTCGGCGCACACCGCGGCCGCCCGCCTGTTCAGCTCGGTCGCCGACCGCTGCACGATGTCGCCGTACTCGTTGTCGTACGGCCGCACCGAACGGATCGGCTGACTCCCGAGCCACACCACGACACCCTGCGACCGCGACCGGATGTGGTCGAGCGCCGACCGCATCCTGCCCTCCCAGCGCACGGGGTCCGCCCGGTGCAGCGCGTCCGTCATGGTCACGCTGACGACGATCGCCGCATACCGGGACAGGTCGGCGTCTGCGAGCGTCGACCGCAGCGTGCGCACGCCGATGTCCGCGCCGGCGAGCACGTCGACGACGACGCCCCGCCCGGTGGTCGCCGCCATCGCGCGGGCGAGGGCGCCGGGCAGAGCGAGGTCGTGACTGCCCACGCCCCAGCCGGCGGCCGGGCCGGAGCCGACGACGAGCATCCGGATGCTGTCGCGTCCAGAGGCGTACGCCTGCGGCGCGTCCATCGGCCGGATGGTGCGCGACCGTGCGGAGGCGACGCGCCACAACCACAGCCGCGACGCGAGATCGCGCAGCGGCACCGGAAGCGAATCGACCTGCACCCTCCGACGGTAGCCCGCGAATGCATGCGTTGCGAGTGGATGCTCGGCGACACGCTGACCCGCTCATGCGCGCGTGGCGAGTGGATGGGCACCCGCTACGGCAGCCCGTCCGCTACGGCAGGATGTGTCCCGCCGTCGTGAACAGGCGGTACCACTCCTCGCGGGTGAGCGGCACGTCGCTTCCCGCTGCGGAGTCGAGCAGGTGGTGCACGTTCGTGGTGCCGAGCACGACCTGCATGTTCGCGGGGTGCCTGGTGATCCAGGCGACGGCGATGGCGGCGGGCTGCACGTCGTACTTCGCCGCGAGCCCGTCGATCACCTCGTTCAGTTCGGCGTAGTTCTCGCTGTCGCCGAGGAAGACGCCGTCGAAGAAGCCCTTCTGGAACGGGGACCAGGCCTGCAGGGTGATGTCGTTGAGGCGGCTGTAGTCGAGGATGCCGTTGTCGCGGTCGATGGACTGGTCGAGGGCGACCATGTTGGCGGCGATGCCCTGGGCGATCAGCGGGGAGTGGGTGATGCTGAGCTGCACCTGGTTGACCACGATCGGCTGGCGCACAGAACGCTTGAGCAGTTCGATCTGGCCGGGGGTCTGGTTGGAGACGCCGAAGTTGCGGACCTTGCCGGACTCGAACAGCTCGTCGAAGGCGGCGGCGACCTCGTCCGGCTCGACCAGCGTGTCCGGGCGGTGCAGGAGCAGCAGGTCGAGGTAGTCGGTCTTGAGGGCGGAGAGGGACTCGTCGACGGTGGTCAGGATGTGCTCGCGGGAGAAGTCGAAGTAGCCGTCCCTGATGCCCACCTTCGACTGGATCTGCACCTGGTCGCGCTCCGACGCCGGAATGGCCCCCGCGTCCCCGAATCGCGTCTCGCAGCCGTGCCGCACATCGCCGTAGATGTCGGCGTGATCGAACATGGTGATCCCCGCATCCCTGGCCGACCGCACCAGGCTGCGGATCTGCTCGTCGTCGAGCGGGGTGATCCGCATCAGGCCGAGGATGATGTTCGAGGTTTCGACGGTGGTGTTCGGAAGGGTGAAAGTCTTCATGGGCCTATTCTGCTCCCGCCACCGGATGCATGCTCCCGCCACCGGATGCATGAGTACGGTCCGCGCGCAACCCCTATACCCCCGCAGGGAACGGCCTACCGTTCGTGATCCGACGTCGACGGAGGACCCATGACGATTTCCCACGCAGACCAACGCGCGTGCGACCGCTTCCGCGCGGAGACCCACCTCGAGGCGCGCCCGGCAGCCGCGCCCTGCTACATCGTGCACGCTCTCGGCCGCGACTTCCGCGTGAGCGACGAGATGGCGCGCATCTTCCTGCGCCAGGTCGAGCGCGTGCTCGAAACGGACAGCTCGGCACTCGTCGTGTTGCGCCACCAGCACGGCGTCGAGCTGCTGCTCGTGCGCGACGACAACGCGTTCTCGATCCGGCAGGAAAGCACGGTCGAGGCGACGAGGGAGGCGCACGCGCTGACCGCGTGACCTCTCCGGATCACGTGCTCGCCGACTCGGCGAGCCGGGATTCAAGGCGGTCGAGGGCGTCCTTGCCGGTCGCCCAGTCTCCGAGCCCGCTGGCGGAGTTGATGTGCCCGATGCTGCCCGCCACGAGGAGGCCACTCCCCCAGCCGTCCGCCAGCTCCTCGGCCTTCCGGCGGTCGCAGTACGGGTCGTCCGCACTCGCGACGACCATGCTCGCACACGGCAGCCGGTGCTCTCGCAGAGCGACGAAGGTCGGAGCATCCCGAGCAGGGAACGCCTCGCCCGCCGGATCCGGCGGCGCAACGAAGAACGCCCCGACCGGAATCTCGACGCGTGCATGGCGCAGCCACTCGGACACAGCCCAGCAGCCGAGGCTGTGCGCGACCAGCACGATGCCGTCGACCCGCGGCTCGATGGCGCGCACGGCTCGCTCGATCGCTGCGACCCAGTCACCGAGCTCCGGCTGCGACCACGACACCGGCTCGATGCGGACCGCATCGGCACCCCACTGCTGCTGCCACCGCGTCTGCCAGTGCGTTGCGTCGGAGCCCCCGATACCGGGAACGATCACCTGACCGATCACCTGCCACCTCGTCTTCCATGCGCCCCGACCGGCGGAGCTCTCGTAACCCAGCATGATGGCAGCTGACCTCGATGCAGAGCGTGCGTGACGTGTGCGTCCGGATCACTCGCGCGCGAGCAGCGCCTGCAGCGGCCGCGGCACCCGCTCCGCCGGGAGCGCCAGGACGAGGGCGCGCCCGTAGTGCTCCTTGCGCCCGGACGTCGTACCGAGGAACCGGTGCAGCTGCTGTTCCACCGGCCGGAGGCGCTGCGCCGGCTGCTGCTGGAACATCCGGAACAGCCGCAGATCACCCTCGGCGGCCAGCACCTCCTCGACGCCGCGGACGCCGAGGGCGCCGATCAGCTCGCCCTCCAGATCGGGGTGGCAGACGTGGATGTCGGAGGCGCGCATCCCCGCCCAGTGGAAGAACCGCACCTCGCCGGCGTCGCACAGGCCGCGGAGCGCCACGCCCATCCCGGTCGGTCCGAGCATGGCCACAAACCTCCGGATGCTCATCGCACCGCCCATCGGAAGCACGGCCCAGCCCTCGCCCGGCAGGTCCCTGCCGTGCAGTTCGGCGAGCGCCTCGACCGCCGCGCGGTCACTCGCGCCCTCGACCAGGATGGCGGTGTCGATGCCGCCGCCAACGGGAGGGGGCGCGACGGGAGGAGGCGCGACGCCGGCCGCCCACGCCGACACGGCGTGCTCGAACGCACGCACCTCTGCGGTGCGCGAGCCACCCTCGGAGGGCCGGACGCTCGACGGCTCCGTCACGCAGCCATTCTGGCACCGTGCCCCCTTCCCATCGACGGCGGGGCGCGTACGGTGCGTGGAACAACCACCACGGAGAGGACGACGATGAAGGTAATCATTTTCCTGGCAGGCGCGGCCGTTGGCTTCGTGCTCGGGTCCCGGTCAGGGCGCAAGACCTACGACACCATCAAGCGTCAGGTCAGCGGGTTCACGCACTCCGACCCTGTTCAGCAGGTGAAAGGCGACGTCCGCGACCTCGCAGGCAAGGCGGCGTCCGAACTCGGTGACCGCGCGAGCGACCTGGTCGACAAGGCCAGCGGCAAGCTCGACGACATCACCGGCAAGAGCAGCAGCTCCAGCACGGGCAGCACGAGCCCCAGCGGCGCGTAGGCGCCCGGCGCTCAGGCGCGCGGGCGCTCAGGCGCGCGGCGCTCAGGCGCGCGGGCACTCAGGCGCCCTGCGGCGGGTCCGTCAGCAGGCCGACCCGCTCGGCGACGTACCCGTCGAACGCGACGGCATCGGCATCCGGTGTCGTCGCGTTCCAGCGAACCAGGGCGCGTCCGTCGCGTACGAACACGGGGCCGGTGGATGCGCGCAGGCTCGCCGCATCCAGGTCGATGATCGCCGCGTCGTAGTTGACGGTCTCTCCGTCCGGGAAGTGCCCGCGTTGCGCCGCTGCGCGGTACGCGCGCCTGGTCTCGGCGGACTGCGACTGGTAGGCGGGACGGCCGGGCGCGGTCGCGCGGATGATCGCCCCTGTCGCGCGCAGCACGCCCTGCCGGTCGAGCAGCAGCACGCCCAGCCGCCACACCCTGCCCACCGGCCGCAGCACGGGCTCCCGGGTGACGAGCAGCTTCCGGTGCCTCGGCACGAACTCGGCCAGCGCCTCGTCGCGCGCGCCCGCCGCATCCAGTCGTCGCACCGCATCGGCGAGCGTCGACCGGATGAGCGTCACCGCTGCGTCGTCCCCGCTCGTCTGCTCCACGCAACGAGAATACTCAGCCGGCCGAGCGCTCAGCCCACCGAGCGCTCAGCCCAGCGGCCAGAGCTCCCGCACCTCGACACGACCGAACCGCGCCATCGGGTGCCGCGATGCCAGGTCGACGGCGTCGTCCATCGAGTCGCAGTCGATGACGTCGTAGCCCGCCACCCACTCCTTGGTCTCGGCGAACGGGCCGTCCGTCACGTGGAGCCTCCCGCCGCGCACGCGGACGGTCTTCGCCTCCTCGATGGGGCGCAGGCGGTCACCGTCCGCCTCCCTGCCGCGCGCATCCACCTCGGCGATCCAGTCGGCGATGGTGTCCTCGCTCTCGCGGTACGGTTCGCCGTCGAGCGCGGTGGTGATCAGAAACAAGTAGCGCATTCCGTGCCTCCTGAAGGGTGACGTTACGGTACTGCGTCGAACGGGACGGCCGGATTTCGACGTATGGTGGCCTCACCCCGACAGGAACAGGAAGAGCATGGTCGCCCACGTCACCCCGCGCCTCGAACAGCAGCTGCGCGACATCTTCGACAAGCGGGACAGGCAGAACATGCAGCCGACTATCGACGCCTTCCTGGAGGTGCTCGCCGAGAATCCAGGCAACGCGTACGTGCTGTACGACGTCGGCGGCTCGTACGACACCGCCGGCGAGGAGGAGACGGCGCTCGGCTACTACGAGCAGGCGATGGATGCCGGACTCACCGGGGACACGCTCCGCCGCTGCCTGCTGCAGTACGGCAGCACGCTGCGGAACCTGGGCAGGTTCGACGAGTCGCTCGCCGCCCTCGAGCAGGCGCTCGCCCTGTATCCGAAGTCGGAGTCGGTGCGGATGTGGCACGCGCTCTCTCTGCACGCGGCCGGGCGCAGCGACGCGGCGGTGGCCGAGCTGATGGAGCTGGCCGTCGACCACATCCGGACGGAGGACCTGCTGCGCTACGAGGCGGCGATCCGCGGCAACGCAGGGTACCTGCACTCGCTCGACCGCGGCTGACGCGGCGCGGAGCGCGCAGCGGCGCAGCTACGCCAGCAGCGCCGCGATCAGCAGGAGGGCGGGCACCGCGAACAGCGTCGTGAGCAGCACCACATCCCGCGCCACGGTCATCCCGCGCTCGTAGCGGGCGGCGAAGTTGTAGACGTTCTGGGCGGCGGGCAGTGCGGCGAGCGCGACGGCAGCGAACAGCGCGTGCCCGTGCATCCCGAACCCGAGCCAGGCGACCAGGAACGCGATCAGCGGCATGACCGCCGCCTTGATGACGGAGGCGGTGATGATCTCGATCCTGCCGTGGTCGGCGCGCAGCGGGCGTGAGCCGTGCAGCGACATCCCGAACGCCATCAGCACCAGGGGCACTGCGGCCCCGCCGAGCAGCACGAACGGCTGGAACACCGCATCCGGCAACCGGAGGCCGCTGAGGTTGATCAGGATGCCGAGCACCGAGGCGATGATCATCGGGTTGCGGACCGGCTGCGTGAGGATGGAGCGCACGGACACCGACGAGCGCGAGGTGATGTCGAGCACGGTGAGGGCGATCGGCGCGAACACGATCAGCTGCAGCAGCAGCACCGGAGCGACGTATGTCGCACTGCCTAGCACGTAGACGGCCACGGGCAGGCCGATGTTGTTGGCGTTGACGTACCCGGCTCCGAGCGCGCCGATGGTGGTCTCTGCCGCCCCTCGCCGGAAGAAGAGGCGCGAGAGCAGCACGAACAATCCGGCGGCGGAGATCGCGGCGACCCCGGAGATGAGCAGCTGCGCGGAGAACACGACGTGCAGGTCTGCCCTGGCCAGGGTGACGAACAGCAGCGCGGGGTTGGTGACGAAGAACGCGATCCTGTTGAGGACGAACGACGCCTGCGGCCCGCCGATGCCCAGCCGCCCTGCCACGTAGCCGACGGCGATCACGAACGCGATGATCGCGAACCCGATCACCACTCCGCCCATCCCTCCACCATACGGCCGTTGCCGTCCGTTGCCTTTCGGCTGCCACTCACACCCACACCAGTTCTCCGCTTACGCGGAAATCTGCGCGCTCACGATCGCGAACTCCGTCCGGACGGGGATCAGCGCGGCGTGTCGGCCGGCTACTCCTGCGTTGCGTGCGGCGCGCGTTCGACCGGAGTTTTCGGCCGACTCGCCACCGAATTCTCCGCTTGAACGGAGTTCGCGGTCGTGAGCGCGCAGATTTCCGCGTAAGCGGAGAACTGGTGTGGGTGTGAGTGGCAGCCGAAAGGCAACGGACGGCAACGGCCGTATGGTGGAGGGATGGGCGGAGTGGTGA